>NZ_JBMDJF010000005.1:0-261646 GCF_057809055.1 Sphingobium sp. FG58 | reverse complement strand
GCCACAGACGATCAACGCCAAGCGGCCTGATCCGCGGTTCTCACCGGATGCATACGGTAAATGCGGATATCCGCCCGCTGTTAACGGTGGCTTCGCGTCCGATGTTGACCAAGGCTTGAATGTCTTGCCCACGCCAGCCTTTCGCCAGCAACGCCTTTACAATGGGCGTTTCAGCTTCGGTTAGAGCGCCGTCTCTGTTGCGTGAGACCATAGGCACCTCTCCGTTGGCCACCAGTCACGACGGCGGCAACGCCTCCGCTAGTAGGTCAGTGTTGCGCTCGGTTTGACATCTACGATGCGGGATCATCAAGTTCGAAACGATCCTGCCTTGAGGTCTTCACGGACTTGGGTTTCGGCTTTTTCCATAAGGGAATAAAATTCATCGACAATCTTGCAAACCGTTTGGCTGGGGTAATCACCCGGTTGGTAGTCTCCCTCTTTGGTTTCTTGGGCTACCTCGAATGATCCGCTGTTCGCTTCGGCCTTCGCTGATCCTATCAATTTCCGCGCTTCCTTACTTAGCGCCACGGAATGCTGATCAAGTAGCTTTTTCAACCGCCTTTCGTGCGAAGAAAGGTTTTCGGCAATTCGCACCTGTGCATCGGACCAATCCAAATCCGGTGCCCACGCGTCCGGCACAACGCTTCCATGCACTTTCAAAAAAGCCGCCGCCGCCTCAAACTCGCGTTCGAACATGAGTTCCTGTCGCTTGAGCATTAAGCGATTTTGGTCAGCCTCCCTAAGCAGCAAATCTTTATGCGTCTCTAGTTGCTCATCAAGTTTCGCTTTCTGCCGCTGGATTACCCGGGATGATACGATGGTGCCTATCCATGCCGATATTCCGGCGGACAACACGCCAATTCCGCCCAGCGCCCCGACAACCTTGAGGACATCATCCCAGCCCATCAATCAATCTCCAGCTTGGGCTTGGCCCGCACAATTTAATCGCTTCGAATGCAATCGTCCCTCGAACAGCAGCAGGGATTACCCCTCAAGCATCGTATGACGCCGACTTGGGCCCCTGATAAGCAGACTTGGCGCTTCCCGCTGCATAGACCGCCGCCCGCACGTCCGGCTTTTGAAGGTCAAGCACGCGGTATCGCCCTTCCACCTCGGAAACAGCCTCAATCCGCCCATAAAGATGCCCGTTCGCCTCGGCATATTGGGCGAGGCCATGCAGCTTGGGCAGGGAGTCGGCTAGGTGATGCCCATGCGGGTCAACAATGTCGGCAACGATGGTGCCATCGGCCTTTTGGCTGAAAAACACGAAATCAGGCCGGACAATTCGCTTGTCGTCCACGTCATCATAAACGATGCCCAAGGAGTCTTGGCTGGCACGGGCCGGGTTGCGATACCATGCAACTCTGCCGTCCTTGGCTGCTTCGGCTTCAAGCACCGCCCGTTCCCATACGTTCAATTCATCGGGGAATAGTCCGTCTCCGTCGCAAAGCATATGCTTTTCATACCGGGGCAATGGCGTTTCCGTGCCATTGGCTTCCCGTGCCATCGTCGGCTGCAACCATGCCTTCGGGCGGGCAAGGAATACATCCAAGGGATTGGCGCTCAGTTCCCGGATTTGGCGATAGGCTTCCTGCCGTTCGTCGGTGAGGGCGGCAATCGCGTCCCGATATTCGTTCAACCACTGGTTTGATAGCGCCTCGGCAGCAGTTTCAAGCACGTCCTTGATTTCCGGGATCAGGCCCAATGCCGCAACATCGGTATGGGCGTCGATCAGGGCATCCTCTTCGTCCTCTGCATCCTCATCCTTCGCCGCCAGATGCTCGCTATACGTTGTGGCGAGATCGGGGCTGATGATCCGGCCTGCCCGCTTGTAGGCATCCTCGATCACCGCATAATCGGCCACCTCAACGAAGTCGTTGAACGTCATGCCTTGGCTGGCAACGTCGGCTTTGAGAGTTTGCCCTTCAACGGTCATCACGGCGGCGCGCATGGAGGCGATCTTGGGGGCAAGGTCGGTTCGCACCTGATCAAGAACCTTGTGCATTTCCGCATGGGCTTTCTTGCCAGCATCGGGGAGCAAGCCATCGTGGGCAAGTTCATGGGCCAGTGCGGTTAGTCGCTTCACCGGGCGGGCCAGCCGCTTGGGCAAGGTCTGCGACGGTAGCGACAACAGCTTATCCCATACCGCCTCGGGAATGTCCGGGTTAGGTAGAACCTCAATGGGACGAATGAGAACACGGCGCAGCGGCAAATCTTCGCCCGTCTCTCCGCCGGACATGAGCGCATTGACCACCGCCGTGACCGACTTCTTGTCGAACTTAGGCAACAGGCAGTCCACCGCATTTAGGCGATCATTACCGGGGATGCGTCGAGCAAGCGGGGAACGCACCATGCGACCAAGCAACTGCGTGATATGCGTCCGGTCTGTGGCAGCGCGAAGCGAAACCATCACTTCGGCGCGTGGGCAATCCCAACCTGTGCTGATCGCGTCCTTGGCAATCAGAATGCGAATGTCATCACGCTCTTGAACCCGCTCCGGCTCGATATAGGGCACGGAACGACTGCCGAACGTCTCTGTCCTGTGTTCGCCAAGCACGTTGGCTATGCAGTCATGGGGCAGGTCGGGCCATTCCGCGTATATCGCGTCCAGCCAAGTGCTGATTTCCTTGGGATCGGGGGAGTTGGGCACCTGTAGGACCATCAATGGCTTGACCGTATCCGGCTCCCCCTGTTCCTTGGCATAATTGGCCCATGCCTCGGAAATATCCCGAAGGCTTCGCGTACCGCGCTTCAACAGGACGGTTGCAAAATCCCCAACCTCGTCCGGCACGTCCAGATTGATCGTGTCCTTGATCAGGCCGGAGTCCTGCACCTTCTTGGCATCGACCACCACGTTGGGCAGTCTGACATGACCGACCATTTCAGCGATGGCATCATTGAACCGCTGCACGGTCGCGGAGATGCCCCATACAACGGGGATACCCGGCACGCCCCGCGTTCCGTTGATAAGCTGCCTGACGATAGTAGGCTTACCGCTTGCGCTGCCCTCCTTCATGCCCCTGTGGGCTTCGTCCAGCACCAGATAGAGCGTCAGATCGGGATCTTCGATGGTGTTCTTGATCGTGTCCCAAATAGTATGGGATCGCAGGTCCGGCATAAGCCGTTCGCCCATGCCGTCCCTTTCAATCGCTGCATCATCGGGATCATGGCCGCGAACAAGCAGGCTGTTCTTGCCCAGCTTCTGCGTGTTGAGGAAATAGACCTTGCCCGGCTCGAACCGCTCCCGGCCAAAGCTGTTGTCCACTGTCACAAGGTCGGAAACAGTCAGCTTGTCCGATGCCTGGCTAAGCCGCCACTTGGATTGCTCGTTCAAAGAGGGGTCATCGCTGAACCAGATAACCACCGCGCCGGAATCAGCCACGAAATCGAAATCATCGCTGCCGAAAAACAGGGCTTCGATAACGGCAGCAGCCATCACCGTCTTGCCCGCGCCTGTGGTGGCAGTCAGCGAAAAGGCGTTCTTGTCACCGTCCTCATGCCACCGCTTGCGTGCCTTTTTCAGGCGGTCGAGAACATCGGCAACAGCCGGAGTCTGATATTCTTCGATGAGGGTGTATTTCATTGGTCAGCGCCCCATCGCAAAGCGGAAGTTGGTCAGGTAGGACTCATAGAGCCGGACAGGCTCCACCGATCCGGGAAGCTGCCGCACCACGGATTGAAAGCGGCGGTCATCGTCGGTGACGACATAGGCAACGCGGATTGCCTCCTTGCCTTCAATCGTTCCGGCAAAGGCGGCTGACTTATCAAGATCGATCAGCAGGCCATAGCTATCAGCAACCTCCCAACCTTGATCGGGCAACTTGTCGATCCTACGGCCTTCGCTCCCGGCTCGCATCCACAGCAACGGCGCAATTCGCTCAAAGGCGCGGTTATGACTGACGGCAACTGGCGTTTCATAAGTGAGTGTGAAAAATTCAGCGTTTTCTTCAAAGCCATCGGCCATCGGAAATTCATCGTTGAATTTATAATCGCCCTTTATCGGTTCGCCCTCGGGCGTTCTCCCTGTGATAGCGGCGGCTATCCGGGGCTTAGTGATGTAGTCGCAGATACCCCACTTTTCCCACTCGGCATCGCCGGGCCGTAGTGCACTCTTCCCGAGTTTGGCCTGTTCATCCGCACCGACCTCATTATTAGTAACCGAAATGCACTGGCGTTTACCGCCATCTTGGCGATTTAGGCGCATTACGGCGTGGGCCGTGGTTCCTGAGCCTGAAAAAAAGTCCAAAACTGTCGCGGTAGGAAATGCGATCAGAAACCACCTCAGAGTGTCCTCAACAGCATACAAACTTTTGGGATAGGGAAAGCCACGTCCAGGAACGAATAACTTATTGAGATTAGAGCCATAAAGAGTGGCATCATGCGATAAGTTATTCCACTGTGTGCGTGAACCTTGGACTTGCGAACCTTCGAAGGCTGAAACAATAATAGCACCAAACTCATCTCGTCCGCTGACCGAAATTTCTCCTCTTTTGATCCGATCTCCCATACCGGTCCTGATGTACATTACCGGTCGCACGCCATTGGCGTCGGGACGGCCAAGTTTGATCATCCCCTCAGAAAGAAGTTGCCCGAACGTCGCGGTACTACCCTGCCAAACCCCCTCTTGGGCACCAGATTTGTAAGGCCAAATTGGAGTGAGCCCTTCTGGGCAAACATATTGGGAGGGGCTTTCGCCCTTCTGCAAAGAAACTCCGCACCCCTTCACAGCACCGCTTTGATCAACGAGCACAGGATAAAAGCACCCCGGTGAGTGGTCCCTTGTGCTGTTTGAGCCAGTCCTCAAGAAGGGATACCATACCTGCGTCCTTGTCGCGGCCCGCTCGTGGCCGGAAAACGCCGGGTCCAGTTGCTGGAGCTTGGCTGCACCGAAAAAGACAAAGAAAATGTACTCATCAACTCGGTTCATGCCTATGTCGCGCGCAACGCCTTTTTGGCTAATCACCGAAGACACCATTTGGATTTTTGCCTCGGGAAACGTCTGCTTTAGAAGCAGGCCGAGCCTCAAATACTCCTTCTCATCAATAGTCACCATAAGCAGGGACTTTTTGGGATTGAGAAGCTCTTTCGCGATGAAAAGCCTTCTTTCCATCATGGCTAGCCATTTTGAATGTCGGTACACATCCTCGGACTCAACGTAATTGTTATTGTACTTCCAATCCTTTGCGCCCGAATTGTAGGGCGGGTCGATATAAATCGCGTCAATCTTACTCCGATGCGTAAACGTCAGGGCTTCAAGAACGTGGAAGTTTTCCCCGTTGATCACGGTATGAAACGGCTTGGTGCCGCCACGCTGAACCTTGCCCGTGCTGACAAGGCCAGGGTAGATATAGTCTTTGAACTCCGCGACCACGATCAGGTCGGCAACCACAACGCTCTGCCGTTCGACATCTACCGAATATAGCAATTCCAGCTTGGCCATGCGGCCATTGGGGGACGCTTCAAACCCCGTCACCTTCCAAAGGCGCTGATCACCCTTGGCCGTCGTTCCACGAGGAGGCAGAATATGAACCTTGTCGCCCTTGCGGACGGGCCTGCCGGGAAGTTCCACGCTTTCGGGGCGATGCCGCTCAAAGTTGAGGCCGAATGAACGGCGAGACGAAAGAACCTTGAACTCGCGTTCCAACTCCGATCCCAACGTGGGGTCTTTTGCCTTAGCCTGTGCTATTAGATCAGTTAGCCGCGACAAATCCGATTACTCCCCCAGAAACTCACCTACCCCACGACCTCGCGCATTGTGGGCAAACCGCCTTCTGCAAGATGCAGGCTCAACCAGCAACCAAAGCCGGAATTTTTACCAAATTTTATGTCGCACCAAAGGCCGGTTTCTAACGACGCTAGTTGGATGCGATCTCACGCGTGTGACGGGCGCGCTCCAAGCGCTCCTGAACGAATGGCAGCTTGTGAAAGCAAAAATTGCTGTCATGGACGTCTGCAATTGGCGCATTCAGGCCAAACGCACACACACCCTCCCAGGCATTGCCGCTGCCGCCCAACGGCAAAGAACAGATTGAGCTCCCCGGTGACATGGTCAGGGACAGTGACTGTCAGCCCAAACGAATCTCGTAGCGGCCCATTCCGGAAAATTGCGATCGCTCCGGGATCGGCCCAGTCATCTGCTCGATCATGGCTCGAACCTGTCCGCGCAGCCCCTTAACGATCAGATCATATTCAAGCCGCATGGTGCCGCGGAAATAATCGTCCTGCACGAAACCGACCGCCTCGGTGAAGGCTTTGAGATAGAAACCAAAGGGCATCGGCTGTGTCCCCATCGGTCCGCTGACAAGAGTGCCAGGCGCTACACGCTTCTCATAAAGATTCTGGAAGATTGATGGCTTCTCGGGATCGGTCGACAGATACTCGTCGGCGCAGAAGAAATCATATTCGTCCTGCGCTCCTGCCATGTCACCGATCAGCCCCATCATAGGAGAGGCGCTCGCTGTCTTTACGAAGGCGTGAAGGCGACCATCGTCGGCCCGCCTGACAAACGCACCGGTTACCGGAAGGCGCAAACCCTCGATCATGTGTCTGGGCACCAGCGGCGTGTTTGTCGCGTGCTCCTCGAATACGACTTCGCCACCTATGATGGTGACGCTCGAAGGTACGCCTTTCCCCAGGGGCTTTGCCGGATCGACCGTTAGGACAGCCGCTCGCTTCCTTACCGCTTCGGGCCCGACAACGTTATGCAGGTTGACGATATTCTGCTCCATTTTCGCAAACGACCATGCGAGAGCTGGCTGATCGAGACTGCCGGTCTGGTAGAGCGCGAATTCGCGCCCGTTTGAGAGCAGGAAATAATTGGCGTTGATATCAGGATGGACTGAATAGCTGTGCGCCTGCTCCACGGTGTCGCGATCGAGCGGCTCGTTGGGGGCCTTAACCTCGACTATCCACCGGCCATAAGAAATGACTTCGCAGATATAGTCAGCGCGACCGCGCAGTTCCACGTCCTTTCCAGGCTTCTTCCGGCCCAAAAAAGCATAACCATAACGCAGGCTGACCTCTGTGCGGATGTTGGCCTCGGTCCCATGCCGATAGCCAAGCCGATGCAGCAAGGGGCGGACGATGATCTCGCGAACGTCGGCCTCGTTCATCGTATCGAAGTCCATTCCCAATGGCGCGTCGCTCATGGCAATCTTCTTCCCAAACAAATGACTGTATCGAGAAAAAGCATAATTATCTCGATCTGCAAAGCCCGGCGCGGATCGCCTTCATGTGGCATGGCCAAGGTGCGGCTCGTAGTGCTAACGGCGGACCCGATCGAACGTCTGGCTTCATCGTCCCCCGGCAGTGCCCTCCATCCTCGAGAACGGCTGAATGGTCACAGATAGGTCAAATAAATGTCCGCCTCCAGGCGCGGCGTGATCGCTGTCGAACGACGGAATGTGGCGCACACTCGACAATCGGAAAAGCATTAATTTCGGTCGCTAGCCGCGCACCCTGGGGCTGATGCTGTGAAAATCCCCACCGAGTGGATACGCCACCGCTGGCCGTGCTCAACAATCAATCCCTTTCGGATCGGCCAGGCGAATGACAACCGCCGCAAAAGTGCTTTCCGTCAGGGGTTGCCCTGACCCTGGAGCGCTTCCGGATTTTCGCGGCGCTTTAGCTCGTTCTCCACAGCCTCGCGAATGAACAGGGCTAGCCTTCGGTTGCCGACAAGCGACTCGATACGACGGATCGTGTCGGTAGTTAGCCTGATCGTCGTCGGCTTCATTCCAAGTGGCGGGCGTCCCATCGACCTGTCGCTATCGGGTCCAATGGCAATTTCCAAATCAAACCCATTGACGCCATCGTTTATTTCAATATACGCCATCGTTTATTGATTAAACGATGGCGTATACGGCGCAAAGGCTTTCTCGGAAAGCTATTGCGCGACCGGCATCGCGAATCATGTGGGAGTGCCGGGACCGTTCCGTATCCGCCCGTCATATTTCACTTCCTTGCGATGGATGCGGAACGGAGGTGCGTATGGTTGTCTCCAAATCCCGCCGCGCCCTGCTGCGCGGATTAGCTATCGCGCCCGTTGCCGCGTCGGCGTTTGGCTCGCCCTGGGGCGGCGCACTGGCGGCCCTTCACCAACGCTACGAAGACGAACCGGTGAAGATCGAGCGGACGAAAGATGGCCGGAGCATAAGCCGCTTCCGCTATCACAATGCGGAACGGTGGATGACCACGCTGGAAGCGGATTTCCTCATTGAGCCGCGACATGCAAAGGAAGCGCTGCATCAGGCCGGTTTTGTGACCCAGCAAGCCCTGTGCGCCTATCTACTGGACATGGGCTTTGCCGATGCGTGGAACGCCCGCCACATCAAACAGGACATCGCCAAGGCGCTGGCCTACGCCAATGCGTGCGGCTTTGCCCATGACTGCCCTGACATGGAGCGGCTGGCGGCGGTTCTCTCGCCCTATTGGAAATGGGGCTATCATTATCATGATTGGGAGGAAGACCGACCCCGCACGGGTGGCTTCATTCCCGCCACGATCACGCCCCTCGTGCGAGCCTTGGTGGATCGCGTGCATGACGTGACCGGCCACTCGCGCCCGAAGGCTTGCCAGCGCCGCCCACAGGGGGCGCGGTCATGATGCTGCGCACCGATACCGATCATCTTCCCGCGCCCATCACGGAGGAGCTTCTCAACGTCACCACGATCCTGTTCGAGGCGTTCGAGGAAACGACGAAAGGAAGATGTTCCGAACATTTCCGGGCGGGCCGCATCCTTACCCTGATCCTGCACGGCCCCCATGCCGAGAAGGATTGGGATGACATCGCGCCGGGGGAAGCGTTCCGCCTGCTGGCGATCGTCAACTATCCCCGCCTTGCCCGCAGCGAACGCGACTGGCGGCTGGTGCGTGACCGCCTTCGCCGCGCATGGGAGCATGGCGAAATTACCCGTCCGGTTCGGCTGGTGGTCGAAAGCCTTGAGCGGCTAAACGGCGCTCTTGCCGAAGGCGTCCCGCATTTCGTCACCATCGCCGAACAGGGAATCGCCCTATACCAGATGGAAGGCTTGCGGTTGAAAGAGCCGTGTCACTTGCCGGTGCGGGAACGGGCTATCCGGGGTGCGTTGGAGTTCATCCGGTGGCATGAGCGCGGCACCGGATTTCTAGCAGGCGCGGCTTTCTATCAGGACCGGGGCAATGCGCCGTTGGCAGCGTTGATGCTGCATCAGGCCTGCGAGCATTTCTATCTGTGCGTGTTGCGGTCGATCAGCCTACATGCCCCGCGCACCCATGCGCTCAATGAACTGCGCGAGGCGGCGGAAGCGCTGGACCCGCGCTTGTCTTCGGCATGGCCGCGAGACAGCCGGTTCGAGCGGCGCGCGTTCGGCTGCATACGCCGCGCTTATGTCGAAGCGCGCTATGGGCGATCATACCGCATTTCGGGCGAGGAACTGTCATGGGCTTTTAGGCGCGTGGAAATATTGCAGGACCGGGTAGCGTGCGCCTTCGCGGATCATCAGGCTTTGCTTGCCGAAAGCCTGCCAGCGCCGATGCTTCCACCACCGCCAGCGCCGACGACAGCGATAGCGCTTTCCCGGCCCGTGCGTCGCGCCAACATGCTGCAACGGACAGGGCGGATCGTGCGACGTGCCGCCCCGCTACAAGGCCAATGGAATCCGCTCGGTCCCGTTCGCCGATTCTGGCGCTCCGACAGGTTAATGGACTGGGTTGACCATCTGCCCTTGGCGATTGTCTGCCTGTGCTTCTTCATGGCGGGTGCCGAGGCAACGCTATGGCGGATGAAGTCGGCGCAAGCCGTCAGATCCGAACCCGCCGACCTGTCTGCCGTGCTGGACTTCGACGTGCGGGCGGACACGGTGCTTGGCGCGGTCATGGACGTTGCGCAAAGGGCGGGCTACCGGGTTAAGGCCAATGAGGATATTTGGACGGTGCGGTGGACCGGAGCCTATCGCGCCAAGGCGACGACCTTCGACGCGCTCGCGGACATTCTCTATGGCTCCGGCCTGTGTCCTGCGATCCGAGAAGACTTCATCACCGTGCGCTATTGCGACAAGAGCAGCCCACCAATAGCGGCGACGGTAGAGTATCAGGCAGAACCGGGCGGCAATGTGCGCTTGTCGGTTTCGCGCTAACCGCCGTCCTGTTCCGCCTCGAACGCCCGCTTACCTTTGCGCTTCCAGAGGGCAAGCGCGTTGGCGCGTTCCTCACCGCGCAATCTGTCGGCGACGGTGAGGAACGCGCCGTAGAGTGTCGCGCGATCATCGTCGGTCAGATCGACCAGCCCCGCCTTGATGACGAGGCCGCCCAATTCGATCAGGTGCCGCGTGCGCTCACGGCGTGCGACGGCCCAGTCCCGCATGTCGGTTCGCGCCATTTGTGCCTCAAGCCGATGCCGCGCCGCCGCCCTGCGGAAGAGTGCCGCTCTGCTGGCCAGAAGGTCCGCCCGCAGGCTTGCCGCCTTTGCCGAGAAAGAAGCCTGCGCCCGCCTTGCGCCATCCCTCCTTGGTCGCAGCGTCTTCCACCGTAACGGCATGGAGCAATGCCCCGGCCAGCATATCGGCGTCGAGCGCATCAGCCCCGGTCGCTGTCACCAGTTCGCCAAGCTGGCGAACGCGCCGCTCTTTGAGCGCCTTGGCCTTGTCGGCCAGGGCTTTGAGCTCCGAATCAAAATCGCGGGGTTTGCGCATCGTAAAGTCTCCATTGAGTGACGATGACGCTATGATAAGATAAGCCTCATCATCGCGCAGTAGAGTCGCCGGGACAGTCTGACACCGCCTAGTCCCGTCCGAGAAATTTTCGAGAAGGGCGCGCTTATACGTCGTTCCGACGTGCGCTCAGTAGTGTAAATGGTATGTCGCTATGGCGATCTTCCATTTATCTGTTCAGGTCATCTCTCGCGCGGCGGGGCGGTCCGCCGTCTCCGCCGCCGCCTATCGCGCGGGCGAGCGCCTGCACGACGAGCGCCTCGACCGGCCCCAAGATTTCCGCGCCCGCTCCGGCGTCGAGCATAGCGAAATTATGTTGCCCGAAGGTGCGCCCGAACAATGGCGCGACCGCGAATGCCTGTGGAACGATGTCGAGGCATTCGAGAAGCGCAAGGACGCGCAACTTGCCCGCGAGGTCGAGTTCGCCATTCCGCGTGAAATGACCAAGGCGCAGGGCATCGAACTGGCCCGCGATTTCGTGTCCGCGCAGTTTGTCGATCGCGGCATGATCGCCGACCTCAATGTGCATTGGGATATAGGCGCGGACGGCCAGCCCAAGCCGCACGCGCATGTCATGCTCACCATGCGAGAGGTTGTGCAGCGCGAGGACGGCACCGCTGGTTTCGGAGCGAAGGTGCGCGAATGGAACGATCATGCAAATGTCGAGCGCTGGCGCGAACGCTGGGAGACCCACGTCAACACGCGGCTGGCCGAACTCGACATAGACGCGCGCATCGATCACCGCAGCCTTGCCGATCAGGGCATAGACCTTGAACCGCAGAGCAAGATCGGCGGTCCTGCACACCGGATGGACGCGCAAGGGCTGGAAGCCGACCGCGCCGAGATGCACCGCGAGATCGCGCGGGAGAATGGTGAACGTATCATCGCCGATCCCGGCATCGCGCTTAACGCCATCACCCACCAGCAGGCGACGTTCACCAACCGCGATATGGCGATGTTCATTCACCGGCATAGCGATGGGCAGGAGCAGTTCAACGCCGCCATGCACGCGGTGCGTAATTCGCCGGACCTGATCGCCCTGGGCAAGGACGGGCGCGGCGACGATCGGTTCACCTCGTTCGAGATGATCGAGACCGAGCAGCGGATGAGCCGTGCGGCGGACAGGCTGGCGATGGACCGGAGCGATGGTCTCTCGGCGGCGGCGACCTACGCCAGTCGCGCCGCCGAGAGGGGTGGCCTTGCCCTGGGAGCAGAGCAGGAAGCCGCGCTGCGCCATATAACGGACGGGCGCGGCTTGTCACTGGTGCTGGGTTATGCCGGCACGGGCAAAAGCGCCATGCTGGGCGTGGCGCGCGACGTGTGGGAAGGCGCGGGCCTGAATGTTCGCGGCGCGGCGCTTGCGGGCATCGCAGCCGAGGGGCTGGAGAATGGTTCCGGCATCGCGTCCCGCACCATCGCCAGCATGGAGCATAGCTGGACGCAGGGCCGCGATTTGCTCAGTGCCCGCGACGTAGTGGTGATCGACGAAGCGGGCATGGTCGGCACGCGCCAGATGGAGCGCGTGCTGTCCCATGCCGCCGATGTTGGCGCGAAGGTTGTTCTTGTCGGCGATCCGCAGCAATTGCAGTCGATCGAGGCAGGCGCGGCGTTCCGCGCGATCCATGAGCGCCACGGCGGCGTCGAGATCACCCAGGTTCGCCGCCAGCGTGAAGGTTGGCAGCAGGATGCCACGCGGCATCTGGCCACCGGCAGGACGGGCGAGGCGATTGCCGCTTATGCCGACAAAGGCATGGTGCATCAGGCCGAGACACGCGAGGATGCGCGGCGCGAGTTGGTCGAGCGCTGGGATCGCGAACGGCAGGCAAACCCTGCCGCTAGCCGCATCATCCTCACCCACACCAATGCGGAGGTGCGCGACCTCAACGAGGCTGCGCGCGCGGCAATGCGCAACGCGGGCGAATTGGGCGAAGAGCGCCAAGTGAAGACCGAGCGCGGCGACCGCCTGTTCGCGTCGGGCGACCGCATCATGTTCTTGCGCAATGAGCGCAGCCTGGAGGTGAAGAATGGCACACTGGGCACCATCGAGAAGATAAGCGAAGGCCATATGTCCGTCCGCACCGATGACGGGCGTTCGGTATCGTTCGACACGAAGGACTATCGCGACGTCGACCATGGCTATGCCGCCACCATCCACAAGGCGCAGGGCATGACCGTGGACAGGGCGCATGTGCTGGCAACGCCGGGGATGGATCGCCACGGGGCTTACGTCGCCATGTCCCGCCATCGTGACGGCATGGCGCTTCATTATGGTCGCGACGATTTTCGCGATCAGTCCCGGCTTGTCCTCAGGCTCTCACGCGAGCGCGGCAAGGACATGGCGACCGATTACAGACAAGCCGATCCAGCAAGAGAATATGCCGAGCGGCGCGGCATTAGCTTCGGTGAGCGGATCGCGGAAGTCGTGAGGCCGATTGTCGAGAAAGTGCGGGGGATATTCGACAACTTCCGGCCCCAAATTCCGTCACAGCACGAGCGCGACATTTTCGCGGGCTTCCAGCCCAAGGCCGAGCCGTCCGCGCAGGAGCGAGCCGGTCAGCGCCAGCCCGAACATGATCCGCAGCCGCTTCGGGCTGGCGGCGTGCGCGGCGCGGTGGAGCGCTATGCCAAGGCGCTGGATGCGATCCAGCAGACGCGCGCGCAAGGTCTGGACGCCATGCCGCACCAGCGTGAGGCGTTCGACAGGGCGCGCGATGCTCTGGACGCGATCCGCCCCGAAGGTTCGTCAGACTTGAACAGCGCGTTCCGCAGCAGCCCGGAGCTTGTCCGCGAGGCGGCCGAGGGGCGCGGCCAGGCCGCCGTGCGGGCGATGCAGTTGGAAACCGAAATCCGCATGGACCCGTTCCAGCGCGCTGATCGGTTCGTGGAGGGGTGGCAGCAGTTGCAGCGTCATCATGCCGAGCTTGTGCGCGACGGCAATTTCCGGGGCGCAAAAAGTGCCGCGCAGCAGATGGCGGGCATGGCGAAAAGCCTTGAGCGCGACGCCCAGCTTGAATCGGTGCTGGGCCTGCGCAGCCGCGAGCTTGGGCTTGAGATCGGCCAGCCGATGGGCCGCAGCCTCTCCACCGATCTCGCTTCCTCTATCCCGTTCGATCACGGACGCGACATCAGTCGCGGCATGAGCCGCTAAACCCAAGGAGACCATGAAATGGACGACGAGCAAAGCCTTTTGAACGAACCGGAGCCGGAACCGCGGCCCAATGCCGCCGCCGAGGCGTTCGCCCATCTCTCGGAGCGCGTCGCCGCTATGGAGGAACGGCTGGAAGGGCGCATGGCCGTGATGGTCCGCGCGCTTGAGCATATTGCCATCGAGAAGCAGAGCCTCGAATTTCCCGACTACGGGCCGACGCTTGCCAAGATGAACGGCTATCTCGCGACGCTGGCCGGGCAGACGAAGACAATCATGGAAGCACCCGCCATGCAGTTGACGCCAGAGAGCATGGCGGAGCGGATTGATGTGGCGGCGGATGCTGCACGAGCGACGGACAAGGCAACCATCAAGAAATCGCTGGAATTGCATCATCAAGTCCATGCGGATCAGATGCGCGTGGTCGGCATCATTAGGACCAAGCAGGGACAGCGCTGGCAGATGTTCTATTGCGGCGGTGGCGCTGCACTTGCCGTGTCGCTTCTGTGGATGATCTATCCCGGCTGGGCGGCCAGCATCGGCCCGCAAAGCTGGCTTTGGCCGGAACGGGTGGCCCGTCGCACGCTAGGCGAGCCGTCACTATGGGATGCCGGTATCCGCCTCATGCGCGCGGGGAATCCAGAAGGCTGGCAGGCAATTGTTGAAGCCGCAAACCTGGCACGTGAGAACCGCGATACCATTGCCACGTGCGAGAAGGCAGCCGCCAAAGCAGGCAAGCCGGTGCGTTGCACCATCAATATCAGAAAGCGTTGAGACTCTTGGGCGCGACGGCCGGAACTTGGCGGTGACGAAAAAACCTCCGATTTCAGTTGTCGGGTACTTTTAGATTCCGACAGTGATTGTCGGTCAGTCGGTGGACAAGGCCACCGCGCAGAGTTCCGCGCGGCGGGAATTCGGGAAAAAGCATGGGCAACGTGCGAAATTGACGGGCCTTGCGTCTGACGGAATGCGCCAATTGTTGCCGTCCAGGCACTAGTCGTCCCATGCCATAAGCCGCCATATTTCGATTAACAGGTAGGTAGTTTTGCCGATCAAGCGAATCGCAGAGCCGTTCAGAAGATAAATGGCCCAAGATCACGTTCTCGCTACGCGCAGCGCGAACCCTACGATGGACTTCCCAAGCCATTCGTTTTTTATACGGCGTTTGAGGTAACTGTCTTGCTGACAACTAGTTGCGCGGCCTTTGGTGGTGACATAGTGTGGGCGGAAATATCAGAATGGGGGCGAGTTTTTTGATGAAATCGGCTGTACGTTGGCTTCATATTTCCGATTTTCACTTGAAATCAGAAGAATCTTATGATCGCAACTTAGTTCTTGGCGGGCTTATTTCCTCATTGCCAGCAATGGTAGAACGTTTTGGGAATCTTGATTTTATTGTTGCAAGTGGCGACATTGCCTTTTCTGGAAAACCGGAAGAATATATTTCCGCTAGTAAAATATTCGATGATTTGCTGAAAGCGGCAGGCGTTCCTAAGAATAATTTCCTGATAGTGCCCGGCAATCACGACGTCGACAGGTCCAAGAATTTAGGTCTCGCTAGAACCATCACTTCGCGCGAACATTCTGACCAGTACTTTTCTGGTAAGTCTACCATGATTCATATAGAACATCGAATGGCTGCCTACGGCGCTTGGTACAATGAATATTTTTCTGGAATACGACAATTCGATTTTTCAAAAAGCTATAGCGTCGAGCAATTAAAGTTTGAAAGCTGTACTATAAACGCTTGCTTGTTTAATAGCGCAATTTTCTCGATGGATGACCACGATAGTGGCAATTTGACGCTTGGACGGCGCAGTGTGGATGAGGCTGTCGCTAGCATATCGTCTAAGGATGGCGATATCTCCATCGCTATCATGCACCATCCGCTAAGTTGGATGAGTGAAGTCGACCTATCTCCGATCAAGGCGCTTTTGAACGATAATTTCCATTGCATCATGACAGGTCATCTACACGAAAACGAGGTTCAAGATATTCGCGGCTCATCTGGAGCGTCGCTATATTTTGCTGCCGGAGCAACCTATCAAACTACAAAATGGCCTAATACAGCACTTATTTGTACGGCCTTAGGTGACGAGATAACTGTCACTCCCATCCGTTATATCGACCGGCCTCGCCCCACTTGGGCGCTCGATACCGCGCTGTTTCCACATGCACCCACATACCAAGAGGTATACACATATAAGCGGTCTTCAACCTCTCTTGCGTTGTCATCCGCACGTGTTGCCCAGCCTATTGGGACGTCAGTGTCAGATCGTGCAATTGATGCTGCGCGAGGGCAGTTGGAAGATCGGCTTTTTGTCGCGCCGTCAGGTGAAGTCGTCTACGCAGAGCCTCGGCTAATGCCACGAACGCAAATGGCATCTCTCGATCAACCTGACGAGAAAGCGGTATCAATAGATGAAATAGCTGCCGATGAGCGATCCTATCTCATAGATGCAAGGCCAGAATACGGGGGGTCCACGCTATGCCAAGCTATTAGACTTGCGATTCTACGCCACCAAGGCAAGGCTGTATTAAGAAACTGTCGGGAAATACCGAACTATATTCGCAAGTTGGAAGGGGAGTTTGGGGATGAGATAAACACTGGTGGCGATAAACCGGTGATTATCCTCGATGATTTTGATATAGAGCGAGACGAACGCCTTCTTGCTGAGATTAAGAAATCGGGCTGGTTCTCCAGAGTCGTGCTTGTCAGTCCAAATCGCAGGTTCACAGATGGGCAGCTTGTTGATTTAGATTCACTCCCTTTCAAGCCTAGTCTGCTGTATTTGTGGGCGATGGGGCGGGATCAAATAAGGGAATTTGCCAAGCTTGTTCTTGATGCCTGTGATCCTATATCGGAATCCAAGGCAGTCGATAAGGTTTATACAGATCTTCTCGGACTGCGAATACCGCTCACGCCATCAAATGTCCTGATGTACCTTCGTGTTCTGCAACGCGAAGGTGACTTTGAGCCGCTTAGCCGAGTGGATATATTATCTAGGTATCTCGCCGAGAGCTTAAGAAAGCCCTCTGATGTCATGATAGATAGTTTTAACTTCAAAAATAAAATGGATGTGCTTTCGTCTTTTTCGTATAATCTCTATTGTAGGAAGATATCAGATTTCAATGAAAGAGAATGGCTAAATTTCTGCCACGAATATCAGGTCAGAACGTTGCGCGAGTTTGATGCGCAGGCATTCTATGGAGAGTTGTTAGAGTCCAGAATATTTTCCTCACATAGAGGAGGAACTTATTTCAGATACGAATTTTTCTACATATTCTTTCTTGGCCGACATCTTTGGCCAAGATCGAGTGATTTGAAGGCATTTCTGGATGCTGAAGATCATCTGATGCATGCGTCCGTGATCGATGTTGTGACCGGTCTCAGTTCGGAGAATTCGGATATAATATCGGTGCTGACAGCGCGCTTAGAAAACCATCTAGAAGAATTCTCGGATAAATATGTCCGGACTGATTTCGACCCCCTTCTAAAAGCGATATGGCCGAGTGACGAGGATGAAGAGGAGAAACTTTGGCTCCCAGTTCAAGAAGCAATTCGATCTGGACCGGCCAATTCGAAAGAAATCGATGACCTCAAGACGTCAATGATTGCCGAAGCGATGACGTCTAACCAGCAAATTACATTTAAACGGTTCAATGAGTTAGAGAATGCCTTATTTTCTGAGTCATGGATGCTAGCAGACGCATTGAAGAATGCGGATGATGTCGATGGACCGGTTAAGGTGCGGGCTTGGGAATCGATAGCCCGTGCAATATTAGTAGTTTTTCAAGTTGGAACAATGTTCGCTCCTGAACTTGCTAAGCGAAAGAGATTCAAATGGGGCGCCATTTCATTTCTCGATTTTGATCGAGCTGCTGAGGGTCTTCAAGACAAGCCCCACGAAGTTTTCGTATCGGTAATTACTTCGCTAGTCGATGCGGCGATATCAAAGGCATCGCGGGATTATGGGTCCACAAAGCTGTCTGCGGTATTTAAGGCTTCTGCGCGATCATCTGGCTTCTCAGGATTTCTTAATGTTTTGAATTTCACGTGTATTGCTACAGCACGGGGTCGGGATTGGGTAGAAGCACTAACAGATATCATTAATGCTACAGATAAAAATGCATTTTATCTAAGCGAAATGCTTGGTCAGTTGATGCGTTTATTACAGTATGAGGTGATGCCTCATAGAGAACGGGAGTCGATGAAACGGTTAGTCGCGCTAATTCAGGCTAAGCGAGAATATAATAAGCAGACGCCAGGATCTAAAGCTGTGAACCGTCTGGTCAACCTTATGGAAGAGGACAATTTCTTCCCAAATGCCCCTGTGACTGAGGCCGGTTGAGAGCGATTATTTGAAGACGGGGCGCTCGCTTTTGGAAGCGAAATCGAAATTTGATCGTCCCGTCCAACACCCGTTGAGGCGTAGAAAGTAGGGCGCTGCGCACCATATGCTATGACAGTCTACCGAACCGCGATCACGCCATTCCGCAATCGGCCAGTTTGCACGGCAAAAAGATTATTTCCATTTACCGGAGTTCACGCTTGAGAACTGCCAATTAGAAAGGCCCGGTTGCGTCCCTTGATGTTTCGAATCATGCCATAGCGGCTCAATCTAAACGTGGGAACAAAAGTGGTTTTTTCTTGAGGGGGTCCGGGGTTTATCGTGTAAAAGCAACACGATAAACCCCTTGACTGGTAGCGGAGGAGGGACTTGAACCCCCGACACGCGGATTATGATTCCGCTGCTCTAACCAGCTGAGCTACTCCGCCCCATGGGGCCGCGCGGGGCGTGTCGCCCTGCGGTGAGGCGGGGCTATACGCAGCGGGGGCGGGTCGGTCAACGGGGGTAATGCGGGTGAAACGCAACTTATTTGCGGCGTACGCTCCAGCCCGCAGGCAGCACCCTAGGATAGGCCGCCATCGCGCCCGAATCGATCGCGCCCACCGCCTCGCTCACCAGCGGGCCAAGCTGGCTCATATCGGGATTATGGCCTGCGCCCGGCACGGTCAGCAGGGTGGTGGGCTTGCCCGCGGCGGCGAACAGCGCGTCGGCCTGGCCTGGCTCGACCCGGTCATCGGCGGTGCCAAGCATCATGACGAGCGGCGCATGGATCTTGGTCGCCGCGTCCAGATTATTCCATTTGTCGGGCAGCAGCAGGCCCACGCCACCGGGAGCCGATTCCTCCAGCTTGTCGAACGTGGAAAGTGTGACCACGCCCGTCACCGGCACCGTCGCCCCGACATGCAGCGCCACTGCGCCGCCCAGCGAATGGCCGACAAGAAAGACATGCGCGCCAGGTCCGATCAGTTCCCGCGCCCGCGCCACGAAGGCGCGACCGTCCGCCATCAGCCCGGCCTGTGTCGGGCTGCCCGGATTGCCGCCAAAGCCGCGATAGGACACGACGATGACATGATCGCCGCGCCCGGTCAGATGCTCGGCATAGCGGGCCGCGACCCCCTGATTCGATCCGCGCCCGTGGAAGAAGAGAATGACGTCGGGATCGCCCGGATCGCCCGGCCAATAATAGCCGGTCAGCGCCAGCCCATCCTCGGTCCGCACCGGCAGCGATTGGGGCGGTGCCTTGGTCCATTGTGCTACGCTGATCGGCGTGGCGTCGGCTTTATAAATCTGTTCCCGCACGCCCGCAGCGCAGGAGGCCAGCATCAACGCTGCCGCGACCAGCCCTGTTTTCCTGCCCCGCATCATCGTCCCCATGCCGTTCTGCGCCAAGAATAGCGCAATCACGGGGGTCTGCGTCATTTTTCTGTTGCAATCCGTTTTGGGCCAAGTCCTAATGTTGCAATGCACAACCGGCCATATGGGCTGAGGGAGGATCGACAACTTGCCCTTCCATGAAATGTTTGAGCCTGATGGTTCGATACGCCCCTGCTACGCTGAAGTGCAGAAATGGGTGGAGCGAACGGGCATTTCCGGGCTTAACCGTCGACTGGACGAGGCAGAGGCGATTTTTCGCCGCATCGGCATCACCTTCGCCGTCTATGGCGAGGGGGGCGATCCCGAACGGCTGATCCCCTTCGATCTGCTGCCCCGCATCTTCACCGCGCAGGAATGGCGCGTGCTGGACAAGGGCATCCGCCAGCGCGCGCGCGCGCTCAACGCCTTCCTGCACGATGTCTATCATCGCGGCGAAATTGTGAAGGCCGGCATCATGCCTGCCGACATCATTTATCAGAACAGCGCCTATCTGGCGGAAATGGCCGACTTTTCGCCACCGGGCAAAGTCTATAGCCATATTGTCGGCATCGACATCGTCCGCACGGGTCCGGGCAGTTTCGAGGTGCTGGAGGATAATTGCCGCACTCCGTCGGGCGTGTCCTACATGCTCGAAAATCGTGACATCATGACGCGCATGTTCCCCGAATTGTTCGCGCAGGGGATCGTTGCGCCGGTCGATGACTATCCCGCCGAATTGCTCAAGAGCCTGAAGGAAGTCGCGCCGCCCGCGTGCAAGGGCGATCCTGTCGTCGTCGTGCTGACCCCCGGTTCGCTCAATAGCGCCTATTATGAGCATAGTTTCCTGGCCGACCTGATGGGCGTCGAACTGGTCGAACCGGCGGACCTGTTCGTCGATGAAGGCCGGGTGTGGATGAAAACTACGCTGGGACCAAAGATAGTCGACGTCATCTATCGTCGCATCGACGATGAATATCTCGATCCGTTGGTGTTCCGCCCCGACAGCCTGCTGGGCGTGCCGGGCATCTTCAACGTCTATCGCAATGGCGGCGTGACGCTGGCGTCGGCACCCGGATCGGGCATTGCCGATGACAAGGCGGTCTATATCTATGTGCCGGAAATGATCCGCTTCTATCTGGGTGAAGCGCCGATCCTGGACAATATCCAGACCTGGCAATGCGGCAAGCCTGACGAATGTGCCTATGTGCTGGAAAATCTGCACGATCTGGTCGCCAAGGAAGTCCATGGATCGGGCGGCTATGGCATGTTGATCGGGCCGAAATCGACCGCGGCGGAGGTGGAGGCCTATGCCGCCCGCATCCGCGCCGATCCGGGCAAGTTCATCGCCCAGCCGACGCTGGACCTGTCCACCGTCCCCACACTCGGCCCGGCCAGCGTCGTCGGCCGCCACGCCGATTTCCGCCCCTATTGCCTGGTTGGAAAGCAATTGCGGCTGGTGCCGGGCGGCCTGACCCGCGTCGCGCTGACCGAAGGATCGCTGGTGGTCAACTCCAGCCAGGGCGGCGGGGTGAAGGACACTTGGGTCATGCAGGATTGATGATGGCTCAACCCTCCAATCACCCCACTCGTCATCCCCGCGAAGGCGGGGATCCATCTCCCAAGCGTGCTTTCAATGCTGATGTCGGGAGATGGATTGCCTTTGGCGTACTGACGTATCCCGCCTGCGCGGGAATGACGAAAGAAGAGGGCATGATTCCATGCTGAGCCGGACCGCCGAAAATCTCTACTGGATGGCGCGCTATATGGAGCGGGCCGAGGCTACCGCGCGGCTGCTGACCATGGGGCAACGCATGGCCATCCTGCCCGGCGCGCATCATCGCGACGAATGGCGCTCCGTCGTGCGCGCGACCGGCAGCGGCCACCAGTTCCCCGAAGGGGTGCAGGTGACCGAAAGCGATGTCGTGTCCTTCCTGATGCTGGACCTCGATAATCCCAGCTCGATCCGATCCTGCCTGCTGAAGGCCCGGTCCAACGCCAAATCTGCGCGCACCATGTTGACGCAGGATATGTGGGAAGCGCTGAACGACGGCTGGCGCAAGCTGGACAGCTATGATGTCGGCGAAGCGCGGCAGCAGCTGCCCGCCCTTATTGACTGGGTCAAGACGCGGGTGATGACCTTCCGTGGCGCCACCCATTCGGGCCAGCTGCGTAATGAAGGCCATGATTTCCTGCGCTGCGGCTCCGCACTGGAGCGGGCGCAGATGACGCTGCGGCTGCTGGACGTCAAATATTATGTTCTGCTGCCTGAAACCGAAGTGATCGGCGGCAATCGCGACCATTATCAATGGACGTCGGTGCTGCACGCTCTGTCGGGCAGTCGCGCCTATCATCATGTCTATGGCGGCACCTATACCCCCTGGCAGATCACCGATTTCCTGATGCTCAACCGCATGTTCCCGCGCAGCGTCGCCTATTGCTACGACCAGCTGGCCTATCGCCTGCACCGGCTGGAGGGCTGGCACGGCACACGGGCCGCCTGTCATGACACGGTGCAGCAGATGGTCGCCGCGCTGGAACAGCTCGACAGCGGCGAAATCTTCCGCTTCGGCCTGCATGAAACGGTGCAACATGGCTTGAAAATGACCAACCAGTTGGGCGGGGAAATCGCCCAGGCCTATCATTTCGGCTGAACCGGGGAAGGGGAGCCTTTCATGAAATTGCTCGTCCGCCACCAGACCGTCTATCGCTATGACGCCTCGGCCGGGCGGGTGGCGATGCGGTTCAAGCTGATGCCGGTCGATACACCCGCGCAGACCGTACTGGACTGGCAGGTCAGCGTGAACGGCGATGTGCTGACCGATTTTCGCCTCAACAGTTATGGCGAAATGGAGACGATCTGGATTCGCCGCGACCGGCAGGATCACGCCGTGATCGTGGCGGAGGGGCTGGTCGAAACCCGTGAGACCCATGGCGTGGTCGGCGCGCCTGTCAGCCGGGTCAATCCGCGCTATTTTCTGCGCGATACGCCGCTGACCCGCGCGTCGGACGGCATTGCCGCGATGGCGCGCGCCACGCCCGAAGGCGACGGGCCGCTCGCCCGGCTCCATGCGCTATCCGCTGCCGTCATCGACGCCGTGGGCTATCGCGCCGGGGTTACCAATTCCGCCACCACCGCCGCGCAGGCCTTCGCGCTGGGGGCAGGGGTGTGCCAGGACCATGCCCAGATCTTCATCGCCGGGGCGCGATCGCTCGGCATTCCGGCGCGCTATGTGTCGGGCTATCTGCTCGCGGGCGATGGCAGTGAATTGCACGAAACCCATGGCTGGGCCGAAGCGCTGGTGCCGGAACTGGGCTGGGTCGGCTTCGATCCGTCCAACCGCGTCTGCGTGACCGAACGCTATTTGCGCGTCGCCAGCGGGCTGGACGCGGACGAGGCCGCGCCGATCCGGGGGACGATCACGGTCGCGGGCGATATCTCGATTGACGCGGACGTCCGTATCGCGCAGGCGGATGACGGCGTCGAGGAACGGCAGTTGCAGCGGCAACAGCAGCAGTCTATCCCGCCGTCCGACGCGCAGCATTGACTTAAGCTTTCGGGGACCGGGGACGAATGACCTATTGTGTGGCGGTGCGGGTTGACCAGGGACTGGTCATGCTGTCCGACACCCGCACCAATGCGGGCATGGACAATATCGCCCGTTTTCGTAAGAGCTTCACCTATCTGGTCGAGGGCGAACGGGCCATCACCCTGCTCTGTTCGGGCAACCTGTCCATCACCCAGGGGGTGAAGGCCACGCTCAGCAAGGCGATCAAGGACGCCAAGCTCGACCCCGACGTCGAAACCATCCTCAATTGCAGCACCATGCACCGCGTTGCGCAGATCGTCGGCGACGCGATGCGCGCGATGCAGACCCGCTATCGCGAAAGCATCGAAATGGGCGGCTCCGGTGCCAGCGCCTCGATCATGATCGCGGGCCAGCGCCGCGGCGGCAAACCGCGCCTCTATCTGGTCTATAGCGCTGGCAATTTCATCGAAGCGACCGAGGACACGCCCTTCTTCCAGATTGGCGAGCATAAATATGGCAAGCCGATCCTCGATCGCATCATCAAGCGCGAAACCACGCTGGAGGACGCGACCAAGGCGGTGCTGGTATCGATGGACTCGACCCTGCGTTCCAACCTCTCGGTCGGGATGCCGCTCGACCTCACCGTCATCCCCACCGACAGGTTCGACTTCCGCGTCCGCACCCGCATCGAAGCCGACAATGAAGAATTCGCCATGATCTCCCAAAGCTGGAGCGCCGCGCTCCGCAAAGGGTTCGAGGATTTGCCTAACGTCCTGGATTGATGAGGGCATTTGGGCGGGGCGTGGCCTTTCCTATATCTCTCTTTTATGCGACGATTCCTGTTCCACCGGCTCCTTCACATTGTCACGCCGATATCTGTCGTCCGCTTTCCGATAGGATCACTGCCGCGTAACAAAATATCACGATTGCCGGGAAATATGCGAAGTTAAGCCGCGACTGGCCTCATCCGCCATCGACCAGCTTCATGCCTCCCAAGCAAATCCTTCGCTTGCCTGCGCGCCGTCACGGCCTATCTCTCCCATCAACACGAATCGCAGCTGAAAGCCTGATATGACCGCCACCCATTCGACCCGCATGTTGATCCTCGGTTCCGGCCCGGCTGGCCTGTCCGCCGCCATTTATGGCGCGCGCGCGGGTCTGGCGCCGATCGTGGTGCAGGGGATGCAGCCGGGCGGGCAGCTGACCATCACCACCGACGTCGAAAATTACCCCGGCTTCAAGGACGTGATCCAGGGACCATGGCTGATGGAGCAGATGCAGGCGCAGGCCGAGCATGTCGGCGCGCAGATGATGTATGACCAGATCGTGGACGTGGACCTGTCGCAGCGCCCGTTCCGCCTGACCGGCGACGGCGGTGTCGTCTATGTCGCCGACACGTTGGTCATCTGCACCGGCGCGCAGGCCAAATGGCTGGGCGTCGAGGGGGAGGAGCATTTGCAGGGCAAGGGAGTCAGCGCGTGCGCCACCTGCGACGGTTTCTTCTATCGCGGCAAGAAGGTGGTGGTCATCGGCGGGGGCAATACCGCGGTAGAGGAAGCGCTGTACCTCACCAACCACAGCCATGACGTCACCCTGATCCACCGACGCGACACGCTGCGCGCCGAAAAGATTTTGCAGGAACGGCTCCACGCCCATCCGAACATCAAGGTTCTGTGGAACAAGGCGGTCGATAAATTCGTAGGCGGCGGCACGCCCGAAGGGCTGGTCGGCGTGGACCTGATCGATACCGTGACCGGCGAAAAGTCGCATGAGCCGACCGACGGCGGCTTCGTCGCGATCGGCCATCATCCCGCGACCGAACTTTTCACCGGCAAACTGCCGATGGACGAGGGCTATCTGCTGGTCGAAAAGGGCACCACCCGCACGTCGATCCCCGGCGTATTCGCGGCAGGCGACGTCACCGACAAAATCTATCGCCAGGCGGTGACGGCGGCGGGCATGGGCTGCATGGCGGCGCTGGACGTGGAGAAATTCCTGGCCGAAGCCGATTTTGAGGCGATGGTCGAGGCGTGACTACCTGCCGTTCGGGCTGAGCGAAGTCGAAGCCTTCCACTGAGCGGAGCGAAGTGCCTTCACTACGTTCAGGCGGACCCTTCGACTTCGCTCAGGGCGAACGGATATTACTGCGCCACCTTGCCCCGCGCAAACGCGACCAGCGACCCGAACGTCTCGAACGTCTCGCCGTCGATATCATCATCTTCGATCAATATGTTGAAGCGATCTTCCATCTCGGTCAGCAGTCCCGCGACCGCCATGGAGTCCAGCTCCGGCAGCGCCCCGAATAAAGGCGTGTAGGCATCGAACCCGTCGACCCGATCCTGCGAAAGGCCCAGCACGTCGCGCAACAGCGCCCGCGTCAGAAGCTCGATGTCATCGGTCCGGTCGACCGGCTGAGAATTATGCGCCCGCATGGTGGGCGACGTCCTAGTCATTCCCGGCCTATCCGACAAGCGCGGAAATGGCCGTGCGGGCCGCTGGCAGCCAGCTGGACGCATGGCGTGGGTTGAAGGCGTCGATGCGGTGGAGCGGCACCCGCTGCTCCATCCAGTCGCTCTTGTAGGGGTTGTCGCCGGTGCCATAGTCGATCGTCGCAACGCCATCGCCATCAATGGCCTGCGCAAACATCGCATGGCTTAGCAACGTGCCGGGCGACCCGGCGTCATGCGCGCGATCATGGGAGAGTTTGTGGATGAGGGCGACGTCCTTCTCGACCGTCCACAATTGCGTGGCGACCGCGCGGCCCCTGTTCCCCTCGGCGTCCCGCGCAAAACCCAGCCGTAACGTGCCAGCCTCGCTCTCCCGTTCGGCAAGCGCCCGCAGGAAATCGAGGCCTGGCTCCGCATCCTTCCAGCTGCGCCCATGCACATCGACATAATCGCGCCACAGATCGTCGGTCAGCCGGTTACTGATCGACAGATCATAGCGGCTGGCCCGCGCCCGGCGCTTGACCAATGTGCGCAACCGGCCAGGACGGCTGGCCCAGTAGGTTGAGAAATCGCGTCCCTCGACCCGCAAAATATGCCGCCCGCCCATTGGCCGCGACAAAGCGAACCATCCGGTCCGACGCAGGCTGGCAAGCATCTCGGCGCTCGCCGCGACCGGATAGAGATCAATCTGACTGGTGGTGCGCAACAGGTGGCCGCTCAGCGCATCCAGCAACCGCGCCCGCTGCCCGGCATCGGGATCACCCGTAAATTGCGGCGACCAGTCAAAACTATACCAGTTGGCCAGCGCGGACACCCGGCGATTGTCGCGGCCAAGCAGGAACAGCCACGCCTGCGCGCCATCCTCTTCCGCCACAACCACCCGCACCGGGACATCGGCAAAGCAATGGCGGTGCAGCAAATCGAACCAGTCATACCGCCCGAACAGGCAACGCACGGCTTCGCGGTCGAGACGGCCATGCAGCGCGTCCCGCACATCTGCGAGGCTGTGATATTCCCTTGTCGTCGGCAACCGACTATCTCCGCATTCGTCTGGACAGGGCTTAGGGCCAAAGTCTGGAAATGGAGTTAAGCGTGCCACAAGCTGAACCGACTGCCGCGATCCTGCCGATCGATCACCTGCTGTTGCAGGGCGATCCGGCGCGCGCGGCGCTGGACGGACGGTCGGGCAGCTACAATTTCGCCGAGCTGGAGGAGACGCTGGGGCGGCTCGCGGGCTGGCTGGCGGGGTTTGGGCTCGCACCGGGCGCGCGGGTGGCAAGCTGGATCGCCAAGGGACCGGTTGCCGCGTTGATGCCGCTGGCCGCGCCGCGCGCGGGTCTGGTCCATGTGCCGGTGAACCCGCTGCTCAAGCACGCGCAGGTTGCGCATATATTGGCGGATAGCGGCGCGGCGCTGCTGATCGGCACGACAGCGCGACTCGCCACGCTGACGCCAGGCGATGTGCCTGACGGATGCCAGTTGCATCGCGAGGATGACGCCGCCTGCGCCATGAGCGGCGGCACCGCGTTGGGGCCGTCGGACGCAGCACCGGACGATCTGGCCGCCATCCTCTACACCAGCGGATCGACCGGGCGGCCCAAGGGGGTGATGCTCAGTCACGCCAATCTCTGGCTGGGTGCGGTCGCGGTGGCCGACTATCTGGGCCTCACGCCGCAGGACCGCACCGCCTGCGTCCTGCCGTTCAGCTTCGACTATGGCCAGAATCAGCTGCTATCAACCTGGTTTGCGGGCGGCTGCGTCTATCCGCTCGACTATCTGACGGCGCGTGACGTCATGAAGCTGGTGGACAGGCGCGACATCACGACGCTGGCAGGGGTGCCGCCGCTCTGGGTGCAACTGACCGAACTGGACTGGCCGCCGGAGGTGGCGGCCAAGCTCAAACGTCTGACCAACAGTGGCGGCGCGCTCACCCGGCCACTGGTGGCAAAGCTGCGCGCCCTGTTTCCGCAGGCCGACCTCTATCCCATGTATGGCCTGACCGAAGCCTTCCGCTCCACCTATTTGCCGCCCGCGCTGGTCGATAGCCATCCCGACTCGATGGGATCGGCCATCCCCTTTGCCGAGATATTGGTGGTGCGTCCCGACGGTAGCCTGACTGACGATGACGAGCCGGGCGAACTGGTCCATTGCGGGCCGCTGGTGGCGCAGGGCTATTGGCGCGATGCCGCCCGCACAGCCGAACGGTTCAAGCCCGCGCCGCCCGCGTCCTGCTATGGCGGCATGGCGGTCTGGTCGGGTGATACGGTGCGGCGCGATGCGGAGGGCCTGCTTTATTTCGTCGGACGCGATGACGCCATGATCAAGTCGGCGGGCAACCGGATCAGCCCGACCGAGATAGAGGAAGCGGCGGTCGCCGTGCCGGGTGTGTCCGAAGCCGTGGCGCTGGGGGTGAAGGATGAAAGGCTGGGACAGGCGGTGAAACTCCTGTTGCGATCCGCCGACCCGGACGTTGCCCCAGCAGTCGCCGCGCATCTCAAAGCCGAACTCCCCAATTTCATGCAGCCGCGCGAAATCCTTGTGCTGGCCGCTTTTCCCCGCAATCCCAACGGCAAGATTGATCGAGTCGCACTGGCGCGGGAGTATGGCATTTGAAACCGATGGGACCGATCCCGGCCTGGTTCGCGGGCGAAGAGGGGATGTTGCTGGTCGGCGGCTATGGCGCGGCCAGTCTGGTCGATGAAGCGGGCGACACGCCGCTCTTTGCCTATGATATGGACATTGTCGCGGCCCAGATTCGGCGTTTCCGCGAAGCGATGCCCTCCGCGTTGCACCTCCATTATGCGATCAAGGCGAATCCCTATGCGCCGCTGCTGAGCGCGATGGCGGGGCAGGTCGATGGTTTCGATATTGCGTCGGGCGGCGAACTGGACATGGCGCTGGCGGCGGGGATGGACCCGGCGCGGATCAGCTTTGCCGGGCCGGGCAAGCGCAATGACGAACTGGAAGCGGCGATCTTTGCCGGGGTCACGCTCAACCTGGAATCCGAAGGGGAGGGGCGGCGCGCACTCGCCATTGGCCAGCGGATCGGCAAGACCCCGCGCGTCGCGGTGCGGGTGAACCCGGACTTTGATCTTAAAGGCTCCGGTATGCGGATGGGCGGCGGGGCCAAGCCCTTTGGCGTCGATGCCGACCGTGCCGCCGCTCTCGCCCGCGCGATGATAGACGGCGGTGCGGACTGGCGCGGCTGGCATATCTTTGCGGGCAGCCAAAATCTGGACGCGATGGCGATCATCGAAACCCAGGCGGCGACGATCGCGCTCGCCGCGCGCCTGTCCGAAGCGGTTGGCGTCACCCCGCCGCTGGTCAATCTGGGCGGCGGCTTTGGCCTTGCCTATTTCCCCGGCGATGTGCCGCTCGACATCCGCCCGATTGGCGTTGCGCTCGACACTGCGTTCGAATCGCTGCCGGATATACTCAAGGGCAGCGCCTTTGCGATCGAACTGGGCCGCTGGCTGGTCGGGGAGGCGGGGGTTTACCTGACCCGCGTCATTGATGTGAAGGTCAGCCAGGGCGAAACCTTCGTCGTCGTCGATGGCGGACTGCATCATCAACTGGCGGCCAGCGGCAATTTCGGCACGGTGGTCCGCCGCAACTATCCGATCGCACTCGCCAACCATTTTGGCGCAGCGCCTGCCGCCGATCCGGTCACCGTGGTCGGGTGCCTCTGCACGCCCATCGACCGGCTGGGCGACAAGATTGCACTGCCCCCCGTGCAGGAAGGCGATCTGATCGCCATTTTCCTTGCTGGAGCCTATGGCGCATCGGCCAGCCCCGCTGCATTTCTTGGTCATCCAAGTCCTCGTGAAGTTTTACTTGGATGAGTTGTTCGTGACTTAACTCCTAACGGTATCTTTACCCTTTCCCGGCAAGAAGAGGTCGGAAGCCCTGTGCTGACCGGTCCGCCTTGCCCTCTTTGGCGGCTGGTCGCGCATGGCCGCACAAAGAGGTGAAATTATGCGTTTCGTGTCGGTTTCCAGGCTGCTGATCGGTGCATCGCTGCCCGCGCTTCTCCTGTCAGGCTGCGCTTCGGGTGGTGCCAGCGGACCGCAACTGCCGCCAGCCTCCTTCGTTTCAACGCGCGAGGGGCCGGGCGAGGAATATATTATCGGCCCACTGGACGACCTCACCATCTTCGTGTGGCGCAATCCCGAACTGGGGGCAAAGGTTCAGGTGCGCCCCGACGGTCGCATCACCACGCCGCTGATCACCGACATGCCAGCCGTGGGCAAGACGCCCAAGATGCTGGCGGATGACATCAAGCTGGCGCTGACCCAATATATTGAAAATCCGCTGGTTTCGGTGATCGTCAACAATTTCAGCGGCACGTTCAGCCAGCAGGTGCGGATTGTCGGCGCGACCGAAAAGCCCGCCTCGATCCCCTATCGCGCCAATATGACTTTGCTCGACGCGATGATCTCGGTCGGTGGCCTGTCCGAATTTGCAGCGGGCAACCGCGCGCGGCTGGTCCGGTTCAACAAGAATACCGGCAAGCAGCAGGAATATCAGGTCCGCCTCAACGACCTGCTCAAAAAGGGCGACACGAAGGCGAACGTCATGCTCGCCCCCGGCGACGTCATCATCATCCCCGAAAGCATGTTCTGATCATGGCCGGTCTCTACGACGAATTGCTGCTGCTGCTCCACGGTGTCTGGAGCCGACGCTGGGTCGCGCTGGGCGTGGCCTGGGGCGTGTGCATGTTGGGCTGGCTGGGCGTGGCGCTCATCCCCAACAGCTATCAGTCCAAGGCGCGGGTCTATGTGAACACCCAGTCGCTGCTGGAGGACAAGGTGGGCATCACCCAGGTCCAGTCGCAGCAGGATCTAGACCGGGTGCGCAGCACGCTGGCCAGCACTGAAAATCTGGAAAAGGTCGTGCGCAACACCGACCTGTCCCAGACCGTGTCCGGCCCGCGCGACATTGCGGCCAAGATCACCAAGCTGCGCGAGAATATCACCGTCATGGCGCAGGCTGACCCCAGCATGATCGACATCACTGCGGCGTCCGCCGACAGCAGCCTGTCGGACGGCGCGAACGCCCGGATTTCGCAGCAGATCGTGCAGAAGCTGATCGACATTTTCCAGGAGGAAAATCTCTCCGGCGATCGCAACGAAACCAAGCAGAGCCTCGCCTTCCTCGACCAGCAGATCGCGGCACGGGGCAAGCAGCTGGAGGCCGCCGACCAGCGCCGCGTTGAATTTGCGCAGCGCTATGTCGGGCTGTTGCCCGGTGCCGGTTCGATCAGCCAGCGGATGGATGCCGCGCGGCAGGAAATCAACACGATCGATTCGCAACTGGTTCAGGCACAGAGTGCCTTGAGCGCGATGAACGGGCAGTTGGCGGGTACACCGCAAAGCCTGCCGGGCGTTGGGCCGTCGGGCGGGCCTTCCGCGCTGTCGCAGGCTCAGTCCAACCTCGCTGGAATGCGCGCCCGCGGCTGGACCGCCAATCACCCTGACGTGATCGCAGCCCAGCGTGAGGTCGAAGCCCTGCGCAAGGCAGGCGGCGGCGCAAACGCTGGTGGCGGCAGCACGCCCAACCCCGCTTATCTGTCGATCCGTTCCATGCAGGCCGAACGCGCCGCCACGGTGCAGGCGCTCGGCACGCGCAAGGCGCAGTTGCAGGCTGATCTCAACACGATGATGGCCAAGCAGGTCAATGAACCCGGCGTCGCGTCGGAGCAGGAAAAGCTCGACCGCGATTATGAGGTTTTGAAGACCCAATATGACAAGCTGCTCGCTGATCGCGAGGAAATCCGCCTGCGTGGCGAGGTCAAGACCGAGACCGGTTCCGTCCAGTTCCGCGTCATCAACCCGCCCAGCGTGCCGACTGCGCCTGCCGCGCCCAACCGGCCGCTGCTGTTGCTGGGCGTGCTGATCCTGGGGATTGGCGCAGGTGTAGGCGTCGCCTTTGCGATGGGTCAGCTCAAGGGGACATTCCCCACTGCCGCGCGGCTGGAACGGGCGATCGGCCTGCCGGTCGCAGGTTCCATCAGCCAGACGATCAGCGCTGCGCAGGTCGCCATCGATAAGCAGCGGATGAAGTGGTTTGCCGGGGCCAGCGGCGGTCTCGCCGCGGTCTGCCTGCTGCTGATCGTCGTCGAATTCGTCCAGCGCGGTATGGCGTGAAGGAGCTAGGAACCATGAACCAGCATAGCTCCATCAAGGGCGGATCGCTGATCGAGCGGGCGACGGAAATCTATGATTTCTCCGCCGCCCTGCGCGGTCGTGCGGCGCCTGCCGTCGATATTCCTGCCGACCTGCCACCCGCACCTGTGGCGGCTGACCCTGTGTCGGCTTCACCGTCGGCCTTTCGCGCCTTGCCATGGACAGGGCCAGTCCAGCCGATCGACCGTATCAAGCTGGAGGAGGCCGGCTTCCTGCGCCCCGATGGCGCAGTCACCGCGATGAGCGAGGAGTTCCGGTTGCTCAAGCGCGACCTGCTCGCCCAGTTGCAGGGGCAGGAACGCGGCAATCGCATCCTCATCTGCTCGGCCCATAGCGGCGAGGGCAAGACATTTTGCGCGGTCAATCTGGCGCTCAGCCTGGCGGCGGAGAAGGATCGCGAAATCCTGCTGGTGGACGCGGATTTCGGCAAGCCCGGCATCCCCGAAACTTTGGGGCTGGCGGGTGGTCCCGGCCTGATGGACGCGCTTGCCGATCCGACGATCGCGATCGAAGATTGCGTCATCCGCACCGACCTGCCGTCGCTGTCGGTGCTGCCCGCCGGGCAGCGCAGCAATGCGGACACCGAATATCTGTCGTCCGCTCGCACCGAACAGTTGCTGGCGCGGCTGACCGAGGGACGGCCCGAACGCATCATCATCTTTGATTCGCCGCCATTGCTTGCGGCTTCGCCCGCCGCCGTGCTGGCCAGCCATGTCGCGATCGCGCTGCTGGTCGTGCGCGCCGACAGCACATCGGAAAGCGCCCTGCGCGACGCTGCCGGGATGCTCAAGGGCGGCGCACAGGTCCAGCTTCTGCTCAATGCCGTCCGCTTCAACGGCGGCGGCCGCCGTTTCGGCAGCTATTATGCCAAGGGGAATAGTTCGTCATGACCGTCCGTCAGTGGATCAGCGGCGCGTCGCTCGCCGCGCTGGCCGCAGCGAGTGCGCCAGCATTCGCCCAGACGACCAGCGCGAATCGGCGCGTCAATGTCACGCCCTATATCGGCGTGGATCAGGTGGTGATGGGTCCGCTCAAGGGCGGTGGCGACGTGCTGACCTACAGCAATGTGACTGCCGGAGTAACAGCCGAAGTCCAGAACCGCCGGGTCGAGGCGGTGATCGACCTGCAATATAATCACAGCTTCAGCTGGAGCAAACAGGCGCCCGATCAGGATGTGCTGAGCGGCATCGCCAGCGCGACCGTCAATGTCGCGCGTGGCCTGTCGCTCCACACCGGCGGCATGGCGTCGCGGGTGCGGACCGATGGCCTGTCGGGCGCATCGACGCTCAATGACAGCTATACCAGCCAGGTCTATGCCGGTTATATCGGCCCGGCCTACACGACGCAGATTGGCGACATCACTGTCAACGGCTCCTATCGTCTCGGCTATGCACGGGTGGAGGATGACCTTGATTCCAACCTTTCCAACGCGCCCGTCAGCGGCTCCTTCGCGGACAGCTGGACGCATAACCTGACCGGATCGGTCGGCTTTGCCCCCGGCACATTGCTCCCCGTCGGCCTGACTGCCAGCGCGGGCTATGACCGCGAGGATGCAAGCCAGCTCGACCAGCGGTTCGAGGACAAATGGGGTAGGGTTGACGCCACGCTGCCGGTATCGCGCACCGTCGCGCTGATCGGTGGCATCGGCTATGAGCAGATCGAGATCAGCCAGCGTTCGCCTCTGCTGGACTCGGCAGGCGTGCCGGTGATCAGCAACGGTCGCTATGTCACCGACAAAAGCTCACCCCGCGCGCTGATCTATGAATTTGACGACATCATCTGGGACGCAGGCGTCTTGTGGCGGCCCAGCCGCCGTACCTCGCTTCAGGCGCAGGTCGGCCAGCGTTATGGCGGTATGACCTATCAGGGCAGCTTCACATGGCAGGGCGCAAACAGCAGCTTTGCCGTCATCGTGTTCGACGGTATCGACAGCTTCGGTCGCCTGATCACGGCCAACGCCGCCGCGCTGTCGGGCAGCAGCTTTGACGTGGCGCGCAACCCCTTCACCGGGGACATTACCGGCTGCGCCTTCTCCACCACTGGCGGGGGACAGTGTTTCAATGATGCGCTGGCGGGCATCACCGACGCCAATTTCCGCTATCGCGGCGTTTCGACCCAATATTCGCTGCGGCGCGGCCAATGGGGCTGGGGCGTAGGTGCCGGCTATTCGCAGCGCAAATTCATCACGCCGCAGGGCCAGAGCGTCCTTGTGCGCGGGTCGAAGGACCAGAACTGGTACGGCAATGGGTCGATGACCTATATGTTCAACGATCGGGACAGCATCGATACGGTCGCCTACGTCAATTATTTCGACGCCAGCGGCGGACGCCCCGACGTCCTCAATTATGGTGCGTTCACCAGCTATTACAAAGGTCTGACCCGTCGCCTGTCGGCTTCGGCATCGGTCGGTGTGGACGGCGTGCAGGCTGATGACATCGACACGGTGATCAGCGCGATGGGCCAGGTCGGCCTGCGCTACAGTTTCTAACGGGTCGGTTGGAGAATTTAGATGTACGATCAATATTATGGATTGCAGGGCCGCCCGTTCCAGCTGACGCCGGACCCGCATTATTATTTTGAAAGCGCGACCCATCGCAAGGCCTTGTCCTATCTGGGCTATGGTCTGGCGCAGGGGGAGGGCTTCATCGTCATCACCGGGGACATTGGCGCGGGCAAGACCACTTTGGTCGGCCATCTGATGCAGACGATCGACCCGGTGCGGCTGACCGCGGTGAAGATCGTATCGACCCAGGTGGAGGGCGACGACATGCTGCGCCTCGCCGCGCAGAGCTTTGGCCTGGCGACCGATGGTCTGCCCAAGGCCGCGACGCTGCAAAAGATCGAAGCCTTTCTTCACGCCCAAGCGCGCGCTGGACGGCGCACCCTGCTGATCGTGGATGAAGCGCAGAACCTGCCGGTTTCCGCGATCGAAGAATTGCGGATGCTGTCCAACTTCCAGCTGGGCGGGCAATCGTTGCTCCAGATTTTCTTGCTGGGCCAGCCGGAATTTCGCGACCTGCTCAAATCCCCGCAACTGGAGCAATTGCGCCAGCGCGTCATCGCCACCCACCATCTCGAACCGATGATGGCCAAGGAGGTCGAGCCTTATATCCTCCACCGCCTGACCGTGGCGGGCTGGGTCGGCAACCCGACCTTCACGCCTGCCGCTTTCGCCGCGCTCTATGCCGCGACCGGTGGCGTGCCGCGCCGCCTGAACGCGCTGGTCAGCCGCGTGCTGCTGATGGGCGCGATCGACCAGTTGCGCGAGATTGACGCGGATGTCGTGCAGGCCGTCGTTACCGACATGGGGCTTGATGTCGATGTCGCCCCTGAACCCGTTGCGCCTTCGCTGCTCGACACGGTCGATGACGCTGAGGAAGCCGCTGTGGTGGAAGCCGAGGTAGAGGCCGTCGCCGAGCAGGAAGAGGCGGACGAGGCTGCACCAGCGCCTTTCGCTGCCCCCTTTACCGCACCGGTGATCGAGGATGTGCCGACGGCTGAGCTATCGCCGGAGATCGAAATGGACGAACCCTTTTATACGGCTTTTGATGCTGTGGAGGAACCGGCTGAGATATGGGCCGCCGAGGACGAGCCAGCGGTGGAAGAGCCGGCGGCCGTCGAACAACCTCAGCCGGAACCGGCCATGCCGCAACCCGTCGCCACGATCGACGCGGCACAGGTCGAAGCGCTGCGCCACGACATGCTGGCGGAGATTGAAGGGCTGCGGGCGGAAATTTCCTCGCTTCGGGCCGTGCAGGCCCATGTGCCTTTCGCCCCTGCGCCGACGGTCGATCCCGAAGCGCTCAAGGATTGCTTCACCCTGATCGAGGAGCGGTTGCAGTCGCTGGAATTCCGCGCGGAGGAACAGGACACGGCGCTGCGCCGGGTGCTGACGCTGCTGGTCGACTGGGTCGAGCGGGAAGAACGGATGGCCGCGCCGCGCGACAGCGCAGCCGCCTGACACAGGACTTGCCCCCGGCGGGCGGCCCGACCAAGGTGCGCAACATGATACAGAACGCCCTGTCCGTCGATGTCGAGGACTGGTTTCAGGTCGGCGCATTCGAGCGCACGATCCGGCGCGCCGACTGGGATGGCCTGACCCACCGTGTCGAGCGCAATACCGACGCGGTGCTGGACCTGTTCGCGCAAGCGGGCGTCACCGGCACCTTCTTCACGCTGGGCTGGGTGGCCGAACGCTATCCTGCGCTGATGCGCCGCATCGTCGCGGCGGGCCATGAGGTCGCCAGCCATGGCTATGACCATGCGCGCGTGTTCACCTTCACGCCGGAGCAGTTTCGCGCCGACCTGCGCAAATCACGCGCGATATTGGAGGATGCCAGCGGACAGGCCGTCACCGGCTATCGCGCACCCAGCTTCTCCATCGACCCGCGCACGCCATGGGCGCATCCCATATTGGCGGAGGAGGGCTATCGCTATTCCTCCAGCGTCGCGCCGATCCGGCACGATCATTATGGCTGGCCCGATTCGCCGCGCTTTGCCTGGAAACCGGTGCCGGGGTCCGATCTGGTCGAACTGCCCGTGACGACCGCAAAGCTGGGCAAGCGCACGCTTGCGGCCGGGGGCGGGGGCTTTTTCCGCTTGTTGCCCTATGGCTTTTCGCGCTGGGCGATCCGGCAGGTCAATGAGCAGGCGGGGCGGCCCGCGATCATCTATTTCCATCCATGGGAAATCGACCCGGACCAGCCACGCCGCACCGACGCGCCGCTACGCTCGCGGGTGCGGCATTACACCAACCTGTCGGTCATGGCGGCGAAGCTGCGCCGCCTGACAAACGATTTTGCCTGGACGCGGGTGGATGCGCTGGCCGATGCGCAGGCGGCGCTTGCGCCATGATGCTGGGCAATGGCGCAGGCATGGCCGTCACCATGATGGACCTGACCGACCCCGCGCAGGCGCGCGCGGTCGATGCCTTCGTACTGGGTCATGCCGATGGATCGCCCTTCCATCGCCCCGCCTGGCTGCACGCGATCGAACAGGCGACCGGCAATCGCGCGCTGCTGCTGGCGGCGGTCGGGCCGTCGGGGCGGATCAGCGGCATCCTGCCCCTGCACCATGTGCGCAGCCGCCTGTTCGGCGCGGCTCTGGTGTCCACCGCCTTCGCCGTCGGTGGCGGGATATTGGCGGACGACCAGCGCGCAGTTGCGGTGCTGGCGACGGCGGCCCAAAGGCTGGCGAGCGAGCGCGGGGGCCTGTCGCTGGAACTGCGTGGTGGTCCGACGCCGGGCGACGATTGGCAACAAATGGACGGCGCGCATGTCGGTTTCGTCCGTCCGCTGGCCGCCGATGACGAAGCGGAGTTGCTGGCCGTCCCGCGCAAACATCGCGCCGAGCTGCGCAAGGCACTCGCCAATCCGGCACTGACCGTAGAGATCGGCCGCGATGCGCGCCATTTGCGCGACCATTTCCATATTTACGCCACGAGCGTCCGCAACCTTGGCACGCCGGTATTTCCCCGGAGCCTGTTCCATGCCGTGCTGGACCATTTTGGCCAAGATGCCGATATTCTCATCATCCGGGAGGGTGAGCGACCGGTCTCCGCCGTGCTGACGCTTTACCACAATGGTCGGGTCATGCCCTATTGGGGTGGCGGCCTGGCGGATGCGCGGCGGCTGCGGTCCAATGAACTGATGTATTATCGCCTGATGGCCCATGGCCGCGCGCGCGGCATGACCCATTTCGACTTTGGTCGGTCGAAGGTCGGCAGCGGGCAGGCGGCGTGGAAAAAAAGCTTCGGCTTCGATCCCCGACCCTTGGTCTATCATGGCTGGTCGGCGGACGGCGCGCGGCGCGACGTCGATCCCGGCAGCGCCCGTTATCAGCGCCGCATCGCGCTTTGGAAAAAATTGCCGCTACCGATCGCCAATCTCATCGGTCCGCTGATTTCGCGCGGTCTTGGTTGAAACGGATACGAAATGTTCAGCCCCTGCGTTTAGATCGGGGGGCAGGGTGGTAACAGGAATGACGTCCATGAATATGATTAGCGGACTGGCCGTCATCGTCGAGGAGGCGCGGCTGACCGACGGCGCCTGCGTCGCCGAACTGGACGCCTGGGTCTGCGCGCATCCCGATTCGACGCCCTTTCATCGCCCCGCCTGGATCATGGGCGTGGAGGCAGGGACTGGCCAGAAAGCCAAGATGTTGGTCGCACGGATGGCGGGCGGCGAGATTATCGGCCTGCTGCCGCTCACCTATATCCGCTCCGCTTTGTTCGGCCGGGCGCTGGTGGGCAGCGGCTTTGCCGTCGATGGCGGCCTGCTGACCACCCATCGCAAGGCTGGTCCAGCGCTCGCCGATGCCGCCTGGACGCTCGCGGAAAAGCTGGGCTGCTCGACGCTGGAACTGCGCGGCGGGGAAGCGCCCGATGGCACGGTGTGGCAGGAGAAGGCCGACGCCTATCTCGGTTTCTCCCGACCGCTGGCCGCTGATGACGAGGCGGAACTCAAGGCCGTGCCAAAGCGCCACCGCGCCGAAATCCGCAAAGGGCTGGGCAACGATCTGACCTTCGAATGTGGCCGCGACAAACGCCTGCGCGACATTCATTATCGCCTCTATGCCCATAGCGTCCATAATCTCGGCACGCCGGTTTTCCCCCGCGCGCTATTCGACGCCATGCTCGATCGGATGGGCGAGGATGCAGACATTGCTGTGATGTCGAAGGACGGCAAGCCACTGTCGGCCGTCATCAGCTTCTATCATCGCGGTGCCTGCATGCCTTACTGGCATGGCGCGGCGGAGGGCGCGCGGGCGATGCGTTCCAACGAAGTCCTTTATTTCCTGCTGATGCGCCAGTCGCGCGAACGTGGTCTGACGACGTTCGATTTTGGCCGGTCGAAGGTCGGCACTGGCCCTGCGGCGTGGAAAAAGACCTGGGGCTTTGAAGGCGAACCGCTCGGCTATTATCTGCGCACCGCACCGGGCAAGGAAACGCGCGACGTCAATCCGCTCTCGCCGCAATATCGGCGCAAGGTGGAATTGTGGAAGAAGCTGCCCGAATCGATCGCGACCTGGATCGGCCCGCATATTGCGCGGGGGCTGGGATGACCGGCGACATATTATTCCTGTGTCATCGCATCCCGTTCCCGCCCGATCGCGGCGACAAGATCCGCTCCTACCATCTGCTCGAGCGCCTCGCGCAAGTTGCGCCGGTCCATGTCGGCTGCTTTGGCGATGATGATCGCGACATGGGCTATGCGGGTGAACTGGCGCAGGTCGCCGCCAGCCAGTGCCTGTTGCGGCGCGACCGGTCGAAGGTCGTTGCCGGGCTGACCGGCCTTGCCAAGCGCCAGTCGCTGCTGGTGTCACTGTTCGATCATCCCGGCCTGCATCAATGGGTGGCGCAGACATTGGCGCAGCGCCCGGTGCGTGCGGTCGTCGCCTATTCGGCGCAGATGGCGCATTTCGTGCCGACGCTGGCCTCCAATGTCCGTTTCCTGATGGATTTCGTCGATTTCGATTCGGCCAAATATGCCGCTTATGGCGCGGAAGGCTCCGGTCCGATGGCCTGGATCAACCGGCGCGAGGGACGGGTGTTGCTCGATTTCGAGCGCGCCATCGCTCAGCGCGCCGATGCCTGCTCCTTCGTCAGCGAAGCCGAAGCCACGCTGTTCCGCAAGGCCTGCGGTCTTGGGCCGGACCGTATCGTCGCACTCGAAAATGGCGTGGCGCTGGATTATTTCGATCCCGCCGCCGCCTTTCCCTCCGTTGACCATGGCAGCGGCCCGCTGCTCGTCTTTACAGGGCAAATGGACTATCGCCCCAATGTCGAGGCGGTCGAAAGTTTCGCGCGCCAGACCTTGCCCGCCATCCAGACCGTCCACCCGCAGGCCCGCTTCGCGATCGTCGGCCGCAATCCGGCCAAAGCCGTCGAAGCCTTGGCCGATCTGCCCGGCGTGATCGTCACTGGCGGCGTCCCCGATGTGCGCGGCTGGCTGGCGGCGGCTGACGTCGTCGTCGCGCCGCTACGAATCGCGCGCGGCATCCAGAACAAGGTATTGGAGGCGATGGCGATGGCCCGGCCCGTCGTCGCCTCTCCGCAGGCTGCCGAAGGGATAGACGCTACAGACGGCACCGAATTTCTGGTCGCCGCCAATCCTGCCGAGGAAGCCGCCAAGGTCATCGCTCTACTGGCCGATCCCGCGCGCTCTGCCCGGTTGGGCGTGGCCGCGCGCGAACGGATGGAGGCGCGCTATCGCTGGTCGGCGACGCTGGCGGGATTGCCCGATTTACTGTTCGGGCGCGACGCGGGGTCGCAGGTGGCATGACAGACCGCGCGCTGTCTCTTGGCCGGATGCCGCTGGTGGATCTGACCGGCTGGCGCGGCCATCTGACCGCACTGGGCGTGGTCGCCTTTGCCATTTTGGCGCTGTTCCATGCCGATGTCTGGTCGATGGTATCGATCTGGTGGAACGCCTCCACCTTTGGCCATTGCCTGTTCATTCCACCGCTGATCGCCTGGCTGGTGCAGCAACGCCTGCCAGGCCTGCGCCAGCTGGAGCCGGTCGCCTGGACGCCGGGGCTGGTCTGGCTGGCGCTGGGTGCGCTGGCCTGGCTGGTCGGCGCTGCGGCGGGCGTGGCGATGGTGCGCCATGGCGCGCTGATCATGATGCTCCAGGGCGCGACCATTGCGCTGCTGGGACCGGCGGTTGCCCGCGCGCTCATCTTCCCGCTCTTCTACGCCTTCTTCATGGTCCCCTTTGGTGAAGAGATCGTCCCGCCGCTCCAACTGGTGACGGCGCGGCTGGCCATGCTCTTCCTCGACCTGTCGGGGGTGCCTGCCCATATGGAGGGCATCTTCATCACCACGCCGACCGGCTATTTCGAGGTGGCCGAAGCCTGTTCGGGCGCGAAATTCCTGATCGCCATGACTGCCTATGGCGTGCTGGTGTGCAATGTCTGTTTCCGTACATGGCCGCGCCGTATCGTTTTTATGATCGGCGCGCTGGGCCTGTCTGTGCTGGCCAATGGCGTGCGTGCCTTCGCCACCATCCTCGTCGCGCACCTGACCAGCGTGGACGCCGCCGTCGGCTTCGATCATGTCGTCTATGGCTGGGTCTTTTTCGCGATCATCATGATCGTGGTGATGGCCACTGCCTGGCCCTTTTTCGATCGCAAGCCGGGCGATCCCTGGTTCGATCCGGCGCAGTTGCAGGGCGCGGTCCGCCATCGGACATCGACCGGCACCGTGGCGGGAATCGCCCTCGCGCTGATCGTCGCCGCGCCGCTCTGGCTGGCCGCGACTGCCGCGAGTGCGGACCCACTGCCTGAACGAATCGACCTGCCGGTGGTGAAGGGCTGGACCCGCACCGATGCCGTGCAAAGCTATCCATGGACGCCCCGCTTCGACGGCGCGGATCATCGCGTCACGGGCCATTACCGCAACAGCGCAGGGCAGCTCATCGACCTCACCATCATCGCCTATGCCCGGCAGGATGAAGGCCGCGAACTGGTCGGCTTTGGCCAGGGCGCGGCGGACCCCGACAGCCAATGGGTCTGGTCCTCACCCGCCCGCGCGCCAGCCAATGCGCGCGGCGAGCAAATCACCGCGCCCGGACCCGTAGTCCGCCATGTCGTCAGCTTCTATATCATAGGGCAGGGCGCGCCGACCGGCAGCCGACCGACGGTCAAGATCGAAACGATGAAGGCCCGCCTGCTGGGACAGGACCAGCGCGCCGTCGCCATCCTGATTTCAGCGCAAGAGGGCGAAGGCCAGCCCGCCGACGCCGCGATCAGCGCCTTCCTGCGCGATATGGGCGACGTGAAACTTCTGGCTGACCGCGCGATGGGCTTACGCTAGGGCGGTTGGCATGTGCGGCATAGCAGGCATCTTCCATCTCGAAACGGCCAAGCCCGTCGATCCCGCGCGGGTGCGCGCCATGCTGGACGCAATGCCGCATCGCGGCCCGGACGGCAGCGGCATCTGGACCGCGCCGGGCGTTGGGCTTGGCCATCTGCGCCTGTCGATCATTGATCTGGAGGCGGGCGCGCAGCCGATGCTGACCGAGGATGAAAGTCTGGCGGTCATCTTCAACGGCGAAATCTATAATTTCGGCGAGGTCCGCGCAGAGCTGGAGGCCAAGGGCCACATCTTCCGCACCCATAGCGACACCGAAGTCATCCTCCACGGCTATCGCCAATGGGGCGAGGAGTGTGTTCACCGCTTCAACGGCATGTTCGCCTTCGCCCTGTTCGACGCGCGGGCGCAGTCGCTCTGGCTGGTGCGTGACCGGTTGGGGGTCAAACCGCTCCATTATGCGCTGCTGTCCGACGGCAGCCTGATCTTCGGATCGGAACTGAAAAGCCTGCTCGCCCATCCGCTGCTGCGCCGCGCGCCGGACCTGTCAGCGGTCGAGGATTATATGGCCTATGGCTATGTCCCCGATGATGCCTGCATGGTCGCGGGCGTGCGGAAACTGGGCGCGGGTGAAACGCTGCGGCTGGTGCGCGGTCGTCCCTTGCCGCAGCCGCAGCGCTATTGGGACGTCAGCTTCGCCGATCGGACCAAGGCGAAACCGCAGGAACTGGAAGAAGAACTGGTCGCATTGATGCGACAGGCGGTTCGATCGCGCATGGTGGCCGACGTGCCGCTCGGCGCATTCCTGTCGGGCGGCGTGGACAGCAGCAGCGTCGTCGCGCTGATGGCCGAAGCCTCCACTCAGGCGGTCAAGACCTGCACCATCGGCTTCGACGTCGCCTCGCTTGACGAAACCGCCTTTGCCGACCGCATCGCCCGCCGCTTTGCGACCGATCACCGCACCCGCATAGTATCGCCCGATGATTATGGCCTGATCGACCGGCTCGCCTTCCATTTCGACGAACCCTTTGCCGACGCTTCGGCCCTGCCGACCTTTCGCGTGTGTGAACTGGCGCGCGAACAGGTGACGGTGGCGCTGTCGGGCGACGGCGCGGACGAAGCCTTTGCAGGCTATCGCCGTCACCGCTTCCAGATGCAGGGCGAGCGCCTCCGCGGCCTCATCCCGGCCTCTGTCCGTCAGCCCCTGTTCGGGACGCTGGGCAAATATTATCCAAAGGCCGACTGGGCACCGCGCGCGCTGCGGGCCAAATCGACCTTCCTTGAACTGGCGGGGGAGGGCGGGGCTGCTTATGCCGCCTCGGTCGGGGTGACGCCGCACGCGCTGCGCCATCGCCTCTACAGCCAGGACATGAAAAGCCGACTTGGCGCCTACCGCGCCGAGGATCGCTATATCAAGGCGATGGCGGACGCCCCTGCGCGCGATCCGCTCGACCGCGCCCAATATGCCGACATCCGCATCTGGCTGCCCGGCGATATCCTCACCAAGACCGACCGGATGAGCATGGCCGTCAGCCTGGAAGCGCGCGAGCCTTTGCTTGACCACCGGTTGGTCGAATTTGCCGCGCGCCTGCCGGTCAACCAGCGCATCCGGGGCAATAGCGGCAAATATCTGCTGAAAAAGGCGATGGAACCCTATCTGCCGCAGGACATACTCTACCGCCAGAAAATGGGTTTCGTGACCCCGATCAGCACCTGGTTCCGCGGCGCGCTGGCGGGCGAGGCTACCGCGATCGCGGGCGGATCATCGCTGGCGCGCACCGGCTGGTTCGATACCAAAGCACTGGCCAAAATCGCCGCCGATCACAAATCCGGTATGGCCGATCATGGGCGGCTGCTGTGGCAATTGCTGATGCTCGATAAGTCGCTAGAGCGGCTGTTCGGGATATGATTCCTCCCCGCTTGCGGGGAGGTGGCGGCCAGAATGGCCGACGGAGGGGGCGGGAGTAAGACGCTCCCCCCTCCACCACTGCTTCGCAGTGGTCCCCCTCCCCGTGCCGGGGAGGAATAGCCCCCTTGCAACCAGCCGCGCCCGGTGCCAACGGGGCGCATGGCGATAATCGGGGCGCATCAGTGACAGTCTCCAAGGAAATGGTCCGGCTGCGGCTCTATGCCCTGTGCCTGGCTGGCGACATGGCGGGGCTGTTCGGCGCGTTTCTGGCGGCCAACTGGTTCGTGCTGGGCGCGCTGTGGGGGGAGCCGGGCAAGCCGCATGGCCTCGTCATGTTCGCGATGATCGCGCCGCTTTATGCGCTGCTCGGCGTGCAGGGCGGGGGCTATGGCATCCACAGCCTTGAAAATGTCCGGCGCGGCATTTTCCGCGCGCTGCTGGCGCTGGCGCAGGCGGCTCTGCTGATGCTGCTGATCGTCTATCTGGGCAAGATCGCCGAACAATTGTCGCGTTTAACCTTCATCGTCGGGCTGGCGCTCGGCGCGGTTTCGGTCGCGCTGGTGCGGCTCGTCGTCGTGCGGCTGGCCAAAAGGTTGCTGGGCGAAGTGCCGCATTTGACCGCAGTCATCATGGACGGCGTCGCCATCGAAACCGGCCCGCACATGCTGATCATCGAAGCGGACGCCGCAGACCTGCGCCCCGAACGCCATGATGCGGACATGGCCGCGCGCCTCGCCCAGGCGGTGGGCATGGCCGAACGGGTCATCGTCGCCTGTCCGCTCGACCGGATGGACGACTGGTCGGCTGCACTCAAATCCCTGTCGGCGCGGGGCGAAATCGTCGTCCCCGAACTGCTCCGCTTTGCGCCCGCGCGGGTCGATGAATTTGACGGCCAGCCGACCATCATCGTCGCAGGCGGGCCGCTCCAGTTTCGCGATCGGCTGATCAAGCGCCTGTTCGACCTGATCGTCGCCGGTGCCGCCACCATCCTCCTGTCGCCGGTTCTGATCGTTGCTGCGCTGGCGGTAAAACTCACCAGTCCCGGCCCGGTCATCTTCCGCCAGCCCCGCATCGGCAAGGATGGGCGATCCTTCCTGATCTACAAATTTCGGTCGATGCGCGCCGACGCCAGCGACCGCAAGGCCGAGACACTGACCGCGCGTGACGATGACCGGGTCACCCGCGTCGGCGCCTTCCTGCGCAAGTCGAGCATCGACGAACTCCCCCAGCTTTTCAACGTGTTGAAGGGCGATATGAGCATTGTCGGCCCGCGCCCCCACGCTGCCGCGGCCAAGGCGGGCGACACGCTCTATTGGGAAGTCGATGCACGCTACTGGGCGCGCCATTGCATCAAGCCCGGCATGACTGGTCTCGCCCAGGTGCGCGGCCATCGCGGATCGACCGACCATCATCAGGATCTGATCGACCGGCTGCAATCGGATCTGGAATATGTCACCGCCTGGTCGGTCTGGCGCGACCTGCGCATCATCGTCGCGACGCTGGGCGTGCTGTTCCACCACAAGGCCTATTGAGCATGACCGACCTGTGGCTTGGCGCACTGCTTATCGTCTCGCTGGTCGCCATCATGTGGCCGTTCCTATTCTATCCGCTCATCTTGCGCGCGCTGCCGACGCGCCCGGAACAGCCGGTCGCGGGGCCGGTGCCGACTGCCTCGCTGCTTTTCTGCGCCTATAATGAAGCCGATGCGATGCCCGAAAAGCTCGCCAATCTGGCGATGCTCAAGGGGCTACACCCGACGCTTGAAATCCTCGCCTTCGATGATGGATCGTCCGACGGCACGGGCGATCTGATCGCGGCGCAGGGCGATCTGGTCACCCTGATCCGTGGTCCCGGCCGCAGCGGCAAGGCGCACGGCATGAAGCAGCTCGCCGCGCGCGCGCGCGGGGACATATTGATCTTCACCGACGCCAATGTGCTGCTGGACCCCGATGCAGTCGAACGGCTGCTCGCCCGCTATGCAGACCCTGACATAGGCGGCGTGCTGGGGTCGCTCCATTATGTCGGGCAGGGCGAAAGCGCTACCGCCTCGGTAGGGTCGCTCTACTGGCGGATCGAGGAGCGGCTGAAGGATGAGGAATCGCGCACCGGCAATGTGCTGGGGGCGGACGGCTCGATCTTCTCGATCCGCCGCAGCCTCTATCCCGATTTCCCCGACAGCGTGCTGGATGACCTGACCGTCTCCATGGCCGTGGTGTTTGCGGGCAAGCGACTGGTGAAGGCCAGGGACGTGATCGCGCGCGAAAAACTGGTGACGGCACGAAAAGACGAATATCGGCGCAAGGTCCGCATCGCCGCCCGCGCCTGGCACACCCACAGCCATTTGCGCCCGCAATTGCGGCGCATGGCCGCGATCGACCGTTTCAAATATGCCTCTCGCAAGATCGTACGCTGGTTCGGCGGGCTGTTCATCCTGACAGGGGCGGTCGCTGCCGGTACGCTGGCGATGCACGTCTCGCCGATGCTCTACATGGTCGGTGCGCTGGCTGTGGCGCTGGTCATCTGGCGGGGCATCCGTGCCAAGAGCGGACCATTCGCCGCGCTGGTCGATGTGCTAATAGCCTATGCCGCGACTTTGCAAGGCGTTGCCAAGGCGATGACCGGCCGCACGGTCACCATCTGGAATCCCGCCAAGTCGCGCTGACCCTCTCGTCAAAGCCGTGCGATCTTGTATAGCGCCAATGCTGTTCCCCAGTCGGAGAATGACGTGATTACTGTTCAGCGGGTGGCCAAGGCTGCCGGCAAGCATCTGACCCGAAGCGCGCTCAAGCTGCGCAAGGCGCTGGGCGCGCGCGCCAGTCGGGGTTGCCCGGCCTGTGGCGCGACCGTGGTCGGCTTCTTCCGCTATGGCGACAACGGCGAATGGGGCTGCCCGGACTGCGGCGCATCCCCGCGCGAACGGCTGATGAACTGGCTGATCGCGCAGGGTACGCTCACCGTGCCGACCGACGGCGCGATCCTGCACATGGCACCCAATGAAGCGAGCCTCGTCCGCCGCTTTTCTGCCGCTGCCGATTATATCCCTGCCGATCTTGATCCGTCGCGCTACACCGTGCCGAACATGCACCGCGTCGACCTGATGGAACTGGCCGACGCCGATCGCTACGACCTGTTCTACGCCAGCCACGTCATGGAGCATGTCCCCGACGACATGGCCGTGCTGCGCAACATTTTGCGCGCGCTGAGGCCCGGCGGCGAAGCTTGGCTGATCGTGCCGCTATGGACCAAGCCGACCGAGGATGGCAGTTTCGCCATGCCCCCGCGCGAACGGGAGCGGCGCTTTGGCCAGTGGGACCATGTTCGCCAGTACGGCCCGGATTTTGCCGACCGCATCCGCGCAGCGGGCTTTGATCTGGAGGAGATTGACGCCGCCGGGATCGACGTTGCGACCCGCCATTTCTATGCGCTGGACGACCGGCTGTTCCGCGCCCGCAAGCCCGGCGCCCAGTGAGCATCCTCGCGTGAGCATCCTCGCGCGGATGGAGGCGTCCGCCCGCATCCTTGCGCTGGTCAAGCTCGCCAATGTCGGCCTGGTGCTGATCTGGGGCTTTGCCGTCACCTTCGTGTTCGTGCGTGCGCTGCCGCTGGCGGAATTCCAGTCCTTCCTGCTCCTCGTCGCCTTCGGTAATTTCACCGTTTCGGCCGAATTCGGCCTGACCAGCATCATCTATGCCCGGCTGCGACGGCACTGGCTGGGCGACGGTGAAGCCGACATAGGCGCGTTCCGGCTGGAGGAGATGGGGGTCTTGTTCCTGTTCCTCGGCCTGATCGTCGCGGGCGGTACGCTGATCCTGCTCGTGGCGCTGGCCGCGGGCTGGATCGGCACGGCCATGCCCTTGTTATTCCTCCTTTTCTTCCTGTCGGCCTGTCTCAACCTGCCCGGTCTGCTAGCCAAGCGGGCGCTGGCGGCGGTGGACGGCAATTTCCTGTGGGAAGCGCTCGATTGCGGGCGGCGGGTCATCACCATCGCCTTGCTGCTGGCGATATTGGCAGGTCTCGATCCGCGCCTGTCCCTCGCCCTGCAACTGGCGGTCAGCATCCTCGTGATCGGTTGGGCCATCGCCCATGTCCACCATCGCCTTGGCATGAAGCCGCGCCACTGGATCGCCTTCCGCGTCGGCGGCGGCCATGTCCGCGCCCATTATCTGCGCGACATAGGCGCGTCCGCGGCCTTCACCGTCTCCGACATCATCGCCTATAACGCGCCCTATTTCACCATCGCCCTGGCGACCAGCGACGCCCGGCCGATGCTGCTGTTCGATTTCTTCTTCAAGATGTCCAGGTCACTGTCCATGTTGGTACGCGCCCTGGTGGAAGCTGCGCTGCCGCGCATCACCCGCGCCTATCATGCCGGTGACGAAGTGCGCCTGCGCCAGCTGCTTGGCCGGGCGTTGGGCGCAGCGATGGTCTTTGCGCTGGCGCTATCCGCCGTGCTGCTCAGCGTCGGCGATTGGCTGTTTGCAATCCTGTTTGACGGCCGCGCCAGCATCGACCGCGCCGACTTGGTGCTGATCGTCGTCGCTCTGCTTGCCCTCGCGCTGCTGTGCGTCTCGGTCTATGTGCAGGCGGCGCTCGGCCGCTTCTCGCATCTTCTCGCCCGCTCGCTTCCCTTCCTCGCCGGATCGCTGCTCAGCGTTCCGCTGGCGCGCCTGCTCTGGCCGGAGCGGTTCGATCTTGCTTTCCTGAGCCTCTATGCGCTGACCCTTCTGCTGGCTGCGACCCTGCACGCAGTCTCGCTGCGCCGGCTGGTGCGGGCATGAAGGTCGCGATGCTTGATCCCTCGCTCTTCACCGGGCGCTATGACGACAGCCTGTGCGCGGCACTGGCGGGGGAGGGGGCGGACGTAGCCCTTTACGCCCGCCCGATGCGCGCGACCGACGCGATCGAACCACGGGGTTACAGCTACGCCCCGCATTTCTTCCGCCACAGCGAAGCATTGCGTGACCGGCTTGGCGAAGGTCGCGCCTTCCGCCTCGCCAAGGCGGCGGACTATAGCCTGTCCTGCGCACTGGGTGACCTGACTCCGCTTGCCGCCGCCGATGTCGTGCATGTCCAGTGGCTCCCGCTCGCGCCCGCCGACGGGCTGATGCTGCGCCGCCTCAAGGGCCGCGCCGTGCTGGTCCATACCGTCCATAATGCTGACGCCTATCATGCCGATGCCGGGGTACAGGGCCGGGGATACCGCGCGTTGCTCGACGAGTTTGACGCGCTGATTGTCCATGGCGACACTACGCGGGCGGCGCTGGTGGGGCAGGGCATCGACCCGGCACGCATTCATGTGACGCCGCACCCGCCGATGCAGTTGGCGGCGGCCACCCCCGCCGATCTCGCCGCCATCCCCGATCCCGCCATGCCGCGCATCCTCTTCTTCGGCACGATCCGTCCCTATAAGGGCGTCGACCTGCTGATCGATGCCTGCCTTCAGCTCTGGCAGTCGGGTCACGCCTTTGAACTGGTGCTGGCGGGCAAACCCTTCATGGATGTCGCGCCTCTGCTGGAGAAGGTCCGCGCCGCCGGTTTCGCCGACCGCCTGTTGACCGATTTCGGTTTCCTGACCGAAGGCCGCCTCGATGCGCATATGGCCAAGGCCGACATCATCGCCTTCCCCTATCGCCACATCGATTCGAGCGGCGCCTTCCTCTCCGCGCTGCATCATGGCAAGGCGATGGTGACATCCGACGCCGGCATGTTCGGTCAGTTGCCCGATGGCGTCGCGACCCGCTTTCCGGCGGGAAATGCGTCGGCGCTGGCCCAAGCCCTCTTGCCGCTGGTGCAAAGCGCCGCCATCAGGCAGGAACAGGGTGCGCGGGCGCGTGCTCATGGGGCGAAAATGGGGGACTGGACGGATATGGCGGTGGCGACGATCGGCATCTACAAAGCAGTGCTGGCCGCGCGCGCATGAACCGCTACGTTCGTGAAGCCGCCGACCGTCTGCTCGCGCTGCGCCTGGCGCTGGCGGGGCGGGTGCATCAATATCCTGAAATTCAGGCGTTGAAGCGCTTTCTGTCCGGCTTCAAGGTCGACTGCCTGTTCGACGTCGGCGCCAATCGCGGCCAATATGCCACGATGGCGCGCAAGGATGCGGGCTATCGCGGCCTGATCCTCTCATTCGAGCCGAACCCTGCCGTATTCGCCGAACTGCAAAAGCGCGCCGCGTCGGATCGCCACTGGCATGTGTTCAACATGGCGCTGTCGGATTTTGACGGCACCGCCGATTTCAACATCATGGCCGCCGATCAATTCTCCTCGCTCAAGACGCCATCGGGCGCGCAAGATGATATTTTCGCGAACCGTAACAAGGTGACGCAGACGGTCGCGACGCCCTGCCGCCGCCTTGATACGCTGCTGCCTGAATTAGTGGGCCAGCATGGCTTTGCCCGACCATTTCTGAAGATGGACACGCAGGGCCATGACCTGTCGGTCTGCCAAGGGGCAGGCGCGGTGCTGGCGCAGATGACGGGCGTGCAGACCGAACTGGGGGTGCGGCCCATCTATGAAGGCGGCACCGGCTATCGCGCGATGATCGACTGGCTGGAGGCGCGGGCTTTCATCCCTTCCGCTTTCTTCGCCAACAACAAAGGCCATTTCCCGCTGCTCGTCGAAATGGACGGTATTTTCGTCAACCGGGCGCTGGTTCAGGGTTGATCATGGAGGCGCCCGCGTCCTTCGTCAGCGCGCGCCGTCTGTTTCTGGCGGGGGCGATCGGCCTGACATTATGGCTGGGCGCGACCTTCCTGTGGCATGTGACCTATCGGCAGGGGATCAGCCTGGCGGTCATCCTGTTCCTGGATCAGGATTTCCCCGCGCTCATCGTCTCGCTGCTTTTGCTGGCGCTGGCCGCGCCCTTTGCCGAAGGGCGCGGGATCATCCTGCCGCGACCGACCGCGCGGATCGTCGTGCCGCTGATCGTACTGATGGGGCTGGCGGCCTGGGCGGGCCATTATGCCCTGTTTCAGGATTATGCGATTTCCCGCGATGAGGAGGTTGCCCGTTTCGCCGCCGCCTATATGCGCGAAGGGTTGTTCGCCCGGCCGATCCCGATCGAATGGGAACCCTATCGCCGCGCGATCATGCCCGAATTTTTCTCTCCCTTCGGCGCGGCGGATTATTGGACGGCGGCCTATCTGCCGGTGAATAGCGCGATCCAGGCGCTGTTCTGGCAATTGGGCGATCCCAATATGGCGGGACCGGTGTTGCTCTTCACCGGCCTGTTCGCCCTCTGGCGCGTGGCGCTGCATTTGATGCCCGATCGCCCCGATGCGGTGTGGGTAACGGTGTTGCTGGGCTGTTCGTCCAGTCAGTTGTGGATCACGGCGATGACGCCCTATGCCATGACGGGCCATTTCGCGCTCAACATGGTGTGGCTGGCGCTGGTGCTGCGCGGCGGGGTGGTTGGCCATGTCAGTGCAGGACTGGTCGCGCTGATAGCGGCAGGGCTGCACCAATGGCATTTTCCGCCAATCTTCATCGCGCCCTTCATCCTGTGGATGCTGCTTGCCCGCCGCTGGACGGTCGCGGCCTTCCATGCGCTGACCCTGGTGGCGATCGTCATCGTCTGGGCCAAGATCTGGCCCGCTTTTTTGCTCGATATGCTGGGCGCTCCCGCCGATGTCCGCCCGTCGGCCGGGGTAGCGGACAAGGTCGGCAGCCTGTTCCAGCGGCTGGGCGATCGCTGGCAGCCGCTGGTCAATCTCAGCCGTTTCGTCGCCTGGAACAATATATTGATGGTCCCGTTGGCCGCGCTCGGCATCGCCGCGATGCGCTGGAAGCGCGCAATCCGGGGGCAGGAAATCGCATTGCCGCTGGCGCTTGGCTGTGTGGCAGGATGTGCGCTGGCGCTGGCGCAGGGCTATGGCTGGGGCTTTCGCTATGCTCATGGCTATATCGGCCCCTTCTGCCTGCTGGCAGGCCTTGGCTGGGCGCGTTTCCGGCCGCAGGGGGCTCTCCGGCCGCTCGTCATCGGGCTGGTGATCACCGGCCTCGCCAGCATCTTCCTGGTCTGGCGCACCCACGCATTCGTCGCGCCTTATGCCGCCAGCCATCGGTTGATCGATTCCAGCCAGGCCGATGTCGTGCTGATCGATCCGCGCGGCGGCCTCTATGTCACGGACCTGGTGCGTGGTCGTAACGGCGTGCCGGGCAAGCCGATGGTGATGAATCTGGGGATGCTGACGCTCGATCAGGTTGACGAACTTTGCGCATCCTATGTCGTCGAACTGTTCGACCGCGCCGAATTCCGGCCCTTGGGCGTCCCGCTGGCGCGCTGGAATCTGGGCCGGATGGACGCCCTGCGCGCGCATATGAAGGAAGAAGGCTGCGACAAGCCGGTCCAGCCGCCGCTGCCCGAAAGTTTCGAGGATGCCCTCAATGCGGCGGATAACGCTATGTGAAGCGGGCTACTGCCCCTTCACATAGACGCGCTTGCCACCAATCCATGTTTCCAACACTTGCGTGGCGCGAATGTCCGCCGCCCGCGCCGTGGAGATATCCCGGTCGATCAGCAGGAAATCCGCCCGCTGCCCCGGCACCAGACTGCCAAAGCGTTTCTCGGCAAACCCGGCATAGGCAGCCTGCCGGGTAAAGCCATCCAGCGCTGCCTCGAAACTCACCTTTTGCTGCGGCAACCAGCCGCCGACCGGCTCGCCCTTGGCGTCCTCGCGGCTCATGGCGACGGCAATGCCAGCAAAGGGGTTGGGGCTTTCGACCGGCACGTCGGAGCCTAGGGCCAGCGGCACCCGATTGTCGAGCATCGCCTTCCACGCATAGGCGCCCGCCAGCCGCGCCTCGCCCAGACGCGCGGTCGCCATGCGCCAGTCCGACGCTTCATGCACCGGTTGCATCGACGCGACGATGCCGAACTGGGCAAAGCGGGGAAGATCGGCAGGGCTGACGATCTGCGCATGTTCGATCCGCCAGCGCCGGTCGCCCTTGTAGGTTTCCGACAATTCCTGAATCGCGTCGAGTATCTCGCTATTCGCCGCGTCGCCGATGGCGTGGGTGGCGATTTGGAAATTGTCCATTGCCGCCCGGCTCATGATGTTGCGGAGCTGCGTGTCGGCAATCATCGGCAGGCCGCGCTGGCCGGGCGCGTCGGCATAGTCGGCCTTGAGCCACGCCCCGCGCGATCCCAGCGCCCCGTCCAGCACCAGCTTGATCCCGCCCAGTCGCAGCCGGTCGTCATAGAGCCATGGGGTCGGTTCCGGCCCCGCGATCAGCGTCATATTTTCCAGCCCGGCGGCATATGCCATGATCCGCACGCGCAGCGCCCCGCGATCGGCCGAGCGGCGGAACGCCTGCCAATCCTCTATGCTGGTCCCCATGTCGGCAATGCCGGTGATCCCGGTCGCCAGCAGCGCGCGCTGCGCCTTTTCAAAGGCGATGTCGCGGTCCTTGGGTGCAGGTGCTGGAACGACCTTGGCGATCAGGTCCATCGCCTTGTCCACGAAAACGCCAGCCGGCTTGCCGGCCGCCATTTCGATTCGGCCCCCGACTGGTGCCTTGGTCGCCGCCGTCACGCCAGCCGCGCGGATCGCGGCGCTGTTGGCCCAGCCCGCATGGCCATCGATCCGCTCCAGCCACACCGGAATATCGCTGACCGCCGCGTCCAGATCAGCCGCTGTCGGGAATCGACCCAGCCCCCACTGCTCCTGATTCCAGCCCGTGCCGATGATCCATTTGCGCCCTGCGCCATCCTGCGCATAGGCCCGGATTTTCGCCTGTGCTTCGGCCAGGGAGGTTGTGGTCGACAGGTCCAGCGTGATGAGCGACAGGCCCAGCCCCATGACATGGCCATGCGCGTCGATCAGGCCGGGTATCAGCGTCTTGCCACCCGCATCCATCCGAAAGGACAGTCCCTTGGGCCGTTCGGGCCAGGGCTGGCCTTTTTTGGGCTTTTTGGGCTTATATTCCGGCTCCTGATAACGGTCAGGCAGCAATTTTTCGACCTTGCCCTCATCGTCGATCAGCAGCGCGCGGAAATGCACGATCCTGCCATTGGGATCGACCGCCATGCCGTTGACATTGTCGATGACGCCGGACGCGAAGGCGGGAAGGGGGAGCGCGAGGGCGGCGAGGGCAACTACCCATCCCGCCAATCCGTACTTCCCTCCGTCATCCCGGACTTGATCCGGGATCCAGGACGCCACGCGCAGCGCGGGAGACTCTGGATCCTGACTTTCGTCAGGATGACGACCGACCAAGTTACCGCTCACGCCCGCGTAATCCTTCGCACCAGCGCGCTCGTATCCTGCCGGTTGCCGCCCAGCGCCTGCACATCGGCGTAGAATTGATCGACCAACGCCGTCACCGGCAGCGTCGCGCCATTGGCCCGCGCTTCTTCCAGTGCCAGCCCTAGATCCTTGCGCATCCAGTCGACCGCAAATCCGAAATCGAAACTGTCCTGCGCCATCGTTTTCCAGCGATTGTCCATTTGCCAGCTTTGCGCAGCGCCGCCCGAAATCGCCTCGAACACCGCGTCCAGATCCAGCTCGGCTGCTTGCGCAAAGCGCAGCGCTTCAGCCAGTCCCTGCAACACGCCGCTAATGCAGATCTGGTTGACCATCTTGGTGGTCTGGCCCGCGCCTGCACCGCCGACATGGACGATCCGCGCGGCATAGGCGTTCATGACGATCTTCGCGGCAGTGACGGCGGGTTCGCTGCCCCCGCACATGATCGACAGCCTGCCATTTTCTGCGCCCGCCTGACCGCCCGATACTGGTGCGTCGACGCTGTGGATGCCGCGGCTTTCGCCTTCGACGAACAATTGCCGCGCGATCCGGGCCGATACTGTCGTGTGGTCGATGAACAGTCCGCCCGGCTTCATTGTGCGGAACGCGCCTTCGCGGCCCAGCGTCACCTGACTAAGATCATCGTCGGTGCCGACGCAACTGATGACGATGTCCGCTTCCTCGGCCGCCTTGGCCGGGCTGATCGCCACCGTGCCGCCATAGGCCTCCGCCCAGCTTTTCGCCTTGCCGATGGAACGGTTATAGACAGTCAGGCTATGCCCCGCCTTTGCCAGATGGCCTGCGATCGGGCCGCCCATGACGCCCAGGCCGATAAACGCGATATTAGCCATATGCCCCGTATATTTAATGCGCCAGACCCAGCCATAGGACCAGTTTTCCGACAGTGCCAGTTTCTTCACGCGCAATTTTCCGCTAGGGGCGGCTCCATGAACAGCTTAGCCAAGATAGAGAGCGCCTTGCCGCTGCCCATCACCGTCGATGACATTCTTGCCGCGCGGACCCGGATTGCCGGTTCCATCGTCAAGACGCCGACCCTGATTAGCCAGACGCTTTCGAATATGTTGGGCTGCAACGTCTATCTGAAGTTCGAAAATCTCCAGTTCACCGCCGCCTATAAGGAGCGCGGCGCATTGAATCGCCTGCTGCAACTGGACGATGCGGCCAAGGCGAAGGGCGTCATCGCCGCGTCGGCGGGCAATCATGCGCAGGGGTTGGCCTATCATGGCAAGCGGCTGGGCGTGCCGGTCACCATCGTCATGCCCACCACGACGCCGACGGTGAAGATCACCCAGACGCAGAGCCATGGCGCGACCGTGGTGCAATATGGCGAGAAATTCGACGACGCCTATGCCCATGCCCGCTTGCTGGAGGTAGAGCAGGGGCTGACCTTCATCCATCCCTTTGACGAGCCGGACATCATGGCGGGGCAGGGCACCGTCGCGCTCGAAATGCTGGAGGATGCGCCAGACATCGACACGCTGATCATCCCGATCGGCGGCGGCGGCCTGTTTTCGGGCATGGCGACAGCGGCGCGGGCGATGAAGCCCGATATCCGGCTGGTCGGTGTGCAGGCCGAACTGTATCCATCCATGTATGATTTCATCAAGGGCGCGGACCTTGCCTGCGACGGCGATACGCTGGCCGAGGGCATCGCGGTCAAGCAGCCGGGCGAACTGACTCGCCGCGTTGTCGAGCGGCTGGCGGACGACGTCCTGCTCGTCTCCGAACGGCGGTTGGAGGAGGCGCTGAGCCTGCTGCTCCAGATCGAAAAGACGGTGGTGGAAGGGGCAGGGGCCGCGGGTCTTGCCGCGCTGCTGACCTATCGTGAGCAATTTGTCGGGCGCAATGTCGGGCTGATCCTGACCGGCGGCAATATCGATACGCGGCTGCTGGCCAATGTGCTGCTGCGCGACCTTGCCCGGTCGGGCCGTCTGGCGCGGCTGCGGATCATCCTGCAGGATCGACCCGGCGCTTTGTTCCATGTTGCCAGGATTTTCGATCAGGAAGCGGTCAACATCCTGGAACTGGCGCACCAGCGTATTTTCACCAACCTGCCCGCCAAGGGGCTGAGCCTGGACGTGGAGTGCGAAACCCGTGATCGCGCCCATCTCCAGCGGTTGATCGCAGCGCTGGGCGAGGCGGGCTATGAGGTCGCGCCGATCGAGGTCGCCTGACACACGAACGGTCTGTTAACTTTTCGTGGTAAACGCTCTTTTCATAGGGACGCGGCAACGGCATAGTCGGGACATGATCCACCCGCGCCGCCGCCACGAAGGGGATATTGGAGCGTGACTGCACCCTTTCGTTTTCCCCGCTTCTTCGTGACCAATCCGTCGCCCTGCCCCTATCTGCCGGGGCGGAGCGAGCGGAAGGTATTTACCGAGCTGAACGGGGACAATGCCGCCGAACTGAACGACGCGCTTGGCCGGATCGGCTTTCGCCGCAGCCAGAATGTGGCCTATCGCCCCAGTTGCGCCGACTGTTCGGCCTGTGTGTCGGTGCGGGTCGTCACGGATGAATTCCGCCCCAACGCTACCCAGCGCAAGCTGATCCGTCGTAACAGCGACTTGACCGTCACCGCGTGCAAGCCCTGGTCGACCGAAGAGCAATATGCGCTGCTCCAGCGCTACCTGTCGGCGCGTCACCCCGGCGGCGGCATGACCGAGATGGACGAGATGGATTTTGCCGACATGGTCGAACAGACCCCGGTCGACAGCCATATCGTCGAATATCGCGAACCCGGCATTGACGGGCGCGTTGGCAAGCTGGTCGGTGCCTGCCTGACCGACCGGCAGGGCGACGGCCTGTCGATGATCTACAGCTTCTTCGACACTGAGCTGGACAATCGTCCGGGGCTGGGCAATTTCATCATCATGGACCATATCCTTCGCGCTTCGGCGGCGGGGCTGCCCTATGTGTATCTGGGCTATTGGGTCGATGGGTCGCAGCGGATGCAATATAAGGTCCGCTATCGCCCGCTCGAAAAATTGAGCCGGGCTGGCTGGGTCCGGTTTGATCCTGATGAACAGGATCAGGCTATTCGTGACGTGGCCCAACGGGACGAACCCCCGCTGCCAGTCGAACTGGCGAGCATGTTTCGCAAATAGCAGCCTGATTACATGGATTTCCGGCGATTTCTGCCCCTGCCAAGTAATTCGACCAAAATGACAGGAGTGTGAGAAGGTTATTTAACTTTCGCCGCTAGTGCTGTCATGATGAACGCGATGACGGCGACATGGGCGGGGGCTGGCGATGGATCGCTTTGCTGAACGCCGATTTGACGATTTCCGGCGGTTGCTGGAAAACGGTCAACGCACTGATAATTCATTACCATATCGAAACGAGCTACTCTTTTCGCCGGTCTTTGACCATCTGTCGCCTTCCCTGTCGCGCTGGATTGCCGATGCGCGGGGCCGGATATTGTCGACCGACCAGGATGGCAGCCTAACCGGTCGGACATGGCGTGCATTGCTGGACCGCGCAGACCGCCGCACTCTGCTGAAGGCCGCGTTCGCAGAGGAAGAACCGCAGCCCCTGACCGTGCGCTTGCTGGGGGCCGACGGACAGCGGCGCTGGTGCCTGATCCGTTTGCGACGGATGACCGGTACGGATGGTCTTGTCCGCTTTTATGGTACGGTCGAGGATATTCACGACCGCCACGATCGTGACGCACGCGCGCTGCAAAGGGCGCTGGCCGAAAGCCGCGAACATTATCGCTGGTCGGTCGACCTAAGCCCCCAAGTGCCATGGACGGCCGGACCCGATGGCGCGATCGAGGAAGTAGGACCGCTCTGGCTGAACCTGACCGGCATGACAGCGCAACAGGCGCTGGGGACGGGCTGGCTTGCAGTACTGCACCCCGATGACCTGACCCGCACCGTTGCCTTGTGGAGCGCGCATCTGGAGTCCGGCGCGCCGATAGATGTGGATTATCGCATCCGGCTGCGCGACGGCAGCTATCGCTGGATGCGCGCCCGCGCCGCTGCGCGCCGCGATGCGAAGGGGCAGATCGTCCGCTGGTATGGCACGCTGGAGGATGTCCACGCGCAAAAGCTTGCCCAGCACGCGCTGGCAGAGAGCGAGGAACGCTCTCGTCTGGCCGTACAGGCAGCCAGGCTGGGCATATGGGATTTCGATGCGACGACCGGTGTGCGTCGCTGGTCGCCCGAATTCCGCGAGATGCTGGGTCTGAGCGAGGATCAGCCGGCTACCAGCGAACTGGCGCTGTCGCTGGTCCATCCCGACGATCGCGAAACGCTGCGTGCCATGCTGGAAGCCGTGGCTGCCGGGGCCGTGCCGCCGCATTTCGAGGCGACGCTGCGGGTCCACCGCGCCAATGATGGCGCCCTGCGCTGGATCAGGAGCAGCGGCTGGACCACGCGATCGGAATCGGGACGGGCGCTGCGCGTCATCGTTACCTTTCTGGATGTCACCGAACAGCGCGATGCCGAGGATCGCATCCGCTGGGCCGCAACGCACGACCCCATGACCCGGCTGCCCAACCGCGCCTTATGGCAGGCGACGCTGGACGAGATGGCCGAACGACAGGCGCGCACCGGTAACCGCTTTGGCCTGTTGCTGCTCGACATTGACGATCTCAAGCGCACCAATGATTCGCTGGGCCATGATGCGGGGGACGCCTTGCTTTGCGCCTTTGCCCGGTGCCTTGCCGCGCTCGCGCCGCCCGACGCCGTGCTGGGACGGTTGGGGGGCGACGAGTTCGGCCTGATCGCGCCGTCATTGACTGATGGCGCGGCGCTGGAGGCGTGGAGCGCAAAGCTGATCGAAAGCCTGCGCATACCCCATGTCCATAATGGCCGATCGATCGATTGCGGCGTCAGCATCGGCGGCGCGCTGTTTGGCGATCATGGCGACAGGGCGGAGGATCTGCTCAAGGCGGCTGACCTGGCGCTTTACGCATCGAAGGCGGCCGGGCGTGGTCGCCTGACGCTGTTCCATTCCGATTTGCGGGCGCAGGCTCAGCAGCGCAGTTCGATGATCGGCATGGCACGAAAAATCATCGCCGATCGTCTGGTTACCCCCTATTATCAGCCCAAGGTCGACCTGCGTAGTGGCCGGGTGCTGGGCTATGAAGCGCTGTTGCGCTGGCACCATCCGCGTTTGGGCCTGCAATTGCCGGGCAGCATAGCGGCGGGTTTTGAGGATGCCGAAATCGCCGTCGCGCTGACCGGGCAGATGCTCGACGCGGTGTTGCGCGATGTACGCAACTGGTTGCAGGCCGGGCATGATCCCGGTCGGGTCGCGATCAATGCATCTGCGGCCGATTTCGCTCGCGACGATTTCGCCGAACGCGTGCTGGAGCAACTCGCCCTGTTCGCGGTGCCGCCGGAACATCTGGAAATAGAGGTGACCGAGACTGTTTTTCTGGGCCGGGGTGCAGGGCAAGTCGGGCGCGTGTTGCGGCATTTTTCAGATGCGGGGGTCCGCGTCGCGCTGGACGATTTCGGCACCGGCTTTGCCTCGCTCAGTCACCTGAAACAATATCCGGTCGACATTCTCAAAATCGATCGCAGTTTCGTGTCCAACATCGAACAGGATGCAGGTGACGCCGCGATCGTCGACGCCATCGTCAAGCTGGGCGGCAGTTTCGGCATGGATGTCGTCGCCGAAGGGGTGGAAAGCGCGGCCCAAGCCGATCGGCTGCTCGCCCATGGCTGCATCATCGGCCAGGGCTTTCACCTGGGCCGCCCGCAGCCCTTTGCCGTTATCACGCCGCCCAGGGCATAATGAAAAGGCCGCGCCCCTTGCAAGGCGCGGCCCTGATTTGTCGCCCTCAAACGCTTATTTGCAGCGGCACGCCCGGCGCGCTGGTTTGCGATAGCCGACGCGCTGGGTGACATAGGTCGTGGTCGTCGTTGTCGTCACCGCAGGCTCGATCGTCACCGTGGTCACGATCGGCGCTGGGTAGTAATAGCCGCCCGACACATAGCCGCCACCGCCATGGGTGGTGACGTGCGCCGGACCCTGCGCCCAGTGGGGCTGGCCTGCATAGGCTGGCGCATCGTAATCGACGCCTGGGCCGCGCACTTCGCCCTCGAACCGGCCCTCATAGGTGCCACTGGTGCGCCTGCCATCGGCGGTCGTCCAGGTGCCGGTCCAGCGGCCTTCATAGTCATTCTGGGTGGTCACGCTGTCGTCGGCATAACCATAGCCATAATCATAGCCGGCACCCGGACGACGCGGTGGCGGCGCGGCACCGCGACGGGGTGCATCCTCCGCCTTGTCGATCACTGCCCCAGCGATCGCGCCCACGCCTGCACCGATCAGCGTGCCTGCGGTGCGGTTGCCACGCCCGGCGATGCGGTTGCCCGCAACGCCGCCGACCACCGCGCCGATGGCCGCACCGCCAAGGCCATTGTCGGGCCGCCGATACGCATCACGATCGTCATAATAGCCATCGTCGCCATAGCCGCCCTCATACCGGTCCCAAGCCACATTGCTGCGGCTGTCATAGACCCGGCCATAACGGTCGGTCATGACCGCATCGTCATAATAGCGCGACCAGCCATAGCCAGCGGCTGGGGCGGGCAGGCCATAGGCGCCGTAATTGCCGATATAATAAGAAGGGCTGATCCAGTAGCGCGGCAGGACATAGCCATAAACGGGACGCTGATAGCCGTTCCAGCCACCCGGCGCGCGCCAGCCCGCATACCAGCGACCATTTTGCCGCGGACCCCAGCGGTGGCCACCGTTCCAGTTCATGCCCGGTCGGGGTGCGTGGGTCATCGGCCGACCGCCGCCCTTCCATCCGCCGCCTGACCAACCACCGGTCGTGCCATGGCCCATCGCCGGGCCGCTGCCCGCCAGTGCCGGGCTAGCCGCGCCCGCCAGCGCAATGCTCGCGCCCAGAAGGAGAAGGCCGGATGTCCGCATGGTTAACGCTCCCTGTTTTCCCGCGGCGGGAAAGCGCCACACGGGTCAAAATGCTAACGCTCTGTTTAGCATGGCGATCCGCGCCTATCCATGAGTCGGAGCGTTAAATCCTGTCCCGAAACGGGGCGGAAACGTGCGACTGTAGCGGGAAAGAGGGTTAACGCTTCAACCGATCCGCGCGGCAATCCGCGCGACCAATGCCTCCAGCCCCTGCGCATCATCCGAGTCGAAGCGGGCGGCAATCGGACTGTCGAGATCCAGCACGCCGATCACTTGGGCATCGACCATGACCGGCACGACGATTTCCGACGCGCTGGCTGCATCGCAGGCGATGTGCCCCGGAAAGGCATGGACATCGGCCACCAACTGCGTTTCGCCTGTCGCTGCCGCCGTGCCGCATACGCCGCGCCCCAGCGGAATGCGGATGCAGGCGGGCTTGCCCTGAAAAGGCCCCAGCACCAGTTCGCCCCCGACCATGCGATAAAAGCCCGCCCAGTTGAGGTCAGGCAAATATTGCCAGATGAGCGCGGCGACATTGGCCATGTTGGCGACCTGATCCGGCTCGTCGCGCGTCAGCGCATCGGCGGCGAAAAGCAGGTCGGCATAGAGCGTTGCCTTGTCGGCGGTATCGGTGGGAGCAAAGTCGAACATCGGGCGGATATAGGCGCGGTGGCGGAGCAGGGCCAGAGGGCGGCAATTCAGATATTGGTAACCTTGTTTTGCTAGCGCCTGACGGAACGAAGGGGGCAGCAGCATGAATATATTGAAATCCACCATACCGCCGGAAATCAGTATTTCTCTGTTGATGATCATTCTAATGCTAGCTTTTGCTGCCATTTTCCAGTTGCCGATCGTCTATCCTACGGGTGAACGAGCGGCATTTGTCGGCATACATTATCTATATCCGCTCATGGGCGTTGGGATATGGGGCGTCTTTGCTTTTTTCGGACAAAAACGGGCGCTGGCGCGTACGTTCCTGATCGCACTTCCATGCTATGTTGCCGTCTTGTTTGCACACTTCAATATCAAATTATGGATACCACATATAAATCCATATTTGTTTGACGATGTGTATTGGGAAATAGATCAGACTTTCCGACCATTGGTTGACTTATGCATAGGCATTAGAAGCTGGATGACTTTGTTCATTCCATATGAAGCCAATTTTTATATGATTGGTTACATTGGGATGTTCTATGGAAGTTTTTGCTATCATGCATTCCGCACGCCGGATAAATTTTCAGAGTTGGTCATTGCAGCATTACTTCTGCAAACTATAGGAACATTAGCCTATATCGTTGCGCCTGCTATCGGTCCGTTTATCTATGAAACCGGTGTGGATCCCATGGTTACGGGAGGCCAACACAGCATGTTGGAATTCTACAATCATTCTGTCGCGGAAGGGCCAAGTTGGCTAGCGCGCAATGGTGGGACGGCCTTTACCGTAGGCTTGGCCGCCATGCCATCGCTCCATTCCGCAGCAGCGTTCCTATTTCTCAGTTTCGCATGGAAGCATGGGCGAATTCTGGTGCCGCTCTATGCCTTCATTACCTTCTTCATTTTCGTTACAGCTGTTGCCACACGATGGCATTATCTGATTGACGTGCCATTTGGTGTTTTGATCGCGTGGCTTAGCCTTAAGGGCGCGGAACGCCTGTCGCGGGCGCAATCGATGCAACCCGCATCATGGTCTCGGCCGTTGGCCGAACAACCTGCCTAATCCACCCGCACCTTGCCGCGCCCCTGCTTGACGGTCGCGCGCTTTACCTTGCCGTCTACCCGGCGTTTTTGCGAGGCTTTGGTGGGTTTGGTCGGGCGGCGTTTTTTGGGGACGATGGTGGCTTCGAGGATCAGAGCGATCAGGCGGTCGCGGACATCCTGCCGGTTGAGCAGTTGCGACCGCGCGCCTTCGCTGCGCAGGATCAATATGCCATCGCGCGTCATCCGCGATCCGGCAAGGTCCGCCAGCCTGTTTTTCACCGCGTCGGGCAGACCGGGCGAGTTTGCCACGTCGAAGCGCAGCAGCACGGCGCTGTCGGTCGTGTTGACATGCTGGCCGCCCGGACCCGACGCGCGGGTATAGGTTTCGACAATCTCGTCGCTATCGATCGCGATGGAGCGGGTGATGGCGATGGCGACCATGGCGCGACTGTATCCGCTCGACCGCGCCGGTCAAAGCCCGGCTTCGTCCAGCAATTCTTGCCCGAACCCGGCGTCGGCAAAGGTGGCGGGCAGGGGAGCGGTAGCCTCGGCCGCTGGCTTTTCGCCGCGCGGGATGCTCAAGAATCGGCTGTGCAGCAGCATCGGCACGCCTCCCTCGCCATAAACCGGATCGCCGACAATGCCGAAGCCGAGACCATGCAGCGCATGGACGCGGATCTGGTGGGTGCGGCCGGTCTGGGGCGTGAAGGCGATCAGCGCGTGACCGTCCTTCTCCGCGACCTTGCGCCAATGGGTGACGGCGACCTTGCCCGCCTTGGCCGGGATCATGCGCCAGCCTTCGCTTGCGCTGCTGATCTTGGACAGGGACAGTTCGATCGTGCCGCTCTCTTCGTTTGGCACGCCGTCAACGACCGCGACATAGCGTTTGGCGACCGTCCCTGCCTCGAACGCACCGGCGAAGCGCTTGTGCGCCTTGGGATTGCGGGCGAGCAGCAGGCAGCCGCTGGTGTCGCGGTCCAGCCGGTGGACCGGCAGCGGCCAGCGGGCAAAGCCGAAGGTCAGCGATTGCAGGTGATTTTCGAGTGCGATCGACCCGTCGCGCGGGGCATCGACCGGCAGGCCGGCTGGCTTGTCGAGAATGATGGCCTCGCCATCGATGAAGAGGACATGGTCGGTAAGCAGGGCCAAGGGATAGGGGTCCGATCGGGAAGCAGGGCAGGGGCGCATTGACGCGCGCGTCCCGTCCTATAGGGCGTGGAGGCGATGGAGCATAGGGGGGCGATCGATAAGGAAGCGGGCGACCGGCTCGATTGGGTCGATGTCGCACGCGGCATCGGCATCGTTGCCGTCGTGATCGGCCATGTGTGGACGCGCGGGCCGGTGCGCGACGCGCTCTACAGCTTCCACATGCCGCTGTTTTTCATATTGTCAGGGATGCTGTCGCGACCGCAGCCAACGGGGCGTTTTGCCATGCGGCAGGTGGCCAGCCAAATGCGGCCCTATGCCATCTTCCTGACGCTGCTGATTGTCGCCGATCAGATCATCGAGCCGCTGAAGGGCGGGCGGCCGATTTTTCACCAATGGCCGGGCGATCTACTGCCGATCCTGCTGGGCGGCTTCTGGCTGCGCGGGCCTTATACGATTTTCTGGTTCGTCCCCTGCCTGATGGTCGCGCGCATCCTGTTCAACATCGTGCTGTGTCGCTGGCCCAATCCGCTGGATCGGCGCTGGGCGCTGTTGCTGGTTCTGGTGACGGGGGTGGCTTATGCCCTGAGTTGGATGACGCAGGCGTCGCCGCTGGGGTTGCTCGCCGTGCCGATGGCGTTCGTGTTGCTCTGGATCGGCGCGGCGTGGGCGCGGGTCGGCTGGCGCAACGCCATGATCGGGCCGCTGGCGCTGCTGTCGATGGCCGGTCTGGCGGGGTGGTTTCCAACGCTCAATATGAAGGTCGCCGATTATGGCTGGCCGCTGTTGTCGATCGGGTCGGCGATCGCGACATCGCTGCTGATCGTCGCCATCGCCCGCCGCATCGCGCCTGATGCCGCACCGCTGGCCTCGCTAGGCCGGGCGTCGCTGGTTATCATGTATCTGCATGTGGCCTTTATCCACTATCTCTCGCCCTATCTGGGCAAGATGTGGTTGCTCCCGATTGCGCTGATAGTGCCGTATCTGCTGTGGCGGCTCATCGGCACCAGTTCACCGGCAAAACGCATTCTGCTATAGTTGGAGGCATATTGCCCCTCATCCGTTCGTTTCGAGCCCTTCGACTGCCTGCAAGGCAGGCGCTCAGGACAGGCCAAGGTCGAGAAACCCGACGCTGCGTTACAGTTTCTCGACTACGCTCGAAACGAACGGCGGTTGGTGCTTCAGTCCAAAAATCGCCGTCAGTATCGTTCAGATGTCCTGCGCGATCCGCCCGTAAAGGTCGGGTCGCCGGTCGCGGAAGAAGCCCATGCCTGCGCGGTGGGTGCGCGCCTGCGCCAGATCGAGCGTCGCGACCAGCGCGCCGAGATCCTTGGCATCGGCTTCGGCGGCGAAATCGCCCCACTGGTCGCTGATGAAACTATGGCCGTAGAAGGACTGGCCATCCTCTTCACCGATGCGGTTGGCGGCGATCACCGGCATACAGTTGGACACGGCATGGCCGATCATCGCACGCCGCCACATCCGGCTGGTGTCGAGGTCCGCATCATAGGGTTCGGAGCCGATCGCGGTTGGGTAGAACAGCATTTCCGCGCCCATCAGCGCCATCACTCGCGCGCATTCGGGATACCATTGATCCCAGCAGATGCCGACGCCGATCGTGCCATATCTGGTCGGCCACACCTTGAAGCCCGTATTGCCGGGGCGGAAATAATATTTCTCCTCATAGCCCGGCCCGTCGGGAATATGGCTCTTGCGATAGACGCCCATAATCTCGCCAGAATCGTCGATCATCGCGAGCGAATTGTAATGATGCTGGCCGTCGCGTTCGAAGAAGCTGGTCGGGATGTAGACGCCCAGATCCTTGGCCAGCTTGCGCATTTCCTGCACGGCGGGATGCTCGTCCAACGGCTGCGCGCGCGCGAACAAAGCCTCATCCTCGACCCGGCAGAAATAGGGGCCTTCGAACAGTTCGGGCGGCAGGATGATCTTCGCCCCGCGCGCGGCGGCCTTGGCCACATGGGTCGCGACGCGGGCGATATTCTCGCTCATGTCGTCGGTGAAAGCGAGCTGGAGCGCGGCAACGGTTACTTTGGTCATTGCGGAATTCTCCAGACAAGGCGGCTTTCGTAGACATCTTCCATCGGCTCACCTTTGGCGTTTCGGGCTGGTTTAAAACGAGCGCGCTTCATTATTATCTTGCAGGCCGTATCGTCTAAATCTTGTGAACCAGAACTCTGTGTGACGGTGCAATTCTTCGCTACGCCATCAGCGCCTATGGCGACTTTGAAATGCACAACCTCTTCGCGTTCCTCTTTTAAGGCTCGCTTCGGATAATCTTCGGTGGAGACTCGACCGCTTTGGGGAATTGCACCGGAGGAGAAGCAGCTCATGATTGCGATAAGTGGGAGGCAGACTTTCAGTCTCATTGCTCACCTATTGTGGGCATTTGCTGGCTGCAACAGTGGAAGCTGCCGCCGCCCGACAATATGGCATCGCTGCGCAGGCCGACAATATCTCGCCCCGGAAAGAAAGGGGTAAGCGTATCGAGTGCCGCCTGATCATTGGGCCGGCCATAGATCGGCACGATGACGGCCGCGTTGCCGATATAGAAATTCATATAGCTGGCCGGAATAGCCTCCCCATCCACTATCACCAGCCCCGGCGAAGGGATGTCCACCACTGTCACGCCATGCGCTTTGGCGCGCGCCCGTGCATCGGCGTAGATCGCCGCGTTGGGATCATCATCGGTCGTGGCGATCGGCAGGGCCAGAAGCCCTTCGCCCACGAAGCGCGCCAGATTGTCGACATGGCCATCGGTATGATCGTTCAGCAACCCGTCGCCCAGCCAGAGCATGTCGGAGAGGCCGAGGCTCCCCGCCAGCAAAGTCTCGATCTTGCCCCGGTCGAGGTCGGGATTGCGATTGGGGTTGAGCAGGCATTGCTCGGTGGTCACGAACAGGCCGGTGCCATCGGTATCGACCGCGCCGCCCTCGAATATCCAATGTTGCGTCGATGTCGGCAGGCCGGTGGTCGCGGCCAGCCGTGCGCCGATATCCTCGTCGCCGGGCATCTGATATTTGCCGCCCCAGCCGTTGAAGCCGAAATCGAGCAGCGCCCGCGCATTGCCGTCCAGCACCGCGATCGGCGCGGTGTCGCGCAGCCAGACATCGCCCAGTCTCTGTTCGACGATCGTGACGCCTGGCGCAACCAACGCCCGCGCCGCGTCCGCATTGGCGGCATTAGCGACAACGAGCCGGACATGTTCGCCCTTGCCCCCGGCATAGAGTGCGCTGGCAAAGGCGGCGATCTGCGCCCGCGCTTCCTCAAACGCGCCGGGCCATTCGGCGGGGTTGGTCGGAAAGCCGATCCAGGTCCAGTCGTGCGGCGCCCATTCGGCAGGCATACGGAAAGTCATCTGTCTGTCCTCACTCGGCAGTCGCGGCGATGCGTGATATTATAGGTCGGGGCGCTCCATAGCGTGGCGCGTCCGGTCTGGACAGGGGGAGAGCGGATCATGCGCGCACTAATCATGAGCCTCATGCTGGCGATGACGCCTTTGACGGCGCAAGCGGACGAGCTGCCCGGCTGGATTGCGGGGGCATGGGTGGAACGCAATGGTGAGAGCTGGTCGGAGGAGTATTGGTCCGGCCCGCGCGGCGGCATATTGCTGGGCGCGGCGCGCACGGGGAAGGGGGAGACGCTGGAATTCTGGGAACAGACCCGCATCCAGATCGACCCCGACGGCAGCATTGCCTTCTACGCATCACCCAAGGGCGCGCGCGCCGCACGTTTCGCCATCGAATCGCAGAGCGCGACGGAGATCGTGTTTGCGGACGCCACCCATGATTATCCCCAGCGCATCCGCTACTGGCGCGACGGCAAGCTGCTCAAGGCCGAAATCTCGAAGATCGACGGCAGCGAAAAGCAAAGCTGGTCCTACGCGCCGATGGGGGAATGAAATGCCCTGCCAAATGAGCGACGTGCTCCCGCGCAGGCGGGAGCCCAGTTGAGACATTGGAACTGTGCTCCCGCCCGCGCGGGAGCACCGGGCAGCCCTTATTTCCCCGCCCGATCCTTGTCGCGGATGCCCCGGAATTCGTCGCCTTCCACCCAGTTGGGCCAGTCGCTGCCGGTCGCCAGATCGCGGCCCACGCTATAGTAAAGCTTCAAGTCGGCCAGCACCCCGGTCCAATCCCAATTGGGATCATATTCATCCTTGGGTCCGTGATAGCGGTTCTTGGTATAATCTTCCGCGGCGGCCATGCCTGCCGCCGTGCCGCCATTGACCAGATCCTCGCCGCCCTCGAAATAGAGCATCGGCAGGCCATGCTTGGCGAAGCTGAAATGGTCCGAGCGGTAATAATAGCCCTTCTCCGGGGTCGGCTCCAGTGTCGCGACGCGACCCTGCGCGCCCAGCGCCCGGTCGAGATAGGCGTCGAGCTGCGACTTGCCCTTGCCGATCACCACGACATTTTTGGCTAGCCCCGCGACCGACAGCGCATCCATATTCACTCCGCCGACGGTCTGCGCGAAGGGGAATATAGGATTGCTGCCATAATAGGCCGATCCCAACAGTCCCGATTCCTCCGCCGTCACCGCCAGAAACACCTGGCTGCGGTCGGTCGGTCCGGCCTTCACATTGGCCTCCGCCAGCGCAACCAGCGCTGCCGTGCCGGTCGCATTGTCGACCGCGCCGTTGCAGATATCGTCGCCATCGGGCGCGGCCTGACAACGGCCCAGATGATCCCAATGGGCGCTGTAGAGGACATATTCGTCGGGCTGCGTCTTGCCGGGCAGCAGCGCCACGACATTTTTCGACATATGTTTGCGCAGGTCATTGTCGAACGACACCGACGCCTTGACCGCGCCCAGCGGCACCGCCTTGAACCCCGGCTTTTTCGCCGCTGCCATCTGGGCGGTCAGGTCCAGCCCGGCGCCGGCGAACAGGGCCGCTGCCTTGTCCTTCTGAATCCAGCCGATCGCGGCGGAAAGGCCCGCATTACCGTCCGCGCTGTCGGCGACATGCTGCGCCCCGGTCCAGCTCGACTGCACGACATTCCAGCCATAGGCGGCCGGCACCGTGTCATGCACGATGATCGCGGCGGCTGCGCCCTGCCGCGCGGCTTCCTCATATTTATAGGTCCAGCGGCCATAATAGGTCATCGCCCGGCCATTGAACGGCCCGGTCAGCCCCGGCGTTTCATAATCGGGATCATTGACCAGGATGATGACCGTCTTGCCCTTCACATCGACCCCGGCATAGTCGTTCCACCCCTTTTCAGGCGCGTTGATGCCATAACCGACGAACACCACCGGGCTGTCCTTGACCGCAATCTTCGGCTGGGTCGTGCGATAGGTGCCGACGACCATTTCCGGGCCATAGGTCGCGCTGACCGCGCTCTTCCCTCCGGTGAAGCTGAGTGGCGAGACATTCTTCGCATTGATCTCGACCAGCGGCACATCCTGAAACCAGCTGCCCTTGTTGCCGGGTTTGAGGCCCAGCTTGCCGAACTCGGCGGCGAGCAGCGCCAGCGTCTTTTCCTCGCCCGCGGAGCCGGGCGCGCGGCCTTCATAGGCGTCGGACGACAATTCCTTCACCAGCCGCTTCATCGTGTCGATCGACGGCTCGACCGCAGCCGGAGCCTTGGCGGATGCCGACGCAGGCGGCGCATCGGCACCGTCGCTGGTGCAGGCGGTAAGTGGCAGGGCAAGGGTGGCGGCAAGGGCCAGCAAAGACGTTCGCATCAGGGCATATCCCTCAAAAAATCATTGTTATACGATTGTGATGTCCCGTGATGCCATTGTGCGAGGGCAAGGGCAAGCAAGGGGATTGCGCGGTTTGTCCGCCTCGCTTAGCCCCTGAACCAACAGGAAGAATTTGGGGACAAGCTGGAAGGCGCGGGGAAGCGTAGCCAACTCGTCATCTATGACGGGTTGGCCCACAGCCTGAACGACAGTGATGCCCGCGCCGATATGTTGCAGAAGAGTGCCGACTTCCTGCTCGCAGCGGGGAAATAGTTTAAAAAAAGGAGGCTGGCGCACAGTCCCGGCGCGCCAGCCTCCTGCCGCTTGCCTTAACCTTTGGTACGACCCGGAGGCTCGGCAGCTGCAATCTCTAGACGATGTGATCAGTCGATAACCGTCAGCCGTGCAGCTTGATCGCGGTTTCGGCGATGCGGCGGCCCTGATAGCGGGCGCCGTCCAGTTCCTCTTCCGACGGCTGGCGGCTGCCATCGCCATCGGCCAGCGTGGTCGCGCCATAGGGCGATCCGCCGCGCACCTTGTCCACGCCCATCTGGCCCTGGAAACCATAGTCCAGACCCACAATGGTCATGCCGAAATGCAGCAGGTTGGTGATGATCGAGAAGAGCGTGGTTTCCTGCCCGCCATGCTGGCTGGCGGTCGAGGTGAAGGCACCGCCGACCTTGCCGTTCAATGCGCCACGCGCCCACAGGCCACCGGCCTGATCGAGGAAGGCGGCCATCTGGCTGGACATCCGGCCAAAGCGGGTGCCGGTGCCGATTACGATCGCGTCGTAGTCCGCCAGTTCCGGGACGGTTGCGACGGGGGCATCCTGATCCAGCTTGAAATGCGCGTTCTTCGCGACTTCGAGCGGCGCAGTTTCGGGTACGCGCTTAATATCGGCCTGAGCGCCAGCCGCGGCTGCGCCTTCGGCAACCGCCTTGGCCATCGTTTCGATATGACCGTAGGAGGAATAATAAAGAACCAGAACCTTAGCCATGATGTGTCTCCTTATAGGGTGGAAAAGAGGGTGCCGCCCGCGCAAGGGGAGGGGGAGAGTGCGCGGGCGGCGGCCGGCCCGTCCGGGGGGAAGGACGGGCCGGTAACTTCAGATGCTGTCGACCAGGACGATTTCGGCGTCCTCGATCGCGGTGATGGTGATGGGCGCGCCGCCGATAATGGCTGCGCCATCGCGTGCCTCGAACGTCTCACCGTCGATGCTGATCCGTCCCGTGGCAGGCACGAGATAGAGGTGGCGACCGTCGGCGCTGTCATAGGTTACGCTGTCGCCCGCCCTGATCGTGCCACCCAGCAGGCGGGCATCGGCGCGGATGCGCAGGGCTTCTGCGTCCTCGTCATAGCCGCTGGCCAGCACGACCAGCTTGCCCGAACGCTCACCGCGCGGAAACGGCTTGGCGCCCCAGCTTGGGCTGCCGCCGCGTGTGCGCGGGATGACCCAGATCTGGAACAAAGTGGTGATCTCATCCTCCAGATTATATTCCGCATGACGGATGCCGGTTCCGGCCGACATCACCTGAACATCGCCCGCTTCGGTGCGGCCCTGATTGCCCAGGCTGTCCTTGTGCGTGATCGCGCCGGTGCGGACATAGGTGATGATTTCCATGTCGGCATGGGGGTGGGGCGGGAAGCCCGAACGCGGGCCGATCTCATCATCATTCCATACCCGGATCGCGCCCCAGTGCATGCGGTCCTCGTCATGATAGTCGGCGAACGAAAAATGGTGCCGTGCGTTCAGCCAGCCATGATCGGCGTGGCCGAGCGACGCGAAGGGGCGGCGCTCGATACGGTTTGCTATGTGCGTGTTCATATCCTTGCCTTTCCGAATATCGACCGGACATTCCGGCTTGCTTTCCGCTAATCTAGTCATCAGGATCGTTTCCGAAACACGCAGCATTGAAACGGATTGTTTCCCCATGCGACTACCTGATTTTGAGGCCTGGGCGATGTTTGCCGCCGTGGTCGAACATCGCAGCTTCACCGACGCGGCCAAGGCGCTGAGCGTGTCGAAGGCGACCGTGTCCAAGGCCGTGACCCGGCTGGAGGAACATCTCGACACCAGCCTGTTCAACCGCACCAGCCGCCGCCTGGCGCTGACCGAAAGCGGCAAGAGGCTGGCCGATCACGCCCATCGTATTCTTGCCGAAGGACAGGCGGCGGAGGAGGCGGCGCGCGAAGAAACCGCCGATCTGTCGGGCGTTGTGCGGCTGGGTGCGCCGATGAGCTTTGGCCTGCAACGCATCGCCCCGCTGATCGCCCGCTTTACCCAGGAGCATCCGCTGGTCGATGTTGACCTGCATCTGTCCGACGCGCATATCGACCTCATTGAAATGGGGCTGGACGCGACCATCCGCATTGCCGACATGCCCGACAGTTCGCTGCGCGCCCGCCGCCTGGCCGATGTGCATATTCATGTCGTCGCGTCGCCCGCCTATCTGGCGGCACGGGGAAGGCCGGTGCATCCCTCGGATCTCAGCGGCCATGACTGCTTCTGCTATTCCAATGTGACCACGCCCGACGTGTGGCGCTTTACGGGGCCGGGGCAGCAGAATGTGGTGGTGCAGGTCCGATCGCGCCTGACGGTCAACAGCGGCGACGCGATGTTGCCTGCGTTGCGCGCGGGGGTCGGTATTGCCCGGTTGCCCGATTTTATCGTCGGCGAAGCGCTGGCCAGTGGCGAACTGGAAGAGTTGCTGATCGACTGGCGCGCGCCGCCCTTTGGCCTCCACCTCGTCACGCCGCCATCGCGGCTGCGCCCCGCCCGCGTCGATGCGCTGCTGGATTTCATCACCCGGCATCATGGGTGTTAAAGCTCGTTTCGCAGGTGAATCTTTCTTGACTCGCCAGGAATCATTTCGGCCTCAACTCTTTGTAAACAGATTCGTTTTTGGACGACTCGTGGATTTCTGCGGGTTAGCGAAAAATTAACCTTTGTCCTTCAGAAGTTTTTTGGTTAATGAATTGATGCGGACGCCGTTCTGGTGGGGTGAACGGACCTGCGACACAAAGGGGCTTCACATGCGCGTGCTGCTGATTGAGGATGAACCGACCACCGCCAAGGCGATTGAGCTGATGCTCACGACCGAAGGTTTTAATGTCTATACGACCGACCTGGGCGAGGAAGGTCTCGATCTCGGCAAGCTGTATGATTACGACATCATCTGCCTGGATCTCAACCTGCCTGACATGCACGGCTATGACGTGCTGAAGAAGCTCCGCGCTGCCAAGGTGCAGACCCCGGTGCTGATCCTGTCGGGCATAGCCGAGATGGACAGCAAGGTCCGCTCCTTCGGCTTCGGTGCCGATGATTATGTGACCAAGCCCTTCCATCGCGAAGAGCTGATCGCCCGTATCCATGCCGTGGTGCGCCGGTCCAAGGGCCATTCGCAATCGGTCATCCGCACCGGCAAGCTGGCGGTCAATCTGGACGCCAAGACGGTGGAAGTGGATGGCAATCGCGTTCACCTGACCGGCAAGGAATATGCCATGCTGGAGCTGCTGTCGCTCCGCAAGGGTACGACCCTGACCAAGGAAATGTTCCTCAACCATCTCTATGGCGGGATGGACGAGCCGGAACTCAAGATTATCGACGTGTTCATCTGCAAGCTGCGCAAGAAACTGGCGCTGGCGTGCAGTGGCGACAATTATATCGAAACCGTCTGGGGCCGCGGCTATGTGCTGCGCGACCCGGAAGAGGCGCTGGAAGAACAGGCTAAGGTCGCCTGACGCTTCGCGCCACACGCGCTTACCAGGGGGTGGAAAGGCCGATGATCCGTCAGGATCGTCGGCCTTTTCCGTTGTGGCAGGGCGCGGGCTGGCATAGGATAATGTCCGACGAGGATACAAAGCCGCAGGAGAGGCCATGACGACCCGCCATCTGATCGACCCCGAAATCGCCCCGGTACTGGATATGCTGCCGGAACTGGAACTGAGCCATGACATCCTGCCGTTCATGCGGGAGGGCATGGCGGCGATGGAGGCACAGGGACCGGTAGCGATCCCCGATATCCGGTCGATTCCGGGCCGCGATGGCGCGCCCGATGTGGCGCTTCATATTTTCAATGCCGATCCTGCCCGCCCGCCTCGTCCAGCCATTTTGCACATCCATGGCGGCGGCATGATTTTGGGTACGGCCGATATGGCGAGCCGATCGATTGGACCGATGGCCGAAGCGATGGGTTTCGTTGCTGCCTCTGTTGACTATCGGCTAGCGCCCGAAACGGCCTTTCCGGGGCCGCAGGAGGATTGCTATGCCGCGCTCGACTGGCTGGTGGCGCAGGCCGATACGCTGGGTATCGATCCGCAGCGCATCGTCGTGATGGGTGAAAGCGCGGGCGGCGGGCTGGCGGCGGCGCTGGCGTTGATGGCGCGGGACCGGGGCGACATCGCGCTGGCCGGGCAGATACTGATCTATCCCATGCTCGACCATCGCACCGGTGGGCATGACTGCCGCTGGCAATCGGCCAGCACCGGCGAATTTATCTGGACACGCGCCTCCAACCAGTTTGGCTGGGGCGCATTGCGCGGCGATTATGGCTGCGATGACGCGCGCAAGGGCTGGTTCTCGCCCGCTCTGGCGGATGATCTGGCTGGCCTGCCGCCGACCTATGTGGCGGTGGGTGCGCTCGACCTGTTCCTTGACGAGGATCTGGATTTTGTGCGGCGGCTGGCCGGGGCAGGGGTGCCGGTGGAATGTCATGTCTATCCAGGCGCTATCCATGCCTTCGACATGGTGGCGACCGCGCGGGTCGCGCAACGCGCCCAGCGTGATTTGACTGATGCGATCGCGCGGATGCTTGTCCTAGACTGACGCAAAAAAATGGGCCGACGATCCGGTCTGGCCAAGATGGCCTTCCAAATCGTCGGCCCGGTCAGGCGGCGGGGCGGGATGCGACGGCTTGGAACTTGGCCGCCGCCCCCCTTTCCCCTGCGGGGTCAATCTTCCGCCTGACTTTCGGGAGCGGCACCGGTCGAACCGGCACCTTGTCCACCCCCAGAAACCTGGCCGCTGGCGTCGATCGATGCTGCGCCATTCACAGCGCCAGTGGCACTGCCAACGGCCGATCCAGCCCGATCCCGAACCGCGCCTGCGGCCTGTCCAGCCCGGTCCTTCGTTGCACTGACGGCGCCGCTTGCCCGATCCCGTACTGCGCCGACGCCGCTATCGGCCCGGTCACGCACATTGCCGACGGCATTGCGGGCGTCGCTGGTGCCGAGGGTATCGACCGCCAGGCTGCCGCCCGCCGATCCGTTGGCCGAACCTGAAGCGCTGCCGCTGCGGCTTTTGTCCCTGCGGGTCAGCGAACCGCTGGCACTGCCATCGGCGCGGCCATTGCCAGACCCGCTCGCCCCGACCCGGCCATTGTCGAGGTCGATGCTGCGGTCGAGGCCAAGGCCACCGCTGCCCGATCCGCCCAGCGCGCCGCCAAGGCCGCCGACCGATCCACCCAGCAGACCGCCACCGCCGCCGCTGCCACCCAGCAATTGGGCCGAAGCGGGAACTGCGGTCAGCGTTGCGATACAGGCCGCCACGATCATGAACTTGCTCTTCATCGCTCATCTCCTTGTTGATTGTCGATGCAATGCAGGGACAACGGGAGGAGGCAGGCATTTCATCCCGCGCAGGCGGGAAAAATGCGTAACCGGCTAAAAATCAGTCATTATTTCTGCATGTGCCGCAGATGATACCCTGGCCGAAGCCGCGCGCCTTGCCCTTTGGCGCTTCTGCTTCGGCCCGCAGCGCGGTCAGGCTGCCCCGCGCCAGCAACCGCCCGGCGACCAGCGGCGCTGCAAAGCTGGTGCCGCGCACCGCGCCCTTGCCGCCATCGCTGCGCGCCGCATTCATATCCGCCCCCGGCGCGGCAAAATCGACATGGGCGGCGCGTCCCGCTTCGGGTAGCAGCCGCCCGCGCCCGTCGATCCCCGTAACCGCGATCACCCCGGCGTAGGAGGCGGGATAGGCGGGCGGTGCGGCCGGGCCGTCATTGCCGACGGCGGCGACCACGGTAACGCCCTTGTCGCGCGCCAGCCGGATCGCGCCTGCCAGCAGCGGATTGTCCGGCCCGACCAGACTGACCGTGACGACCGGCACCCCGCGCGCCGCCATCCATCCCAGAGCGCGCACGATCGCAAAGGCGCCGCCGCCAGCCGGATCGTCGCCATAGACATCGGCGACCAGCAAAGCCGCGCCCGGTGCAGCACCCCGCACGCTGCCCGTGCCGCTGATCAGCGAGGCTACCGCCGTGCCATGGGCGCTGGCCCTTGGCGCACCGCGCGCAAAGCCGCGCTGTTCGATCGGCCCGCTCAGCGCCGGATGCCGCGCGACCCCGCCGTCGATCAGCCCCGCCGCGCTGCGTCCCACCGTGCCGCTGCTTGCCAGTACGCCCGCTGCCGCGCCGCTGGCTGACCCACCGGGGAAATAAAGATTGTCGGCGCTGGCCTGCGCCTTTGGGGCGATGCGGCGCACATCTTTCAGCGCCCGCGCCAGACTGCGACCCTGTGGCACTTGCAGCCGTGCGATGCTGAGGTCCAGCCCCTCCACCGCCTCGCTCTCCACGCCAAATCCTGCGGCCCTCAGCGCATCCAGACTGGCTGCATCCGCACCGGTCAGCAATATCACCCCGCGCCGTGCCGGCTCACGCCGGTCGTCCAGCTCGACCATATCGCCATGCCGCCGGAGCAGATCGCCGATCCGCGCCGCCCGCGCCTCGATCAACGTATCGGCCAGCCGTGCCGGAGACAGGCGCTCCAGCCCGCTGCCTTCAATAACGCCACCGACCCGGTCCAGTACCTCCGGCACGACCTGGCCTACCGGACCGCCCAGCAATTGCGCCTGCGCGCCCGGCGCGATCAGGATCAGCCCGGCGATCATCCATGGGCGGGTCAGTCTCATGTCGCTCTCACCGGTCCTTTCGGGTGCATAATGATCCATCGCACAAATATTTCCGTTTTTTCTCAAGTCGTGGGATGAAACGACCGGGCAGGCCCGTTTCATCCCCGGAACATGTGATTGGAGGCCCGATGTCGTTCGAGCATGATTTGCTGGCGATCCTGCCCAGGCTGCGGCGCTTTGCCGCCAGCCTGTCGCGCGATCGTGCCGATGGCGACGATCTGTGCCAGGCCGCGCTGGAGCGGGCGCTCAAGGCGCGCGACCAGTGGCAGCCCGGCACCCGCCTCGACAGCTGGATATATCGGATCATGCGCAACCTGTGGATCGACGAGGCCCGCGCGCGCCAGCGGGCTGCCAAAACCTTTGCCCCGGCTGAGGCTGGTGAGCATGTCGGCCATGCAGGCGACCGGGACATAGAGGCGCATGTCCATCTGTCCGATGTCGACCGGGCGATGCAGGCGCTGCCCGACGAACAGCGCGAGGCGATCGCGCTCGTGCTGGTGGAGGGGCTGTCCTACAAGGAAGCCGCCGCCGTGCTGGGGGTGCCGATGGGGACGCTGACGTCGCGGCTGGTGCGCGGGCGCGGGGCGCTCATTGAACTGATGGGGGAAGCGGCATGACCGACATTGACGAAGCCATGTTGATCGCGCTGGTCGATGGCGAACTGGACGAAGTGACACGTCGCCGCGTCGATCGCGCCGTGGCGGACGATCCGGCGCTGGCGGAGCGACTGGCGATGCACCGCCGGTTGCGGGAGCGGCTGGCGGGCCATTATGCGCCGATCGCGCAGGAGCCGGTGCCGGGGGCGATGCGCGCGCTGGTGGAGGAGAGCGTCAGGGTGGTGCCGCTGGCGCGCCCGGCGCAGCGTTGGCGGGGTTGGGCGACGGGCGGGGCGATCGCCGCGAGCCTTGTTCTGGGACTCAGCCTTGGCCGCTTGACCGGTGGGGAGGGCGGCCCGATCGGCCTGCATGATGGCGTCATGGTCGCGCAGGGCGCGTTGGCGCGGGCGCTCGACACCCAGCTGGCATCGGCGCAGGGCGATAGCGCGATCCGCATCGGCCTGACCTTCCAGCGCAAGGGCGGCGGCTGGTGCCGCAGCTTCGACGGCGCGGTTGCAGGCGTCGCCTGCCGCGAGGGCGATGGCTGGCAGGTGCAGCAGGCGTTGCCGGGTGCCGGACAGGGTTATGCCTATCGTCAGGCCTCCTCCAGCGACGCGCGGGTCATGGCGACGGTGGATGCGCTGATTGAGGGGGAGCCTGTGGATGCCGGGGGCGAGGTGGATGCGCGGGCGAAGGGGTGGCGTTGACCATGCGTCATTGACCTATGCGTCAATAGCGCATAGATAGGCATGATGCATCGCCTTCATACCGTCGTCGAGCTGGAGTCGTTTCTTAAGCGCGCCAGAGCGATCATGTCGGATGATGAGCGGGTCGGGATCGTTCGCTTTCTGGCGGCAAACCCGGAGGCCGGAATCTCGCTCGGCGGCGGTCTGCGCAAGGTGCGTGTCGCGCGTGAAGGTGGCGGCAAAAGTGGTGGCTATCGCACGCTCTATGTGTTCGGTGGCGACGCGATGCCGCTGTTTCTGCTGACGGTGTTCGCCAAGAATGAGAAGGATAATCTGACCAAGGCCGAACAGGCGGCGGCGGTCGCTTTGAGCAAGCAATTGCTTGCAACTTACGGAGCCAGGTCATGAGCGAAGTCTATGAGAGCCTGATGGAAGGGCTGAACGAAGCGCTGGCCTTTGCCCGTGGCGAAAAGACCGGAGCTGTGGTGCATCAGGTGGAAGTGCCGGTCGTGGATGTGGCGGCGATCCGGGCCAGCACTGGTCTGTCGCAGGGTGCGTTCGCGCGCAGCATTGGTGTCGCCAAGGGGACACTGCTCAACTGGGAGCATGGTCGCCGTCGTCCCACCGGTCCCGCGCAGGTGCTGCTCGCCATGATCGCGAAGAAACCTTCGCTGGTGAGCGAATTGCTGCGTTAGTCCCTCTGATCAAACATGCGCCACCGCATGACCGGCGCAACAGGCCGCCCGGCTTGCTTCCACATATTCAGCATCGTGCCACCAGATATGCTGGTGCGCATCGGCCAGCATCGGTAGCACGGGCGTCACATCCGCTTGCGGCCTGGCTTCCACGAACGGGGCCATCAGTGCGTCAGGCGTATGGACCACGCCGTTCGCCACGACCTGCCGCACATTGGCGACCGTACTGACATCCTTGAGTGGATCGCCCTCCACCAGAATCAGATCCGCCAGCATCCCGCGCGCGATCCGGCCGATTGGTTCGTTCAGAAATTCGCCGGACCAGCGCGTCGTCATCATCAGGGCGTCGAGCGGGGACACGCCATATTTCACCATGCCGCGCAGGTTGAGGTGCAGGCTGATCGCGGTCAGGTCGATCGGGGCGTCGGTGCCGGACAGGGGGTGCCATCCTGCCGCCAGCATCTGTTTGATCTGCGCCACCTGCCGCTCCAGTGACGCCAGCATGATCGGGCCGCCTTCGCCCGACATGGCCTTCACCCGCCCGGTCAGCTTTGCGAACTCCCATGACGGATAGAGGGTCGTGATCCGGGGATCGCGGGTGAAGCTGTCGTCCAGCCCCAGCAGCGCAGTGGCCGCGAACAGGGTCGGGGTGCGCCCGGCCTTGGCGGCTGAGAACAGGTCATTGACGTCATGATAGCCGCCGCCCAGCGCCGTTACCGTGCGCGAATAGCCGTAGCGGTTGGTCGCGCCGGTATGTTCCATGCAATCCATGCCGCTGTGGAGCGCGGGATAATGATAATGGGACGACAGGTGCATCCCCATGCGGTGGGAGGCGTCGACTACCTCCTTCTGCGTGTCGTGGCGCAGGCGGACATAGGTTTTGACCATGTCATAATCGAGCAGCCGCGCCCGCTCCAGCTCCAGCGCCATCTGTCCCGGCTCGGTCACCGGGCGCATGAAATTGTAGAAGATGCGCCCGCCGTCGATCGCTTCGCCGGTGGCGTAGTGGCGCGCCGCAATCCGCTTGCCGCTCTGGATCGCCTCGCGGTCCTCAACCATATGATAGGCTGGGCAACCGGGGGATCGGGTCGCGGTGATGCCCATCGCCAGCCACAGCCGCCCCATCCGGTCGCCATAGCCATAGCCCGCCATCTGCCGATGGGTGTGCATGTCGATGAGGCCCGGCATCAACGTCAGGTCTGGCGCGTCGATGAAGCGGGCATTGGCATCGGACGGCGCGCCCCCACCGTGCGGCGTGACCGCGGTGATGACGTTGCCGTCGATCACCACGTCCACGCCGCTCTTGTAGGTCGAGGACAGGGCGTCCCAGACCTTGCCAGCCCTGATGACGGTGCGACCCGAAGGCTTGGCATTGGCCCATGTCAGGCGGCATGGCACAGTCTGTGGCTTGCCGCCTGTGACCGGCACCAATCGCAATTTTCCGCCGCTGAGATACAGGATGGAGCGTGAATCGCCGCTCCAGCTTGGCGCATCGGCCAGGTCCGTGCTGACCTGGCGCGGTGCGCCGGTGAAGCTGCCGTCCGGCGCGACCGGGGCGACCCACAGCGTGCTGGCGAACACAAAGGCCATCGCCTTGCCATCGGGCGACCAGACCGGGCCGTCATGCCCGCGCGTGCCGAGCGACTTGCCATCGAACACCGGGCGATAGGTGCCTTTGCCCGTGGCCAGATCGACCGACAAGATCTGGCTCGATCCCTCGCGATAGCGGCCCGTCACCGGCTTGAACGCGGCATAGGCGATGGTTTGGCCATCCGGGCCGAAGCTTGGCCGCCCCGGTTCCCAGATCGCATCGAAGCGTTTGCGCACGGTGCCGGTCGCGACCTCGACCGTATGGAGCGCGCCTTCCTGATCCAGAAAGGCGATCAGCGTCCCGTCCTGCGACCAGCTGCCCCAGGCGACCGCCTTGTCGGGGATATTGGTCAGCTGCCGTTCTTTGCCCGTGCTGACGTCATGCAACCACAGGTCGAGCGTCCCGCTGCGGTCGCAACTATAGGCGATCGTCCGGCCATCGGGCGACCAGGCCGGATCGCATTTGTGGAAGGCGTCGCCGACGAGGATGCGGGGCGCGCCGCCGACGGGCATCAGATACAGATCATTGAGCGCGGCAAAGACGATCTGCTTGCCATCGGGCGAGAGCATTGGCGCGGCGATGCCGACCACGGGTTTTGGCGTGGTGGAGGTGAAGTCTCGCGCCTTTTTGCTGTAATCGAGTGTCGTGACCGGCACTTGCGTCGTGAACGGCACCACGCTCGCCTTGCCATTGCGCCAGCGCCGCAGCTTGCCGCCGGAGCCGTAGAGGATCGCGCCGTCTGCGGTGAAGGCGGGGCGGAAGGGGTAGAGATCCTCTCCGGCGATCACATCCTTGCCATTCACCACCAGCGTCACGGACCCCGGCTGGACGCGGGTATAGGCGATGCGCCCGTCCGGGGCGAAGGCGGGGGCCATGATCGCGGAAGGGTTGAAACGGTCGGGGGAGGGCGGCACCGACGCCACCTCGGTCACCGCGCCGGTTGTAACATCTGCTAAGACCAGTTTCGTGCCGCCCGCGACATAGGCGATGCGCTGGCCATCGGGCGACCAACATGGTTCGCTGTCGTTGGTTATGCCTTTGGACAGCGGCGTCACCCGGCCCGACGCCACCTCCAGCAGATAGATGGCATAGCGCCCGTCGGCCCGGTCGCTGGAAAAGGCGATGCTTTTGCCATCGGGCGACCAGCGCGGTTCGCGATCGTCGAGCAGTCCGTCGGTATGCTGGCGCATGTCGCCGCCATCGGCCGCGACCGACCAGATGTGGAAATTGCCGCTGCGATAGGATTGGAAGGCGATGCGCGCTCCGTCGGGCGACCAGTCGGGCTGGGCGAGATCGTCAAAATCCCCGGTCAGCCGCTTCAGAGGACCACCCGCGACCGGCATCGTCCATAATATGCCGAGCAGATCGAAGGCGATCCGGCTGCCGTCGGGCGACAGGGTCAGGGCGACATTGGTGGCGTCCTCGACGCTCACCATCGTCTCCTTACCCGTTGCCGGGGCGCGGGCATCGCCCACCGCCCCGGCGCTCCCCGCCGCCAGCAAGCCGATCCCGCCCGCCGCGATCGCCTCGCGACGGCTGACGCCCGATCTGATCGTCATGCTCAGAACTCCAGGTTCAGGCGGCCATAGTAGAAGCCCCCGCTTATGCCGTAGGGCGCATAGGTGTTATAGAGAAAGCCGACGAACTGGCTTACCGGTTTCAGTTTGTTGGGATAAGTGTTGAGCAAGTTGTTTGCGCCGACCGACAACTTGACGCCCTTGGTCAATTTATAGCCGATTTCGAGATCAACGATGACCTTCGGCTTCAGTTTTTCGTCCACAAAGTCGCGGAAGCAGACAGGGCTCACGACATTGACTGCGCAAGCCGTAAAGTCGGCGGTGTGGAATGCCGTGGCGTTTGCGCGCTGGACGATCTTGCCGAAACGCGTCGCGCGCAGGTTCATATTGAAATCGTCCTTTTCCCACAGGACGTTGGCGATGAATTTGTTGCGTGGTGTGCCCTCAGTCAGGTCTCCCTGCTTGGTTCGGCCGATCAGGGCGAGGCCCGATGCGGCGATCGGTCCGGGGACAGGGTCGATATGGGTGAAGATGGTCTTGTTGAAATTTGCCGAAAGACTGATCGTTGCTAGACCCATGTCGCCCAGCCCCGCGCGATAGGTGCCGACGATGTCGAGGCCGCGTGTCCGCGTGTCGGCGGCGTTGGAGAAGAGCAGTCCACCGGCAATCCCGTAAATGCCGGCCGCTTCCAGCGCGTTGATGACGACCGGACCGCTCAGCGTCTCGCTCAGCAGGATACGGTCCTTGATCTTGATCTGATAGGCATCGACCGTGATGTTCAGGTTCGGCGCGGGTGTCAGCACGATACCGGCGGAAAAGTTGACGGACTTTTCAGGCTTGAGCGGCACTGCGCCCAGTGCCTTGGCCGCCGCGCCCTCGACTGGCAACGCCTGCACCGGCAACAGTACGCTGACGCCATTCTGGACCACGCCGATGGTGGAGGATGACGCATAATGCTGCTGCTGCAAGGTCGGTGCGCGAAAACCGGTGCTGGCCGTGCCGCGGATGGCAAAGCCGCGCATCGGTTCGATGCGGAGCGACGCCTTGCCGGTGTCCGTGGTGCCAAAATCGGTATAGTCCTCATGCCGCCCGGCAAGGCCGAATTCCAGCCCCTCGACGATCTTGCCTTCCAGGTTGATATAGGCGCTCCAGTTGCTGCGGCTCCAACTCCCAGTGCCTTCCGGAACGAAACCCGTCACGCCTTGCGCGCCGACACCAGTGCGTTGCCGTCCTGCAAGCCAGGCACCAGGCGGCGATACATATTGGCCGTCGATATAGGATTCAGGATCGCCAGCCCCGATCATGAATTTATTTTTCTTATATTCTGCACCTACAGCAACGGATAACGGTCCGGCCAGGCCGATCTCCAATTCCTTGTTGAAATCCAGATTGTTGGTCCATTCGTCAAACCGGATCTTGCCCAGATAGAAGTTCGTCGGACTCGCCGTACCCATCGAAGGATTAAGCGATGTGGTCTGTTTATATTTGACCTCATTCTGCGAATAGGTGGAGCTAAGGTCGAAATGCACGCCTCCGCCAATTTCGCCGCGCAGGCCGAGCGCATATTGGAAATCCTCATCATAGACATGGATGCGCGGGATATAGCCTTCGGGATAGATTTCGATGATATTGTTGAGCGCGGCTGGTGTGCGATAGGTCAGCCAGCCAGCGGCGTGGCGCTTTGAATATGTGCCGAAGCTGTAAGCTTCCACGCTGCCACCCACTGGCAGCATGGCGTCGTAGCTGACATTGCCGCCGATGACTTCGGGCTGGCCAGCCTTGCCGCGATACCGGTCCAGATCAGGATCGTTGTTTCGCGGATCGCCTGTGGGATAATAGGCGCCGGTGATCGGAGATCCTTTAACCAGCGTTCCGGCCTGCAACACACCGTCGGCCGCAAGATGGAAATAGCCACCATCCGGGCCGATCGCGAAACCCTTGTCGACCTGCCAACGGCCTTGTTCGCCGCCATTGTCCGCCGTGCTGCCCAGCGTCAGTGCCGCGCCCCCAGCCGTGTCGTTCTTCAGGATGATGTTGACCACGCCCGCAATCGCGTCCGACCCATATTGCGCCGATGCGCCGTCGCGCAGCACTTCGATCCGCTGGATCGCATTACCGGGGATGAGGTCCAGGTCCGGCGGCGACTGGCCGTTCTGGACTGATCCGTTGATGAACAGCGTGGCCGAATTATGCCGCCGCTTGCCGTTCACCAGTACCAGCAATTGGTCACCGCCAAGGCCGCGTAGCGACAGGGTGCGCACCGCCCAACTGGCACCCGCGCCGTTGTTCGACACGTTGATCGACGGGACCAGCGTGCCGAGCAGATCGCGGACCGACTGCTTGCCGCTGGATTCCAGATCCTTGGCCCCCAATACGTCGATAGGCGCAAGGCTTTCGGCGACAGTGCGGTTGGTCGCGCGCGTACCGGTGACGATGATCGGCGTTGAATCCTCGATCGGTTCGGCGGCCGGGGCGAGGGCGGCCGGAGCGGCGCTGCCTGCGACGCTCGCCTGCGCGAACTGGAGCGCAAGGGGGCTGCGTCGCGCGACGCTGCGGTTGGCGGGGGCGGCAAGCGCGATGACGCCGACACCGGCCTGTTCCATCTTCAGGTCAGTACCCGCCAGCAGCCGCGCCAGCGCGTCCTGGGTTGAGAGCCAGCCCTGAATCCGGCGGCTGCGGATCGCCGCCACCTCATCATAGGGGAACAGGATGCGCACGCCCGACTGGGTCGAAAGCTGGCGCAGCGCGCTGCTGAGCGGCTGGACATGAATGTCGAACTTATGACGCTGGCTCAGCGCCAAATCCTGTTTTGCAGCTGCGAAAGCTTGGGAAGAAGGCACAAGGCAAGACGCCAGGCAAAGCCCGGTTAACGCATGAATAGCACGCATGATCTGTTCCCCTGGATGGCAGCATCTGGGCCGCTCTGTCCCCTTGAAACGAAGCAAAGGTAGCAATCCGCTATGCTTTTCCTTGGGCCATAACCATGGAATGTTTCTCAACAGCTTATGACTGATGCAGGCGCTATTTGGCGATGCTGCAACGCAAAAGATAAAGGAAAAACAACTCAGTCGTTGGTCTGGAGAAACCAGCGATCCGTGCCTTGCAGGCCAATCGCGGTCAGTCGCCCCGAATAATAGGCGCCGGTGTCGATGCCGATCCGGTTGGGCTGCAAATCCACATCATCCGTGATGCTGTGGCCATGCACGATCATCCTGGGATGCGCGCCGCCATGATCCAGAAATTCGCGCCTGATCCAGCGCAGGTCAGCGCCATTTTGCGCCTCTATCGGCACCCCCGGCCGGATCCCGGCATGGACGAACAGATAATCGTCCATTTCGACCTGATCGGGCAGGGCGTCCAGAAAATCGACATGGTCGCGCGGCACATGGTTGAGCATCCATGTCACAATCTCTTCATCGGTCATGACATGAAACAAGATCGGGTCCAGTCCGTAACTGGCCAGCGTGGCGGCGCCCTCCATCCGGCGAAAGACCGGCACCGCCCGCACTTCGCCCCGTGCCGCCAGGACGAAAATTTCCTCATGATTGCCCTTCAGGCAGCGCACATCGCCGCCCGATGCGACCATGGCCATCACCCGGTCGATCACCTGCCGCGAGGATGGACCGCGATCGACCAGATCGCCCAGCAGGACGATGTGCGGGGGCATCGCACCCCGCTCGGCATCATCGCGCGCGATCAGTATCAGCAGGGCGTCGAGCAGGTTGGCGCGGCCATGCACATCGCCAATCGCATAGACGCGGCGGTCGCCCACACTCGGCGGGGGCGATGCCTCAGTCGGCGTCCCGCGTGCCAGCCCCCGCGCCAACCATGTCCGCAACCATTTCATGGGCCACAGTCTGGCACGTCGTCACAGGCGCGGCAACGTCACGCCCTGTTGCCCCATATATTTCCCCGCCCGGTCGGCATAGCTGACCTCGCACGGCTCATTTCCTTTCAGGAACAGGAACTGGCACGCGCCTTCATTGGCATAGATTTTGGCAGGCAGCGGTGTGGTGTTGGAAAATTCCAGCGTCACATGCCCCTCCCAGCCCGGCTCCAGCGGGGTCACATTGACGATGATGCCGCAGCGGGCATAGGTCGATTTGCCGAGGCAGATGACCAGCACGTCGCGCGGCACCCGGAAATATTCGACCGTGCGCGCCAGCGCGAAGCTGTTGGGCGGGATGATGCAGCAGTCGGTCTTGCGATCGACAAAGCTGTTGGTGTCGAAATTTTTGGGATCGACGATGGTACTGTCAATATTGGTGAAAATCTTGAACTCGTCGGCGACCCGCGCATCATAGCCATAGGAGGACAGGCCGTAGCTGATACAGCCGTCGCGCCGCTGGCTCTCCACGAACGGCTCGATCATGGCGTTGGTCAGCGCCTGTTCGCGAATCCACTTATCCGACAATATCGACATGGGATGTTCAGTTCTTCCTGACAGGAGTGATGCCCAGGTCCGCCGGACCAAAGGCATGGGGCAGCAATGCTGCGACTGTATGTTCGACAATCTGCGCGCCGTCGGGCGTGGCGCAATAGATGGCCAGCGGACGTCCGGCCATCTGTTCGGCTTCGTTCATGACCTGGCGGCAGCGGCCGCAGGGGGTGACGATCGCCGTGCCAGCGCCGTCCATCGCGCCGCCGACCACGGCGATGGCGGCGACATCGGCGAAGCGTCCCTGCGCATTGACGGTCGCCAGCGCGACCGTTTCTGCACAGAGCGACAGGCCGTAACTCGCATTCTCGAAATTGCAGCCGGTCACGATGCTGCCATCGGTCAGCCGCACCGCCGCGCCTACGGCAAAGCGGCTATAGGGCGCATGAGCATTGGCCATCGCCGTGCGCGCCGCCGTCACCAGTTCTGCAATCTCTGCCTCGCGCGTCATGGCGCCACCACATCCCATCTGACCGGACCGTCGATCCCGTCGATATGCCGCATGTCGCTGGCTGTCCACATCACCCAGCGCCGCGTCGCATAATCGGGGGGGAAGAAATTGCCGTCCAGCCATAAGGTCCGGTTGATGCCGGAGCCGACATCATAACGCTTGTCGAAATCCTCGGTCACGTTGAGCAGCACCGTCTTGCCAGCATGGCTTTCGACCAGATTGACCAGCGTGTTCAGTTCCGACAGCAACAGGTCGCGGCCCGGTCGCGCGGTGCAGGCCGGGTCGAAGGCCAGCCGGATGACCGGGGGCAGGGCGGCATTGTCGCGCGGCACGGTGGTCATGAAACGGGTCGCCTGATCGCTGGCCAAGCGGCACAGGCTGAATTCCAGCATCGCGCCATAACGCATGCCCGCGCTACGCACCCCGCGCCAGTTGGCGGCGAAAGCGGGGTCGCGCCAGTCCGCCCCCTTGGCCGCGCGGATATAGGCGAAGTCCGCCCCCTGCGCTGCCAGCGTCCCCCAGTCGATCGGCCCATTGTCGGAACTGACGCTCAGCCCCTGCACCGGATAGTCGCCCCGGTCCGGCGCCCAGTTGCGGGCATAGAGGAACAGCGCCAGCGCCAGCACTGCGATCAGCGCCAGCGCCAGTCCGACGCGGACCAGCAATCCCCCCAAAGTCAGCCGCCCGATTGTCCTTACCCCTTGATATGCAACACGCAGATCAGCGTGAACAGGCGGCGGGCGGTGTCGAAATCGACCGCGATCTTGCCCTCCAGCCGCTCGCGCAGCATTTCCGCCGCGTCATTGTGAATGCCGCGCCGGGCCATGTCGACCGTCTCGATCTGGGCGGGCGAGGCATTGCTGATCGCCTGATAATAGCTGTCGCAAATGGCGAAATATTCGCGGATCGGTCGGCGAAACCGGCCCAGCCCCAGGATGATGGCTTCAAGCGCGCTGTCATCCTCGCGGTTAATCTCTATCACCAGCCGCCCGTCCTCGACCCGCAGCACGACCTTGTAGGGGCCGGCATAGCCGTCGGCATGAACGCGCTGCGGCGCGAACATATTATCCTCCAGCAGGTCGAAGATCGCGATGCGCCGTTCCTGTTCGACGTCGGCATTGCGCCACAGGATCGTCCGCTCGTCGAGCTTGATGTCTATGATGCGCGGGTCGGCCATATTGCGATCAGCCTCAGTGCGGCGGCGGCCCGCGAAATGCAAGCGGGAGTTATCCACAACGTCGATGCGTCGTTTCGACCTTGGCCCTTGCGCGCAGGCGGCGGGCGGAGGATTAGAGAGCCATGGTCGAACTGGTGAAAATGAATCCCGCCGCCGAAACCGGCGCGCCTGAACTCCCTCGCAATGTGGAGGCGGAAGCCGCGCTGCTCGGCGCGCTGATGATCGACAACCGGCTGGCGGAGGATGTCCAGCTCAAGATCAAGGCGGAGCATTTTTTCGAGCCGATGCATGGCCGCATCTATGACGCGATCATGAAGTTGCTGGACCGCGACATGGTCGCCAATCCGGTGACGCTAAAGCCGATGCTGGATCAGGACCCTGCGCTCAAGGAATTGGGCGGTGCCGGCTATCTGGCGCAACTGACCGGCAATGGCGCGGCGCTGATCGGCGCGCGGGACTTCGCGTCGCAGATTTACGATCTCGCTTTGCTGCGACAGCTTGTGAGTGTTGGCCGGGAACTGGTTGAAAATGCGATGGATACGAGCGAGGATGTCAATCCCCGCGAACAGATAGAGGCGGCCGAAGTCGCGCTCTACAAAGTGTCCGAAGGGGAGGGGGAAAGCGGATCGGTCAAGAGCTTCCTCACCGCCTCCACCGCCGCGGTGCAGGTTGCGGAACGCGCGCTCAACAGCGGCGGGCATGTGTCGGGGATCACCACCGGTATCAACAGCCTGAACGCCAAGATCGGTGGTCTGCACAATTCCGACTTGATGATCCTGGCGGGCCGTCCGGGCATGGGCAAGACCTCGCTGGCCACGAACATCGCCTATAATGCCGCGTCCCGTTGGCTGCGTGACAATGCCGATGGCATCCCGCCGGAAAAGAATATGGGGGCCAAGACCGCCTTCTTCAGCCTGGAAATGTCGGCCGATCAGCTGGCGACCCGCGTGCTGGCCGAACAATCGGGGATCAGCGGCGAAGCGCTGCGCATGGGCAAGATTAGCCGCGCCGATTTCCAGAACCTGTCCCGCGCCGCGCGCGAGTTGCAGGAACTACCCCTGTTCATCGACGATACGCCGGGCCTGACCATCGCGGCGCTGCGCACCCGCGCGCGCCGGTTGAAGCGCCGCCATGATGTCGGCTTCATCGTCGTCGACTATCTCCAGCTGCTGCAAGGGACGGGTCGCGGCAACGAGAATCGCGTCAATGAGATTTCGGAAATTTCCCGTGGTCTCAAGACCTTGGCGAAGGAACTTCATGTGCCAGTGCTGGCCCTGTCGCAGCTCAGCCGCGCGGTCGAACAGCGGGAGGACAAACGGCCCCAGCTATCGGATCTCCGCGAATCCGGCTCGATCGAGCAGGACGCGGACATGGTCTGGTTCGTGTTCCGCGAGGATTATTATGAAGCGGCCAAGGAACCCAAGGTCGAGGATGAAGCGGCCTATGCCATCTGGCGCGAAAATATGGACCGCATCTATGGCCTCGCCGAAGTCATCGTCGCCAAACAGCGTCACGGCTCCACCGGCCGCATCCGCATGAAATTCGACGCCCGCATCACCCGCTTCTCCGATGTGGCGGACGACAGCTATCAGGATCTGGATTACGAGTAAGCAACTCGGCAAACGTTTTTAAACCGTTCGCCCTGAGCTTGTCGAAGGGCCGTTCTTCTTGAAGAGAAGGACAAGGCTTCGACAGGCTCAGCCCGAACGGCGTTTTAAACGCCCATCTTCGCCCGCGCCGCGACCCGCGCTTCCAGCATCGATAGCGGCATCGCGCCTTCCTCAAGAATGGCGTGGAACTGCTTGATATCGAAGCGATCGCCCATCGCGGCTTGGGCTGCGGCGCGCGCCTTGCTCCATACGCCATGGCCGACCTTGTAGCTGGTCGCCTGGCCCGGCTGGGTGCAGTAACGCTCCACTTCACGCTGGCAGCGCGCCTGAGTGAAACCTGTCTTTTCAACCATATAAGCGGTGGCCTTCTCACGGCTCCATTGCTTTGAGTGAATGCCGGTATCGACCACCAGCCGCGCCGCGCGGAACAGGAAGGACTGGAGATATCCCGCTCGGTCGAGCGGGGTGGCATAGCCTTTCAGCTCGTCCGACAATTGCTCGGCATAGAGCGCCCAGCCTTCGCTATAGGCGCTCATGAAGGCGGTCTTGCGTAGCATCGGAATGTCGCCCGCCGTCTGCGCGGTCGAAATCTGGAGGTGATGCCCCGGCACCCCTTCATGATAGTTCAATGCGGGCAGCGTATATTTGGGCCAGTCGCCAATCGCCTTCAAATTGATGAAGAAGATCGCCGGGCGCGACCCGTCCAGCGCCGCGCGATTATAATAGCCGTTCGACGCGCCATCCTGAATCTCCACCGGCACCGCGCGGATTTCCAGCGGGGTGTCGGGGATGGTCGCAAAGGCCTGCGGCAATTTCGCCTGCATCAGCTTGGCTTCGGCATTGAGCGCGGCGATCAGGTCGGCGCGCCCCTGCGCCGTGTCGGGATAGACTTGCGACGGATCGGCGTTCAGCGCCGCCAGACGTTCGCCGATCGTCCCCTTTGTATAGCCTGCCCCTTGCAGGATCGTGTCGAGTTGCGCGCTGATATCGGCGACTTGCTCCACCCCCATCGCGTGGATGTCCGCCGCCGACAGGTCGGTCGTGGTCGCGCTCTTGAGCGCGGCGGCGTAAATCTCCTCGCCGCGTGGGGTGCGCCATATGCCATCGCCCGCCGCCGTCTTGCTGCGCAGCCCCTCGATCATCGCGATCTGCGCGTCGAGCGCTGGGTAGATGCTTTTCTCGACAATCGCCGCCGCCGGTCCCTGCCAGTCACCCGCTATACCCTTGGCCGCCGCGCGCTTGACCAGCGACTGGACCAGGCTGCTGCTGGCGGCAGGCTGATCGCGCAGCTTCTTCATCTGCCCCAGCGTCAGGTCGAGCGACCAGCCCGGCGCCAGATAGCCGCGCGCCGCCTCGTCCCGCTGCATCGCGCTGTCGGTGCGCAGGTTGCGCGCGAACGCCTCCAGCCGCGCCAGATAGGCGTCGCCATCGGCGGCTGCATTGATGGTGTGGGCGGTGTTCAGGAAATCGGGCGTCGAAAAATAGCTGCCGCCCTGCTGGAAGATACGATAGGGGCGCACTGCGCTGTTCAGGCCGAAAGTCGCCGGGGCGACCGTCTGCTGCCCAAGCGAATAGAGAATGACGTCAAGGTTCAGCCGCTGTGGAGCGGACAGGCTGGCGGACGTGAATCCCTCCAGTTCCTTGATCGCCGCCTGCGTTGCGGCCAGCCGCTTCATCATCGCCGACTTGCTATTGTCGTCCAGCTGGCTCTTGGCCCCGGCCCGCGCGCCCTTGTCCAGACCAAGGCTGGTGACGAAGCTGGGCGAGAGGTCCAGTTGCCGCTCGAAAATGGCGGTGAACGCCGCTGACAGCCGCGCATCGTCGCTACCCTGCGCGAAGGCGCGGGGGGCAGCGACGGCGATGGCAGCGGCGCCGGAGGACAGCAGAAAATCACGACGGTCCATGGCAGGGACTCCCTTATCTTTGAATAAGGGAGACTCTTAAGCCGCTGATGCGATCCGTCCAGAGGCTTGTAATATTGTTACGTGCGGTTCGGCCTGCTTCGGCAGCACCATGGCGGCGGGCGTCAGCAGATGCGCCTCCAGCAAGTCGAGGATATGGCTGTCCTCCTGTGCATCGAATTTGCGCGCGAACAGATCCGGGCTGAGCGTCAGCCGCAGCGCATCGCGCGTCACGAACGTCCGGGGGCGCAGCTTGATGTCGCCATCGGGTATCCAGTCGATCGTGCGCAGATCGTCATTGACCTGTTTGGCGGGGGCAAAGGCGTTCATCATCACGGTCTGGAAAAAGCCTTCGTCAGCAATCAGCGTGCGGCGGTAGAAATTCTTGAATTTCAGCGCGGCGGGGTCGCGGCAGACAAAGGCGCAGAAATCGCGGGTGACCGCCTTCCACTGCGTGCCGATATAGGGGGTGATCCCGGCCATGCGGCGGCGCGGGATGCCAGTGCGCACGATGCGGTTGAACGCTTCGATGAAATAATGGCTCAGCCGGTTCATCGTGTCGGGGCGGATCGCCTGTTGCGGGACGGCGCGGATGAACTCGGTGCCGTCATGCTGTGCCAGATAGTCGGCAATGTAAGCCTGCGATTTCAGCGGGAAATCCTGCCCGCTCAAGTTGATGAAATAGCGCCAGTCCGTGCCCATCTCCAGCAATTTGGCCATGCCGCGCAGTTCGGCATCGACCAGACTATATCCGCCCCACAACATCTTGCGCGAGGGCAGCATTGCGACATTGGCATAGGGTTTCAGGAATGCGGCAACATCTGCCTGCATCGTGGCACCCGACCGATGATCGACATGGATCAGATAATGATTGCCCGGCACATAGATGGCGCGGAACATCCGCTTGAACTGTTCGGGGAAGCGGTGGACGAGGATGAGATAGGCGATCATGCGGGGCACACTCCATCAGGCGCGCATTGGTCGGGTGACCGATGCGGTGCAGGTGTTTCCAGCCTTTTGGAAAATCATCGAAGCGACAGGTTCGACCGGCATAGGGGGTTCAGGTCGAAGCGAGGCCGCCCCGGCCATATGCCGAGAACGGCATATGGGGATGATGCACCGCGATTCTTAGGGGGGCCTATGAATGAGCAGGGACAATGCGGCGTTTGGCATATGAATGTAATATTATTACCAATTCCTGGTCGATTAAATCGTCAAACACGCTGCCGGAGCGAATTGACAGGCGCTGTCGATCGACCCATATCCACCTCGCCGGGCCGAGTCTCGCGCGACCCTTTCAAGGACAAACCCCATGGACCCCGACAGTAGAAGTCGATCTAGCCGTCCGATAGCGTCAGTGGGTCGCTAAGGGGTTATCCCCGTCATCCCTCCTGAAGCTGTCGGCTCATCGATATTCAGGAGATAATCTATGTTCACCGCTTTTGCGCGTGAGGCTGACCGCCTCATCGCCCTCGATCTCACGCATATGGATCGCGATGTCGCGCATCCGCCCATCCTGTGGGCTGATATGGTCCGGCCGGAGGCGGCCGATGCAGCGCAGGTTTCCGCGCTTCTGGGCATCGACATTCCGACATTGCAGGAAATGGAGGAAATCGAACCGTCCGCCCGCCTCTATGAGGAGGATGGCGCGCGCTTCATGACCGTTCCCGTCGTATCGGGGCCGGACGGTGAAGCGCCGGTCCTTGCGCCCGTAACCTTCATCCTGGGCGCTGCGAGCCTGATCACGGTTCGGCATGTCGAATCCCGGCCCTTTGATCTGGTCATCGCCCGCCGTCTGCGCAGCAATGGCGCGACGACGGCAGAAACGCTGATGCTCGACCTGATGGAAGCGATTGTCGATCGCCTCGCCGACATATTGGAACGCAATGCCGGTCAGTGCGACGCCGTCTCACGCGAGGTGTTCGCGCACAAGGCGGCGGGTGGCCCCGGTGGCGGCGCGGAATCGCGTGATCTGGAAGCGGTGCTGGGGCGCATTGGCCGGGAGGGCGACCTGCTGACCAAATTGCGCGAATCGCTGGTCGGGCTGGCACGGCTGCTATCCTATTGGAGCGCGCGCAGCCCCCGCGCCGACCGCGACCTGCGCGACCGGATCAAGACGCTGCAACGCGACGTGCAGGCGTTGACCGATCATGCGTCCTTTCTGTCGAGCAAGGTCAATTTCCTGCTGGATGCGACGCTGGGGCTGATCAATCTGGAGCAGAACCAGATCATCAAGATTTTCACGGTCGCGGCCGTCGCCTTCCTGCCGCCGACACTGATCGCGTCGATCTACGGCATGAATTTCGACTATATGCCCGAACTGCGCTGGCATTTGGGCTATCCGTTCGCGATTGTGCTGATGATCATCTCGTCGGTGCTGCCCTTCGTCTATTTCCGCAAGCGCGGCTGGCTCTGAGTCAGGCACGAGGGGGCATGTCATGCGGAAAATCCTCACGCGACGCGCGGTCGCGCGCACCACGCTTGTCGCCTGCCTGATCCTGCTGCCCGCGCGGCTGATGGCTGGCGGCGGCGCTCATGCGGTCGATGATGCCGGTGTCGAAACGCCCGGCGATTGCCATCTGGAAAGCTGGACCAGCGATCTGGGACGCGGGCAAAGCCTGCTGAACTTTGGTCCCGCTTGCACTCCTGCTACTGTACCGACACTGGAACTGGGCGCGACGATCCAGCGGCTGGGCCAATCGGGCAAGGGGCAATGGCTGGTCGGACCGGCACTGAAATGGGCGGTGCGCAGCGGCGGCGGCGCGCCGGGGGAGCGTGTGGGGATCGCGCTGGCCGGTTCTGTGCTGGTCGATGCGCGGTCGGGGCAGTTGGACAGTGCATCCTTGTTCGTGCCGTTCACGCTGACGCCGATCAATCGGGTGAGCGTGAACGTCAATATGGGCATGGGCATTGTACGTGGTGAGCGTGCGCATCTGCTCTACGGCGCACAGATACTATATAGCGCGACCGACCGGATCACTCTGATGGCGGAAACCTATGGCCGTCATGACCGGTCGATTGGCGTTCAGGGCGGCGTGCGCTGGACATTCGATCGTGGCCGGATGGACATCGACCTGCTGGCCGCGCGCCCGCCGGGCCGCGGCCAACCGGCTGCCTTCACCCTGGGCTTCACCGTCCGACGATAATTTGTCAGAATACCGGCATGTTTGCAGGATCTTCGGGGTCCACCACCGGTATGGGCGTGACGGGCGAGTGGATGCCGCATTCCACCTTGTCCCAGCCGCGCCAGCGGCCCGCGCGCGGGTCCTCGCCCGGCTGCACCTTGGACGTGCAGGGTTCGCAGCCGATCGACAGATAGCCCTGGGCTTCCAGAGGGTGGCGGGGCAGGGCGTGTTGCGCGAAATAGGCCTCCAGATCATCCTTGGTCCAGTCGCCCAGCGGATTGATCTTGAGCCGCCCGTCCTCGACCTCGAAACGGGGCAGGTTCTGCCGCGTGACCGACTGGAACGCCTTGCGCCCGGAAATCCAGGCGTCGAGGCCATCCTTGGCGCGCTTCAACGGCTCGACCTTGCGGATGTCGCAGCAGCCATCGGGATCATAGGACCAGCGAAGGCCGGTCTCGTCCTTCTTGGCGATCACCTCGGCGATCGGCGTCACGGTGCGGCTGTCGGTAAAGCCGAAAGCGTCGATCAGCGTGTCGCGATAGGTCAGGGTTTCGGCGAACATCTTGAGCGTATCGACGAAGATCACCGGCACGGTCGGGTCCGCCTGCGCCACCAGATGCAGCAACACTGCGCTTTCGGTGCCGAAGGAGGATACGACCGCGACATTCCCCGCCAGCCCTTCGGCAAAGACAGTCTTGAGCATGTCCAGCGTGCCGACACCGTCAAACCGCGCGTTGAGCGCGTCCGCGTCACCCTGCGTAAAGGCGGGGCGGGCGTCGATGATGTCGAGCGTGCGGGCGGCTTCAGCCATTTTGTGTCTCCGGGTGCCGCTTGGCCCAAATGGGCGCGCGGCCGTCGATCGTCTTTTGATAGACTTGCGTATAACGATTGAGCGCGCGATCGACGGCGGCATCGTCCAGCGCCTTGGCGGGATGGAAGCTGTCAAAGCCGCAGCGGCGCATGGCCACGATCTGATCGACCAGCACGTCGCCCACCGCGCGCAATTCGCCGGTATAGCCCGCTTCCCGCACGATCCGCGCCGCCGAATAGCCGCGCCCGTCGCCAAAACCGGGGAAATTGACCTCGATCAGCGAGATGCGATCGAGATGGGGCAGCAATTCGCGGGCATCCTCGCCCGGTTCGATGCGGACGGCGGTGGCATTGGACTGGCCGGTGAAGGATTCGACCGTCACGGCGGGTTCCTGCGTGGACTCGCCGTCGCGGAAGGAGAGAAATTCAACCATCTTAAAACCGCTCCATGCCAACACCATCGTCATTCCCGCGAAGGCGGGAATCCATCTCCCACGCTATCGACCGACGCAAGGTTGGGAGATGAGTTTCCGCCTGAGCGGAAACGACATAGATTTTGTTGTGAGACGACAATTCAACCATAGATCGCCTCCTTGAAGGGCTTCATGCCGATGCGGCGATAGGTGTCGAGGAAGCGTTCGCCGCTCTCCCGCTCGGCGAGGTAAATGTCGGTGACCTTCTCAATCGCATCGACCACGCCATCTTCGGAAAAGCCCGGCCCGGTGATCTGGCCCAGCGAGGCATCTTCCGCGCCCGATCCGCCGAGCAGCAGCTGGAAATTTTCCACGCCGCGCCGGTCCACGCCCAAAATGCCGATATGCCCGGCATGATGATGGCCGCAGGCGTTGATACAGCCCGAAATTTTGAGCTTCAGTTCGCCAATCTCCGCCTGCCGCTCTGCCGCGGCAAAGCGTGCCGCGATCTTCTGCGCCAGCGGAATCGACCGTGCATTGGCGAGCGCACAATAGTCGAGGCCAGGGCAGGCGATGATGTCGGTGATGAGGTCCAGATTGGCCTCCGCCAGACCCGCCGCGACCAGCTTCTGCCAGATGGCGTAAAGGTCCGCCTTCTTCACATGGGGCAGCACCAGATTCTGCGCATGGGTGACGCGCAGTTCATCGAACGAATAGGCTTCGGCCAGGTCCGCGACCAGACCAATCTGTTCCGCCGATGCGTCGCCGGGGATGCCGTCAATCGGTTTCAGGCTGATATTGACGATCGCATAGCCGGGTGCCTTGTGGGCCGCGACCTGCCGGTCGACCCACAAAGCGAAGGCCGGGTTGCTGCGGTCAATCTCGTCGCTCAGGCCGCTCTCATAGGCGGGCGCGGCGAAGAAGGCGCGAATGCGGGCCAGTTCCTCGACCGGCGGATTGAGCCCCAGTTCACGCATATGCGCAAACTCTTCCTCGACCTGCCGCTTATATTCTTCGACGCCGATTTCATGGACCAGGATCTTGATCCGCGCCTTATATTTATTGTCGCGGCGACCATAGCGATTATAGACGCGCAGGCAGGCTTCCAGATACGAAATAATCTCATCTTCGGCCACGAAGTCCCTGATAAGCGGCGCAACCATAGGCGTGCGCCCCATGCCGCCACCGGCATAGACTTCCGCGCCAACTACACCGTCCCGCTCGACCAGTTTCAAACCAATGTCATGCAGCCGCATCGCCGCGCGATCATCGTCGGACGCGATCACCGCAATCTTGAACTTGCGCGGCAGATAGGTGAATTCCGGGTGGAAGCTCGACCATTGGCGCAGCAATTCGGCCCAGGGGCGCGGGTCCGCTACCTCGTCGGCGCTGACACCGGCATATTGGTCGGACGAGATATTACGGATGCAATTACCGCTGGTCTGGATGGCGTGCATCTCGACCGTGGCCAGTTCGGCCAGGATATCGGGCGCATCGGCCAGCTTGATCCAGTTATATTGGAGGTTCTGGCGCGTGGTGAAGTGGCCATAGCCCTTATCATATTTGCCCGCAATCTCGCCCAGCTTGCGCATCTGCTTGCCCGACAGCGTCCCGTAAGGAATCGCGACGCGCAGCATATAGGCGTGCAGCTGGAGATAGAGGCCGTTCATCAGCCGCAGCGGCTTGAACTGGTCCTCGGTCAGCGCGCCGGTCAGGCGGCGCTGGGTCTGGTCGCGAAATTCCTCGACGCGGGCGTCGACGATGGCCTGGTCATAGCTGTCATAACGATACATGGTTCAGATCACCCACTTGCCGATGTCGGCTTCGGTTGGTTGTTCGACTAGGTCGGGGCGCACGGTCGGGCCGAAGGCGCGGATGCGGTCCTTGATATGGGCCGGGCGCACGCCATCCTCGCCAAGGGTCGCGTCGATCACATAGGCGCCGACGACCCGCAGCGCGGCTTCTTCGGCGCGCGCCAGATCGTCGCCATGCGTGCCGACATCGGCCGCATCGCCCACCTGCCGCGACCAGCCATCGCCCGCCCACCAGATGACGTCGCCCGATGCCAGATCATTACCCGTCAATATCTTCACGAACGCATCTCCGCCCCATATTCCTGTCTTTGCGCCCACCCCGCCAGCACGTCCTGTGCCAGCGCATAGCGCGCCACTTCACCCACGACGATCAGCGCCGGGCTGACCACCGCTTCACGTTCCACCATGTCGCCAAGGTCGGCGAGCAGGGTGCGCAGCGTGCGCATATCGGCCCGCGTGCCATTTTCCAGCACCGCGACCGGCAAAGCTGGCGACACGCCGTCGGCAATCAGCTTGTCGGCAATCTGCGCCGCCGTCGCCACGCCCATATAGATGACGAGCGTGCGGCCCTTGCCCGCCAAGCCCGACCAGTCCTGATCGCTTAATCCCTTGCACTGGCCCGCCACGAAGGTCACCGCGCTCGATGCGTCGCGATGGGTCAGCGGCAGTTGCGCCTGCGCCGCACTGCCGATCGCCGCGCTGACGCCCGGCACGATCTCCACCGGCACGCCTGCCGCGCGGCAGGCTTCCATTTCCTCGCCGCCCCGCCCGAAAATGAACGGATCGCCGCCCTTCAGCCGGACGACAGACTCGCCCGCCAGCGCAAAGCGCACCAGCAGCGCGTTGATCGCCTCCTGCGGCATCGAATGGCGACTGCGTTGCTTGGCGACGCTGATCAGCTCCGCGTCTGGCGACGCCAGCGCGAGAATCTCGTCCGACACCAGCCCATCGTGGACGATCAGCCGCGCGTCGCGGATCAGCCGCACCGCCTTGATCGTCAGCAATTCCGGGTCGCCCGGCCCCGCGCCGACCAGATGGACGGTAGCGGGTTGAACAGGATCAGATACAGGGTCAGCCATGCTCGCCATGTGGACAAGGTGCAGGCGAAGTTCAATTCAGAATGGGTATGCCGGGGATTAGGAAATCTTGTCCGGGCAGGCGTCAATCGCCCATCGCGCTGATATCAATGTCCTTCAGCCCGACGCCGATCGACGCGCGCGGCTGCTCGATTTCCGCCGACACGACCGGATAGGCGCAATAATCGGCGGCATAATAGGCGCTTGGCCGGTGATTGCCGGAAATGCCGACACCCCCGAACGGCGCGGAGGAGGATGCGCCATTGGTCGGCCGGTTCCAGTTGATGACGCCCGCGCGGACATTGGCCCAGAACTGGTTATACTGGTCGGGCGTCCCGCCAACCAGCGAGGCGGACAGGCCGTAGCGCGTATTGTTCGCCTCCGCGATCGCATCGCCAAATTCGGCGACGCGGATCACCTGCAATAATGGCCCGAACAGCTCGACATCGGGCCGTTCCGTCATGGCGGTGACGTCGATGATCGCGGGGCTGACGAAGGGCAGGCCCTTTTTGGGCCGCACCATATGTTTGATCGGCTTGCCGCCATTGCTCATCAGCCACAGGAAACTCTCGGTCAGCCCGTCAGCGGTCGGATTGTCGATCACCGGACCCATATAGGGGGTCGGGTCGGCATGGGGATGATCGACGATCAGCCTGTCGGCCAGCTTCTTGACCTCCGCGATGAAGGCGTCGGCGATACTCTCCTTGACGATCAGGCGGCTGGCCGCGGTGCAGCGCTGCCCGCTCGACAGGAAGGCCGACTGCACCACCAGCACGGCGGCGGCGTTGATTTCGGGCGTATCCCACACGACGATGGGATTGTTGCCGCCCATCTCCAGCGCCAATATCTTCGATGGCTGCGCGGCAAATTGCCGGTTGATCGCAATGCCGGTCTGCGCGGACCCCGTAAACAAGATGCCGCCGACATCGGGATGCGCGGCCAGCGCCTTGCCCGCGTCCGGTCCGCCCAGCAACAGCCGCATAGCCTCGATCGGCACGCCAGCCTCATGATAGAGCTTCACCAGCATCTCGCCCACCGCAGGCGTTTTCTCCGACGGCTTGAACACCACCGCATTGCCCGCCAGCAGGGCCGGGACGATATGGCCATTGGGCAGATGGGCAGGGAAATTATACGGACCCAGCACCGCCATCACGCCATGGGGCTTGTGCCGCACCGATTGTCGCGCGCCGAGCGCCGCCTCCAGCCGCTTCTGTCCGGTGCGTTCGGAATAGGCCGCGACCGAAATATCGACCTTGGCCATCACGCCCGCCACTTCGGCATGGGCGTCCCATAGCGGCTTGCCGGTTTCGCGCGCGATCAGGTCGGCCAGCGCATCCTCGTTCCGCCGCACGACATTGACGAAGCGCCGCAGCGTCTCGATCCGGTAGGCGATGGGCTGCGCCGCCCAGCGCGGCCACGCCGCCCGCGCCCGCGCAACCTCCGCCTCCACATCCCCCGCCTCGCCCTGCCAGAGCAGGACGCCGGTGGCGGGTTCATGGGATGTCAGGGTTGCGGCCATGGCGCTGATATGACGGAAAAAGGTTAAGGAAGGAAGGGGGCGGGGCGGGCGGCATGAAGCGGGAATTTTCTCAACCCGTCATTCCCGCCAAAGCGGGAGCCCATCTCTCGTCACACAATTGGATCGCGGGATGCACGATGGGTCCCCGCCTTCGCGGGGATGACGGAGGTGGGTGGTTAGGGGACGGTCCGGTTTTCATGCCCCTCCCGTAAACGGGAGGGGCAGCGAGACTTAATGAGCGGAGCGAATTTAGTCGCAGCGGGGTGGGCCAACGCAACCTTGCGCAAGCCCACCCCCTAGCCCCCTCCCGCCTGCGGGAGGGGGGACATGTCCGTTCATCGCCAACCCATCATCAGGCTACCCCATACGCCGCGCCCATCCGCCTTACCGCCGCGACCTTCGCGTACAGCGGCCCCCAGTCATCCCCCTCCGCAATCGCCGCCCAGATCGCCTCGACCTCGTCAATATGCATCGAGCAGGGCGCTTCGTCCGCCCAATAGTCATGGTCCCGCGCGCCCGGCACAGCCTCAAACCCAGCGACGGCCGCGCGAAACGCGCCCCAGGCCGCGTCGCTATATTCCACGCCTTCGCGCTGAACCCCGCCTCGCCAGTCATGGAAAAACCGGTCGATCCCGGTCCCGGTCGTCACCATGCCCTGCACCGCCGCCTCTATCATCGCGCTCGTGCCGTCCCCCGGCAATACGCCCAGTCGCCAGCAAAAGCGCCGTGCCACCGCTTGCGCGTAGAGCGCAGGGAACCGCTCCAGCTGCGCGATCAGCGGTTCGGCCTCGACCAGCGCGCGCAGCGACACCGCCAGTTGCGCGACGTCCCAATGGATCGCTTCGGCCTGCCGCCCGAACGCATAGAGGCCCTGATGATCGAAATAGGCGGCGGTAAAGCCTGCGTCCCACAAGGGCGTGAAGCGCCACGGGCCATAGTCGAAACTCTCGCCCGTCACGTTGATATTGTCGCTGTTCAGAACGCCATGGACGAACCCCGCGATCATATAGCTGGCCGCCAGATCGGCTGTCCGTTCGACCACCCGGCCCAGCAGTTGCGCGGGTGGATTGTCGCCCGGTTCCTCGTCATAGAGCCGCGTCAGGGCATAGTCGGTCAGTCGTTCCAGCAGCGCCTTGTCCTCATGAAAGGCCGCCCGCTGGAAGCTACCGATGCGGATATGCGAATGGGACAGGCGCACCATCGCCGCTCCGCGCGTGGGTGATGGTTCGTCATTACGCTCCAGCGCCTCGCCCGTCTCGATGATCGAGAAGGTGCGGGACGTCGGCACGCCCAGCGCCTCCAGCATCTCGGTCGCCAATATCTCCCGCACCCCGCCCTTCAGCGTCAGCCGCCCGTCGCCAAAGCGGCTATAGGGCGTCTGGCCGCTCCCCTTGGTGCCAAGGTCCATCAAGCGGCCCGCATCATCGCGCAGTTGCGCGAACAGGAATCCGCGCCCGTCGCCAATGTCGGGATTATAATGGCGGAACTGGTGGCCATGATATTTCAGCGCCAGCGGCCGTGGCAGCGATCCCTCCAGCGGCGCGAACCGCCCGAAATGCGCGATCCATTGGTCATCGCTCAGCCCGTCCAGACCCACCGTGGCCGCCGCCCGGTCGTTGCGGAAGCGCAGGATCGTCTGGGGGAAGTCGGCTGCGCTCACCGGATCGGCGATGTCGGGCATCAGCGCATCGATTTCGCTGGCGGGGCTGTATTTGGCGGCTTGCGGGATATGGTTCATAAGGCGATATGGGGGAGCGACACCTAAAGGATCAAGCTTGGTCGACTATAGCGACGCATATTGGTGGTCCCCCGATGGGCTGCGGCTGCATTACCGGGACTATGCCGGGGGGCATGATGGCCGCCCGCCACTGCTGTGCCTGCCGGGCCTGACCCGCAATGCGCGTGATTTCGAGCCGCTGGCCGAACGGCTGGCGGGCGACTGGCGGCTGATCTGCCCGGACATGCGGGGGCGCGCGACAAGCGCCCAGGCCAAAGACCCGATGACCTATGTGCCGCTCACCTATTTGCAGGATATCAGCCGGTTACTCGCCGACCTTGCCATCACCCGTTTCGTTGCGGTCGGCACGTCGCTGGGCGGACTCATCACCATGCTGGTCGCCGCGACCCATCGCGAGTGGCTGGCGGGCGCGCTGCTCAACGATGTCGGCCCGGCGCTGGACGAAGCGGGCCTGGCGCGCATCCGCACCTATGTCGGCGTCAACCAGTCGCACCCCAGTTGGGTCCACGCCGCCCGCGCGCTGGAGGAGGGCAATCGCGACGTCTATCCCGCTTATGGCCTGGAACAATGGCTGGCCATGGCCAAGCGCCTCTATCGCCTGAACAGCGCGGGCCGGATCGTGCTGGACTATGACATGCGCATCGCCGAGCCGATCCGCGCCATGGGCAGCGACGCAGGCGTGGATATGTGGCCGGTCATGGCGGCCTTCCGCGATATTCCGACGCTGTTGCTGCGCGGCGAACGATCCGACCTGCTGAGCGCAGAGACGGCGCAGCGTATGGTGGCCGACATCGGCGCAAAGGCGGAACTGGTGACCGTGCCGGGCGTCGGCCATGCCCCCGCGCTGGACGAGCCGGAAAGCATCGCCGCGATCGACCGGTTGCTGGCCCGCGTCCTGCATGGCTGACAGTCAGCCGCACATACTCCACGTCCATGGCAGCTTCACTTTGGGCGGCAAGGAAGCACGCGCCATCCGGTTGATGAACATCTGGGGCGACAAGGCGCGCCACAGCATCGTCAGCGCTGCGCCGGATGCACTGGGCGCCCGTGCGGCGATCGACCCGGCAGTGCGCGTCGACTTTCCCTTGTCACCCCCGTTTGCCGGTCGTCCGGGGGTAGGGCGTTTTCGCGATATAGCTAAGTTCTTGAAAAATTATGATTTAATTCTGACCTATAATTGGGGGGCGATGGACGCTGCGATGGCGCACAGAGTGTCCAGCTCAGTGTCGGCCATGCCGCCGCTCATCCATCATGAAGATGGTTTCAACGCCGATGAAGCCGCCGGTCTCAAGCCCCAGCGCAACCTCTATCGCCGCGTTGCCCTCGGTCGCGCCAGTGCGCTGGTCGTCCCGTCCGTCCGGCTGGAGGGCATCGCCCGGCAGGTCTGGAAACAGCCTGCGGCCAAGGTCCATCTGATCCGCAACGGCATCGACACCGCCCGCTATGCCGACCCGCCAGCGCCCGACGCCATTCCCGGCTTGTGCCGTTCGCCCGGCAAGCTGCTGGTTGGCACGCTGGCTGGACTACGCCCGGTCAAGAATATCCCCCGCCTTGTCCGCGCGGTCGCCGCACACAAGGATCGGCTGCAACTGGTGGTCGTAGGGGAGGGGCCGGAGCGCGACGCCATCTTGGCGCAAGCCGCAGCCCACGGCCTCGACGATCTCCACATGGCGGGCTTCATGGACCGGCCCTGGCGCTTCGTCGGCCTGTTCGACATTTTCGCGCTTTCCTCGGACAGCGAACAATTCCCCATCTCGCTGGTCGAGGCGATGGCGGCGGGCGTTCCGGTCGCTTCGATGGATGTGGGCGACGTCATCAATATGGTCGCGCCGGAGAATCGCGCTTTCGTCGTGCCGGACGAGGCAGGCCTTGCCGCAGCACTTGGCGCGCTCGCCACCGACCCTGACCTGCGCGCCCGGTTGGGGCGCGCCAACCGCGATCGCGCCGTCCGCGACTATGCCGAACAGGCGATGGTCGATGCTTATGCCAAGCTGTACGGGGAGGCACTGGCCAGCCCCGACATTTTGCGCTAAGGCGCGCGGAAATTCGTCAATCACTGCAAAGGCTGCTATAGCAGTGGCCTTTGCCCGGTCGGGTCCGGTGTCGCTTTTTCGCGGGAGATGTCGTTGTTCAAGGGGTTGAAGCCTATCGTCTATGGTGGCCGCGAAGTCTGGCCGCTGGTCGAGGGCGGCAAGGGCGTTGCGGTGTCCAACCATGCCAGTTCGGGCGCCTGGGCGGCGGCTGGCGGCATCGGTACGGTGTCGGCGGTCAATGCCGACAGCTATGACAGTTTCGGCAATGTCATCCCCCAAATCTATCATGGTCGCACCCGCCGCGACCGCCATGAGGAACTGGTCGCCTACGCGATTGATGGCGCGGTCGAACAGGTGAAGCGCGCCTATGAGATTGCCGGTGGCAAGGGCGCGATCAACATCAACGTCCTGTGGGAAATGGGTGGGGCGCAGCGCGTGCTTCACGGCGTGCTGGAGAGGACCAAAGGCATGGTCGCGGGCGTAACCTGCGGCGCGGGTATGCCATACAAGCTGTCGGAAATCGCGGCCTCCTACAATGTCAGCTATCTGCCGATCGTCTCCTCCGGCCGCGCCTTCCGCGCGCTGTGGAAGCGCGCCTATTCCAAGGCGGCGGAATGGCTGGCGGCGGTGGTCTATGAAGATCCCTGGCTGGCCGGGGGCCATAACGGCCTGTCCAACGCGGAAGACCCTAAAATGCCGCAGGATCCCTATCCCCGCGTCCGCGATCTGCGGGCAACCATGCGCGAAGGCGGCATTTCGGATGATGTGCCGATCGTGATGGCGGGCGGCGTCTGGGCACTCAAGGACTGGAACGACTGGATCGACAATCCCGAATTGGGTGCCATTGCGTTCCAGTTCGGCACCCGGCCGCTGCTGACGCAGGAAAGCCCGATCCCGCAGGCGTGGAAGGCGTTGCTGACCGAACTGAACCCCGGCGACATCCTGCTCCACCGCTTTTCGCCCACCGGCTTCTACAGCTCGGCGGTGCGCAATCCCTTCCTGCGCAGCCTGGAAGCGCGTTCGGAACGGCAGATTGCGTTCAGCACCGAACAGGCGGGCGATCATACCCACCAGCTCGACGTGGGCGTGAAGGGCAAGCATTTCTGGGTCACGCTGGGCGACCTCAATCGTGCGCGGGAGTGGTTCGGGCAGGGCTTTACCTCCGCGCTCAAGACGCCGGACAATACGCTGGTGTTCGTCGGCGACGAAGAGCGGGCGGTGATCCGCAAGGACCAGACCGACTGCATGGGGTGCCTCAGCCAATGCGCCTTCTCCAGCTGGATGGATAGCGAGACCAACTCGACCGGTCGCCTTGCCGATCCGCGCAGCTTCTGCATCCAGAAGGCGTTGCAGGAAGCCGTCCATGGCGGCGACCTGGACCAGAATCTGGTGTTTGCCGGCCATGGCGCCTATAAATTCAAGCAGGATCCTTTCTACTCCAACGGCTTCGTTCCGACCGTCAAGCAACTGGTCGACCGTATCCTGACGGGCGACTGATGGCGGATATTCAGGGGCTGGCGGTGCTGCATTATGACACGCCGCATTTCGATGTCGTGCGGCCGGGGCAGTTCGTCCTGTGCGCGGTTTCCGGCGCGCGGATCGATCTGGACGACCTTAAATATTGGAGCGCGGAATTTCAGGAAGCCTATCGCGGGCCGCAGGAGGCAACCGATTCTTTCCTGCGCCATCGCGGCCCGGCTTTTCGCTGATCCCGTCGAACGAGCGACCAAAGAGGCGTTCAAGGGTCGCAAAATGCGGCCCGTCGCACGCATCAGTGGCTTCGTCGCAATTTTGATGTTTCTGTTCGGTAAAAACTGATGTAATCTTTCCATAGAGGCGACGAAGATCGCCCATGGTGGAAGGATGTTTTTGATGTCTCGTATCGACGTCTTTGGTGATCGTATCTGCATCGTGTCGAGCCTGCTGATCGTCGGCTGGTTTCTCTACAGCACGATCTTCTGACTCCAGCATATTGGAGCGATGCGGTCCGGGCTGGCTTGACTGGCCCTTTCCGTGCGTCTCGCGCAGGACGATTGTCGGTTCATCACTCATCCCACCCAAAGGTATTTCATGTTTAGCCATGTCATGGTCGGCGCCGACGATATGGATCGCGCCAAGCTGTTTTACGACGCGCTGTTTCAGGCGATCGGCGGCAAAGCGTCGTTGACCGATGATATGGGCCGCCTGATCTACCTGCATAATGGCGCGGTGTTCATGGTGTCCAGGCCGCTGGATGGTCAGCCGGCGAGCTGCGCCAATGGCGGGACGATAGGTTTCACCATGGCATCGCCTGAACAGACCGACGCCTGGCACGCCGCGGGTATCGCGACTGGCGGCACCTCCTGCGAAGATCCGCCCGGCGTCCGGGAAGCCAGCTTTGGCAGACTTTACGTCGCCTATCTGCGGGACCCGTCCGGCAACAAGCTCTGCGCCCTCCACCGTTTCGGGTGAGCGTGAGGGGGCCAAGCCAGCGTCGCATGGCCCCAAGCAAAGCTATTTCGACATTCCCAACTACATCGCTAGATAAAGTCGCAAGCATCATGCTTCGCGGCTTTTGAAGGATCAGCTTGCTCCGCGTCACCAACGGCTAAAGCGCACGGTGCCAAAGCGTCCACGCCCGGTTTCGTGTTCCCTTGATGAAAGGAGAAAACGATGACCAGTAAAGCCAACCGTTCCCGCCAGTCGCGTGCCGCCGAAACCGCGCCGCGCGTCACCATCCCCCACAGCAGCTGGTCGCGGATCGACCGATCGCGCGGCGGCAGCGCGTTGATCGCACCCGATGATTTCTGGGCGCGGCTGGGTCTGTAGCAGCGCTCAGTCCAGCCCGTTGACCGGAACGGCCAGCACCCCGTCCGCCTCGAAACTGGCGATCGGATAGGCGCAATAATCGGCGGCATAATAGGCGCTGGGTCGGTGATTGCCGGACGCGCCAAGGCCGCCGAAGGGCATGTTGCCCGCTGCGCCCGTGGTCGGCCGGTTGCGGTTGACCACGCCAGCGCGGCTTTCCTCCACCATTCTGTCCCACAGCGCTGCGTCCTGCGAGATCAGTCCGGCGGACAGGCCAAAGGCGGTGGCGTTGGCGACCTGCATCGCCGCATCGAAATCCGGCACCCGGATCACCGACAGCAGGGGCGCGAAAATCTCAGCATCGGGACCATCCACACCGGTCATGTCGATGAGGCCGGGGGTGACGAAAGCGGCGCTGCGCCCCTCGATCCCGGCGAAAGGCCGGATCACTTGTGCGCCGCGCGCGATCAGGTCGCTGACGGCGCGATGGGCGGTGGCGGCGGCCTGATCCGACACCAATGGTCCCATGAAGGCGTCGCCCGGCTCATTCCAGGCCGCGATCGGCAGTCGCGCCGCCAGCGCATCGACGGCTGCCACGATCTGATCGCCCATCGCGCCCGTTGGCACGATCAGCCGCCTGGCGCAGGAGCAGCGCTGGCCAGTGGTGATGAAGGCGGAATTGATGATGATCGAGGCCGCTTTGTCCGGGCTGTCCCAGGCGATCAGCGGATTATTGCCGCCCAGTTCCAGCGCCATGATGACATGCGGCCGGTCCACCAGCGCGCGTCGCAAAGCTGCGCCCGCACCAGCCGATCCCGTAAAGAGCAGCCCGTCAATATCGCCCGCCACCAGTGCCTCGCCGGTGGCCCGGCCACCCTGCACGATGCTCAGCAACCCGTCGGGCAATCCGGCCGCTGCCCAGGCGTCCGCCATAGCCTCGCCGGTGGCGGGTGCGATTTCCGATGGCTTGAACACCACGGCATTGCCTGCGATCAGGGCCGGGACGATATGGCCATTGGGCAAATGGCCGGGGAAATTATACGGCCCCAGCACCGCCATCACGCCATGGCCGCGATGGCGCAGCACTGCCCGGCCAAAGGGCATGTCGGTGGCCCGTTCCCCAGTGCGTTCGGCATGGGCAGCGATAGAGACCTCGACCTTGGCGATCATTGATCCGATTTCGGCGTCGCTTTCCCAGAGCAATTTGCCCGTCTCGCGCGAGATAAGCTCGGCCAGCGCCGCCCGCCGTTCGCCCAACACCTTGGCATAGCGCCGCGCGATGGCGATCCGGTCCTCCACCGCCAGTGCGCGCCAGCCGGGCAGGGCGGCCCGTGCTGTCGCGATCGCCCGGTTGCAGGCAGCGGCATCGGCAACCGGTCCTTCCCACACCAGTTCGCGCGAGGCCGGATCGAAGGATTGCAGCACCATGGTCATGCCCCCGCGCTGGTCATCGCGAAAATGCCGGTCGCATTGCCGGTGTCGAACGCCAGGTCCAGCCTGCCCGTCGCCGGATCAATGTCCCGGCTGATAAATTCGTAGAAGGAGCCTGGCACGTCGCGCAACTCGCCATCGCCGAACAGCCGCTCCACGCTGTCGGCGCGGAATGCGGTCTGCCGCACCCGTCCTGTCGCTGAAATCTCCAGCTTTTCCTTGATCGGTTGGCCGTCCGCTTTCAGCTGCTCTGCCAGTGCGGCGACATCGGCCACCCGGTCGGTCGCATGGTTGAAGGCATTACCTTCGGTCGCGATCCACGCCGCTTCGTTGGAGCGGGACAGGAGCGTCTGATAATCGGCAAAGCTTGGCATGTCATGCTGCCGGTCGAACGCCGCGACGATCCCCGGCAGCGCGGCTGCCGCTTCGTCCAGCGTCACTGCTTCACCGGCACCAAAACGCGCCAGCACCCTTTGTTCTGCGTCACCCAGCGGGTCGCGCGACGTGCCGAATACTCGTGCCGCGACCGCGCCAAATTCTGCGTCGAAGCGGTCGACATGCAGTTCGGACAGGAAGAATTGCGGTATCGCCTCCGGCCTGTCGGCATGAACATAGGCGCGCCCGGTCATGCGCAGCCGATCGAGCGGATAGATGGCCGCCATTTGATAGCCCAGCGGCAGCAATATGCGGGTGAAGGCATCCTCGCCGCCCGGCAACGCGCCGGTAGGGCCATCGGGCAGGCGTATCGTCCGCAAGGCGCCATGGTCGAACGTCACCCGGCCGCCGCTTTCGACCGTATCGGCAACATAGGCCGCGCCGCTTTGCACACGTTTCAGCAGGTCATCGAACAGCGCGATATTCACCGCCATCGCAAAGGCTGCGCGCGATACCGTGGGGCCACGCTCGGCCAGCAAGGCAGGGTCGATCGCCAGCGCGCCCAGCACCCGCCGTCCCGCCGTTTCGCCCAGTGTCGCCAGCGTCAGCGAAACGACATGGCTATCATTCTCATTCGACATAGGTAGCTCCCGGTGACAGGCGCATTATCTCAGCCTATGCAGGATTTTCCAAATGGTGACCTGTCATCTGTTGATGCGAGACGCGAATGAACGACCATCGCAAATGGCTACCCTCCATGACCGCGCTGACCAGTTTCGAGGCGGCGGTGCGTCATGGTGGCTTTTCGCGTGCGGGCGAAGAAATTGGCCTGACCCAGAGCGCGGTCAGCCGTCAGATCGCGCAGCTGGAGGAGTGGCTGCAAACCCCGTTGTTCGACCGGGTGGGGCGGCGGGTGCGGCTGAACGAGGCGGGTCGCGCCTATGCCGATGAACTGCTGCCCGCGCTCGACCGCATCCGCCGCGCCACGTCGCGCATGGCGACCCGGCGATCGCCCACGGCGCTAAAGATCGCGACCCTGCCCAGTTTCGGGATGCGCTGGCTCGCGCCGCGATTGCCGCATCTGAGCGCCCTGCACCCGCAACTGGTGGTGGATTTCGCCGCGCGGTCGCAGCCCTTCGATTTCGCGCAGGAGGAGTTTGACGCCGCCATCCATTTCGGCACGCCGGAGGAATGGCCCGGCGCGACGATGGATTTTCTCTTTCGCGAGGAAGCGGTGCCGGTCTGCGCGCCGGGCTGGCTGGCCGCGCACCCATTGCGGCAGCCCGCCGACCTGCTGACCGCCCCTTTGCTCAGCCAGAGTTCGCGGCGTGATGCCTGGTCACGCTGGTTTGCGGCGGCAGGGGTGGAGGCGGGGACGCTGCCACCCGGTCCTGCCTTTGAACATTTCCTGATGCTGGCGCAGGCGGCTGCGGCGGGGGCCGGGGTGGCGCTGATCCCCAGTTTCCTGATCCGGCCGGAGCTGGAGGCGGGAACCCTCGTCATCCCTTTCGCCCGGCCATTGTCGAGCGATCAGGCCTATTATCTCGCCCGCCCGCTGGACGCACCGACCCATCCGGCGCTCAGCCAGTTTCGCGACTGGATAGTGGATCAGGCCGTGCTGGCCTGATCTTTTACATTTTCTTCGGGATACAGTCCGCGCCTGCCGCCTTGATCCGGCTGCACAGACGACTGGCGTCGTCGCTGCTGGCGACTGGCCCGGCCTGCAAGCGCGTCACGGCACCTGCCTTGACCAGATAGGGTTGATAGGCTGACAGGCCGCTGACCTTGCCAGTCAACTGGCCCCACAGTCCGCGCGCGCGGCCTTCCTCGCCGAACGCGCCCAACTGGACGCGCCATCCGCCCGATGTGGCGGGGGCAGGGACGGTGCTGGCAGGACGGGGCGCTGGCGGCGTCGGCTTGGGCTTGGCGACCGCGACCTGCGGCGCGGGCTTGGCAACAGCAACCTGCGGCGTGGGCTTGGGTTTGACCGGAACCGGCTTGGGGACCGGCGGCGCGGTCACCGGCTGGCGGATGGTCGATGGCGGCAGTTCGGTCGTCCGCACGCTCGATGGCGTGGGGCGAACAGGTGCGGGGCTGGCCGATGCCAGCGCGCCGCCCTTTTCCGACTGTTCCAGTGTCGCCGCCAGCGCCAGACCCTGCTTGCGCTGATCTTCGGGAATATATTTGTCCATCTGCTCCAGGCTGGTCGTCGCCTGCGCCAGGCCAGACGTGGACGCGCGGGTCATCAGCGCATAGGCGCGGACCCAGTCCTTGCCGATCAGGTCGCCGTTGAACAGCGCGGTGCCGACAATATATTGCGCACGCGGCTCACCCCGCACGGAGGCGCGCTGGAGATAGGGCATGGCCCCCGCCCGGTCGCCTTGCTGGAACATCAACAGGCCCAGATTATCCTCTGCCCGCAAATGCCCCTGCGTCGCGGCCTTGCGATACCAGTCCATCGCGGCGTTGAGGTCCGGCTGCACGCCGCGGCCCAGCTTATAGGCTTGGCCCAGATTGAACTGCGCGTCGGGATCGCCATTTTGCGCCAGCGGTCGCCATTCGCCGATCGCCTTGGCATAATCGCCCTGCTGCCAGGCATCGACCCCGGTCTTTACGTCGGCCAACACCGGTGCCGCGATGCCCATCATGGCGCCGACAGCCAAAGCTCCCCAGATACGCTTCATATGCACATGCTCCTGCGCCAATAGATTTGCATCGGCTATGATGAAACAAGGTTAATGTCTGATTATCATAAGCACATCATGCTTGAAACGCGCTTAACCCTGTTGACACTTCGTCAATCAAACTTCCCCGCTCATTAACCGAATTTTAGGCGCGGTTATGGCAATCCCAGACGGAACTGGATTTTCTGGGGGGATTTGCGTGCGGATTTTGGCTTTGGCATCGCAGAAGGGCGGATCTGGCAAGACGACCTTGTCGGGCCATCTGGCCGTGCAGGCGCAGATTGCCGGGGCCGGTCCTGTCGTGCTGATCGACATCGATCCGCAAGGGTCGCTGGCCGACTGGTGGAACGAGCGTGAGGCGGAATTGCCCGCTTTCGCGCAAACGACCGTCGCGCGGCTCGCCGCCGATCTGGAAATATTGCGGCAGCAGGGTTTCAAGCTTGCCGTCATCGACACGCCGCCAGCGATCACCATGGCGATCCAGAGCGTCATTTCCGTTGCCGAACTGATCGTCGTGCCAACCCGTCCCAGCCCGCACGACCTGCGCGCCGTGGGCGCGACAGTCGATCTGTGCGAACGCGCGGGCAAGCCGCTGATCTTCGTGGTGAACGGCGCAACGCCCAAGGCACGGATCACGTCGGAAGCCGCCGTCGCCCTGTCGCAACATGGCACGGTCGCGCCGATCACGCTGCACCACCGCACCGATTTTGCGGCATCGATGATCGACGGTCGCACCGTGATGGAGGTCGATCCCAAGGGACGGTCGGCGGCGGAGGTCGTGGCGCTGTGGTCCTATATCTCCGACCGGCTCGAAAAGAATTTCCGCCGCACGGTCTTTTCCGTGCCTCAGGGCAGCGTCGGCACCGTCGCAACCCGTCCGGTCGGCGGGGGCTTCGGCCGCCGCGTGATCGGCCAGTAAGGGGGACGCATCATGGCTGAACCCAAACCCCTCGCATCGCTCACCTCCGGCCTGCTTGCCCGCAAGGGCGCGGCGCAGCCCGCCATGCGCCGTCCCATGCTAGGCTTTGGCCGTGCTGCGGGCGCTGCCGTGCAGCAGGATGATCTGGGCTGGAACGACATGGGTTTCGACGTGGAGCCTGCGCCATTGCCGGTGGACGAGCAGCCGGTCGCGATCGGCCTGACGCCGATGCCGGCGGCGGTCCCAGTCCCGGCACCGGTGCCGCCGGTCGTAATCGAGCGTGAGGAACTGGCCGAACGCATCGCGGGCAAGGCAGCGCCGATCAAGGCGAAAGCCACGGCCAGTCGCAAGGCGGCCTTCACGCTGCGGATCGACGCGGATCGTCATCTCAAACTGCGGCTCGCCTGCGCCATTACCGGCCGTTCGGCGCAGCAGATCGTCACCGAATCTCTCGACAATTTTCTCAACGGCCTGCCGGAAATTGACCGGCTGACACAGCAGCTGCCGCACATGCGCGGCAACCAGTGATTGAAGGGTGGGTAGGACTATGAAGCGCAACACATTTGCAAAGGCGGCGATTTCATCGCTGCTGGTCGCCACCACCATGGTTGGCTGCACCGGGGCGGCCTTCCGTCCGTCCGCATCGGCTGTCCAGCAAAAGGGCAACCCGACCAAGCTTGCCATCGCGGCTGAAAAGGCGCTGGCCGATCGCGACGGCGGCAAGGCGATTGCGGCTGCTGAGGCAGCGGTGCAACTCGCGCCGCAGAACGCCGCCTATCGCCAGATGCTGGGCCGGGCCTATGTGTTGGCCGGTCGTTTCGCATCGGCTGAAGCTGCGCTCACCGACGCCATGACGCTGGGCAATAATGACGCGCGCACGATCGTCAGCCTGGCGCTGGTGCAGGTTGCGCAGGGCCGCGCCGATAGCGCGCGCAGCCTGCTGCTCGCCCATGCCGATACCGTTCCTGCTGGCGACTATGGTCTGGCGATGGCGATGGCCGGCGACGCGCCCGAAGGTGTGCGTATCCTGTCCGAAGCGATCCACGATCCGTCCGCGACCGCCCGCACCCGCCAGAATCTGGCCTATGCCTATGCGCTGGCTGGCCGCTGGAAGGATGCGCGCATGATCGTGGGCATGGACCTTGATCCGCTCGCCGCGAACAAGCGTATTTCCGATTGGGCGCAGATTGCCGAACCCTCCGCCGCGCCGCAGCGCGTTGCTGCGCTGATGGGCGTGACGATCGATGCCGCCGATGCTGGCCAGCCGGTGGCGTTGGCGCTTGCGCCAGCTACGTCCGCGCCGGTCGAAATGGCTGCTGCGCCGTCTGACCCTGCGCCGCTGCCCGCAGCCCAGGCGGAAGTGCCGGTGCAGACCGCCTCGGTCGAACCAGCCGCCGCACCGGTTACCGAACCCGCGCCGGTCGCCCAGACCGCACCGGTCCGCGTCGCGGCCCGCGACTTCATCATCGAAGATCATAAGGCCAAGCCGGTTGCGGGCAAGGCTCGCGCCAAGGCGCAGGCTGTGGCAGCCGCTGCACCGGTCGCCCGGATGCAGCAGGCTGCCTTCATCAAGCCGGTCAGCGCTGGTGCCAGCAACTGGGTCGTCCAGTTGGGTGCCTATGACACGGCGGCGATCGCCAAGGAAAAATGGATGAGCATGGCGGGCCGCAACAGCACGCTTGCCGCTTTCCCGGTTCTCACCAGCCAGGCGACGGTCAAGGGCAAGCCCTATCATCGCCTCGCCATCAGCGGCTTTGCCAGCCGCAACGATGCGATGACCGCGTGCCGGACGATCCAGTCGCAGCGCGGCCAGTGCTTCGTGCGCGAAGGCGCGCCGGGCGCGACGCCGCAGCGCTGGGCCATCGCGACCAAGGGCCGCCAGTTCGCTTCGCGCTGAATTTCCTCTCCCATAGCGCAACCTTGAAGCGCGCGAGGCCACAGGCTTCGCGCGCTTTTTCTTGGGACGTTCGCGCCAAGCTGTGCCTTTCGCCAGTGTTACGGGCCAACGGGGCGGGGCATAGCGGGCGCAAAGCGCAGTCCCTGGAGAGAAACGCCGTGATCAACCGCCAGATAGTCCTTGCCTCGCGTCCCCACGGTGTCCCTGTCCCAGAGAATTTCGCGCTGGTCGACAATCCGGTGCGGGCGCTGGAGGATGGTGAAATCCTGATCCAGAATGAGGTATTCGCCATCGACCCTGCCGTGCGCGGGATGCTGGATGCCAATGATGACAGTTATCTGCCTGCGGTCGCGATTGGTGGCCTGATCCCGACCATGGTGCTGGGCCGCGTCGTCCAGTCGCGCAATCCGGCGTTCAAGGAGGGCGATTATGGCCGCGGCTTTGTCGGCTGGGAGGAATATTCGATCCTGAACCCGGCCAATCTCGCGATCGAGAATGTCCATGTCGATCCCACCGTGCCGCTGACCGCCTATATGGGGGCGCTGGGCTGGTCGGGGATCACCGCCTATGTCGGCCTGAAGCGCATCGGCGAGATGAAGGCGGGCGATACGGTGGTGATGAGCGCGGCGGCGGGGGCTGTCGGTAGCGTCGGGTGCCAGATCGCTAAATTGTCAGGCTGCCGATCGGTCGGAATCGTCGGATCGCCGGACAAGGCGGCGCTGGTCACCGGCACCTTCGGCATCGACGCGGCGATCGACTATCGCGCGGAGGCGGATCTGGATGCGGCGATCAAGGCGGCCTGTCCCGACGGCGTCGGCGTTTATTTCGACAATGTCGGCGGGCATATACTCGACGCGATGCTGCCCAATATGGCGGCGTTCGGTCGGATCGTGACCTGTGGCATGATGGCCAATTACAACAACCACAATGATCCCTACCCGATCCGCAACCTGTGGCAGATACTGGTCAACCGCATCACGATGCGCGGCTTCCTGGCCTATGAGCATCTCGACATGCTGGCTGAGGCGGAGGCGCAACTGGGCGGCTGGATCAGATCAGGCGCGTTGATCGCGCAGGAAAATGTCACCACGGGCATCGAAAATGCGCCGAGCGCCTTCATCAACCTGATGTCGGGCAAGACCACGGGCAAGACGGTGGTGCGGCTGAATGAGGGCGTGACGACGTTGTAAGATCAAGACACCATACTTGCGTCTCATCGCCTTCCCTGACGGTGAGGATTTACGCGGGCGGTAGCACGCCCGCACCCGACGTTCCCAACAAGGGCAGGGCTATCGCTAATTTACCCTCGTCATGCTGAACTTGTTTCAGCATCCATCGTGCCCCACAAACCTCCGCACGTGACGAGAAATGGATGCTGAAATGAATTCAGCATGACGTAGAGGGGGTACGAAAGGGCATCGGTAATTCCTCTAGCCTCAATGGGGAGTGGTCTGACAGGTCACTATGTAGACGCCCGCCTTACAACTCAGGCGGTGCCTCGTTCGGGTCAGCCCGCTGGAGATAGTCCACATATTTGTGGAAATACTGGTTGCCGCGCTCGTTGCGGCCGAAGATCACCGAGGGAATCGCGCCGGACTCCAGCCCCTTCTGCACTTGCAATCCAACGCCATAATCCTCGTCATTCACGACGTCGCGCAGCCAGTCCATCATGGCTTCGATACCCGCTGCATCCGCATCGTCCTTGGGCGGTTGGCGGCGGATGAACATCAGGTTGGTGGTGTTGCTGCCAGGTGTGTCGCCGGGGATGAGTTGCGCGACCTGGGTGATTTCGGGCGCGAAGAAGATGCTGATATTGGGGAAGATGGTGCGCACGAAGTCATAGCCTTCATTCTCATGCTCGCCCCAGTCGGCGCGCGGAATCGCGCTCAACGCTTCCTTGATCCGCACCTGCGGATATCCCACGCGCATATGCGGGCCGAAGGCTGTGAAATTCATGATGTTGCTGAAGCTGCGCGGATGGATGGTGGTCGGGTGCGCGGCGGCGAAATGATAGCCCTCCAGATAGCCGTCATAGGCGATCTTCCAGTTCGGCCCGTAAATCCGCCGCGACCCGCAATAATGCCAGCTGCCCAGATCATAGGCTTCAAGATCATCCAGCATCCCGCCCAGATGCGCGGCGATGTCGAACTCCAGCCCCGGCGTCAGGCATATCCAGATGATCCCGCCCGCTTCGGCCACCGGTAATTGCGTCAGGCCGCGTTCTTCCTTGCACAGCGGACCAAATTTATGCGGCTCGGCCACGCCGATCAGCTTGCCGTCATTGCCATAGGTCCAGGCGTGATAGGGGCAGGAAAAGCGTTTGGTATTGCCATGGCCTTCGGGTTTCAGGATCATGCCGCGATGGGAGCAGACGTTCATCATCGCTGCGACCGTGCCGTCGCTCTTGCGGGTGATGAGGACGGGCTTACCCATCAGGTCCATCGCCTTGTAATCGCCCGGATTGGGCATTTCGGCGGTCAGAGCGGCCAGCAGCGGCATCTTCATGAAGATTTCCGCTTTCTCCCGTGCGCAATAGGCGGGGTCAGTATAGGCGGATGCTGGCACCTCCATCGTGTCAGGGGCGCTGTCGGTCGTGCCGGTCTCGACATATTCCAGCATCTTTTCGGCTTCCTGGCCGATGACGTCATGATAGCCCATGCACAACCCTCTCTATCGTTCGCCGCTATGGCTTTGCCCGCATCATAGCGCGCGCGTGACCAGGCCGGAACTCGATAAGGTCATAGGTAGCGCGCGTCAGGTCGAGGGGGACTCTGACTAGCGCTAGTTGCACCGCGCCGCACAGGCGTCACTCTGCGGTGCAAACTATCGGATGAGGATGTCTGGCGGATGATGATCGACCTTAAGGGTAAGGTGGCGGTAGTGACGGGTGCTGCGTCGGCGAATGGGCTGGGTTTTGCCGCGGCGCTGAAAATGGCGGGGCAGGGGGCCAGCCTGTTCCTGACCGATCTGGATGGCGCCGCCGTCGCCGCCCGTGCCGAAGAATTGCGCGCGCAAGGGGTTCCCGCCCAATCGATGGCGCAGAATGTCACTGACGAAGTGGGCTGGACGGCGCTGATCGACGCAGTAATTGCCGCGTTCGGCAAGATCGACATTCTCGTCAACAATGCGGGTATCGCCGTGCTGCGCGCGATGAGCGAGATGACCTCTGCCGACTGGCACAAACAGATTTCTGTCAATCTGGACAGCGTCTATCTGGGCACCAAGGTGGCGATCGATCAGATGCGGGCGCAGGGTCATGGCGGGTCGATCGTCAACCTGTCCTCGGTAGCGGGACTGGTCGGGGTGCAAGGCACCGCCGCCTATGCCGCCAGCAAGGGCGGGGTGCGGCTCTTTTCCAAATCGGTCGCGCTGGAAACCGCGCGCGACAATATCCGCGTCAACACTGTGCATCCCGGCATGATCTGGACCGACATGCAGAAGGTCGCGATCGCCGACAACAAGGACGTGTTCGACCAGATCGTCGCGGCCATACCGATGGGCCGGATGGGCGAGCCGTCCGACATCGGGTCTATGGTCGCCTTTCTGGCGTCCGACGATGCGCGCTACATCACCGGCTGCGAATTTGTCGTCGACGGGGGGATGGTCGCGCAATGACCGCGACGGTATATTTGAACGAACGACCAAGGTTTCAACGTGCGGTTATGCCCGTGCGGCAGAGCAGGCGGAATGGCAGGAGAGAGATTAATGGCTGAAAGCGACCACCGGATCAAAGGCGCGCCCTTGCCGCGCTGCCCCGGCACCAGCGTCCGCGACCTGATGCTGGCGGACACCAACCATGTACCCGAATTTCTCTATACTGACGAATATGAGAATCTGGGGTCGGAGCCGATCCCGGCCAGCCGCTACACCAGCCCTGAATTTTTCGAGGCGGAAAAGCGCAAAATGTGGCCGCGTACCTGGCAATTTGCCGCGCGGGACGAGGAGTTGCCGGAGGCGGGCGACCATGTCGTCTATGAAAATGTCGGCAAATCCTTCCTGTTGATCCGGCAGGAGGATGGGTCGGTTCGCGCCTTCGCCAATGTCTGCCTGCATCGCGGGCGCAAGCTCAAGACGCAGGACGGTTGGTCGGCCGAACTGCAATGCCCCTTCCATGGCTTTACCTGGAATAATGACGGGTCGATCAAGAAAATTCCCTGCCGCTGGGACTTCGCTCACCTCAAGGAAGAGGACATGGCGCTGCCGGAAATCAGCGTGGGGCGCTGGGGCGGCTATATCTTCATCCGGGAAGCTGCCGACGGCCCGACGCTGGAGGAATTTCTCGCCCCCATGCCGGATCATTTCCAGCGCTGGCGGCATGAGGAATGCGCCACCGCCATGTGGGTGGGCAAGGTGGTTCCGGCCAATTGGAAGGTGGTGATGGAGGCTTTCATGGAAAGCTGGCACACCGTCGTCACCCATCCGCAATTGCTGCCCTTCACCGGCGACGCCAATTCGATGTATAATATCTATGGCGACTATGTGAACCTGACGGTCACGCCGTTCGGCACCATGTCCCCCCATGTCGACCCGGCGGGCAAGGCGGAGCAGTGGATCGTCGATGAATTCGTCAAATATAATGGCCGATCGTCCGATAATTATGAGGATAAGGAAGCAGCGGCAGGCGGCTACAACGTCACGGTGCCCGAAGGCGCGACCGCCCGTGCGGCGCTGGGCGCGTCGCTGCGCGATACCACGACCGCCATGTTCGGCCATGACGTCAGCTTCGCGTCCGACGCGGAAATGATGGATGCGCTGCTCTATAATGTATTCCCCAATTTCAGCCCCTGGGCCGGGTTCCAGCCGAATATCGTCTATCGCTGGCGTCCCTGGCACGATGTCGATCATTGCCTGATGGAAGTGCGCGTCCTTACCCGCGTCCCCCCAGGCCAGGCGCATCCCAAGGCGCCGCCAATGAAGTTTCTGTCGGTTGACCAGAAATGGACCGAAGCGCCGGAGCTGGGCATATTGGGGGACGTGTTCGAACAGGATATGGACAATCTGCCCTATGTCCAGACCGGCCTCAAAGCCTCGCTCAACGGCAAGGTGCAACTGGCCAATTATCAGGAAATCCAGATCCGCCAGTTCCAGAACACGATCATGAAATATCTGAACGACGAACTCTGATCCGGGGTTGAGTAAAAGGGAGGGCGTCGGAGCGATGGCTCCGACGCCCTTTTTTGCGTCCGCCCAAGGGACGCGATAGCGGTATCTACAAATCGGCTACAAAAATCCTCATCTGCCAGCGAAGGGCTATCGCATATGAAACCGTCCCCTCGTTCATCGTCATCCTGAATTTATTTAGCTTCGCTGGCCTTCGGCTCAGGATCCATTCCTCGTCACGAACTGCGGCTTCTGGGGCACGATGGATGCTGAAACAAGTTCAGCATGACGTTGGAGGGATAATGAAAGGGTATATGCAATAGCTCTGCCTGACAGGGGATGATGATCGTCCATATAGTTTGCAGTGTGTATGATTGTAAAAAAGGGCCGGGGATCATCTCCCTGGCCCTTTCTTCTCGCGCTCTCGCTGATGTCTTAGAACTTCACCCCCAGCGTCGCGCCATAGGTGCGGGGTTCGCGCGCGGTGCCGAAGGACCAGAGGCCACCGACGGTGAAGCCATGGGTCGGCCCGCGATCATTGGCCAGGTTCCGGCCAAAGACCGTCAGCCGTGCTTCCGTCCCGCCAATATCGAACTTGGTGGTCAGGCTGGCGTCGACCAGACCCTGCTTGTCGGTCCGCACCCGCGGGTCATTGCCGGTCACGATGATCGGCCCGGTGCTGAGGTTGCCGGACAGGCCGCCGATCGAGATTTGCTGGTCATAGCGGCCGATATAGCGATAGCTCAGGTTAGCGATGACTTCGCCAAAGCTGGTCGGGACGGTGTAGTCCGCCCCCAGCGACGCCGTCATATTCGGGTTGTAGATCAGGTCGTTGCCGGAGAAATCATAAGGCACGACCGCGCCGGTCACCGGCGAGATGCCACCGACGATAAAACCCTTGAACTTGGAGTCCAGCAGGCCGAGCGAGCCGGTGATCGTGAGTTGCGACGTCGGCCGTGCGGTGAAGTCGAACTCAAGCCCCTTGATCTTTGCCGAACCGACGTTCGACGTGATCGTCTCGTTACCGGTGGAGCAGGACGGGCAGCTGAGCGTGTTGTTCTGATGCAGATCCTTGTAGCTGGAATAAAAGGCTGCGACGTTGAACTGTACCTTGCGGTCGAACAGGTCGAACTTGCCGCCGACTTCGAAGCTGTCGACCACTTCGGGCTGATAGGCGACACCGGCGCTGGCGGCGGTGCCGGCACGGGGCGAGAAGCCGCCCGACCGGTAGCCCTGCGACCAGCTGCCATAGAACATGATGTCGTCGTTCGGACGGAAATCGACACCGACCTTGGGCGTGAACTTCTTGAACGTGTCGGCACCCCGGCCGATTTCCGTCCCGCCAAAGCTGTTGTCGAGCGCCTTCTTGTCGCGGGTGAAGCGACCGCCAAAGGACAGGCGCCACTGGTCGGCAAAGGCCCAGTTGAAGTCGCCGAACACGGCGATCGACTTGGTCTTGCCGTTCACCACCTGCGGGTTGGTGTCGAAGATCAGCGGATCGACGGTCGGCGCGAAACCGAACACGCGGCTATGCTGGGTCAGTTGATATTTGGAGCTGAAATAATAGAGACCCACGACATAGTCGAAACTGTCGCTGAACTTGCCAGCGGCGCGCACTTCCTGGCTCCACTGCTCGTAGCGCTGCTGGCGACGGACATAATAGAGGTCGGTCGAAGATCCGTCGAAATCCTGCGTCTGGTTCTCACGCGATTTGCGCCAGCCGGTGACCGAAGTCAGCTTCACACCGCCCAGATCATAATTCATCTCCAGCGTCGCGGCGGGCGCGGAATATTGGGTCAGGTTGGGCAGGCCGAACACAGTGTAGAGGTCGGTGGTGTTGTTACGGTTGCACTCGTTGGCCGGAATGAAGCCGCAGAATAGTTCGGTGCTGTTGGTCAGGTTGGACACAACCGGATCGGACTTCTGGACCTGTTTTTCCAGCGTGAACAAGGCGTCAAAATCACTGCCTTTTGGCGCAATCAGGATGGAGCCGCCGAAATTCTCATTATTGCCAAATCCGCGCCGCTCCCCCGTCTGCGACTGGCGATACCAGCCGTCGGTTTCGTTGTGGAAATGGAAGAATTTGGCGCCCACGCTGCCGTCGCCCGACAGCGGCACGTTGACGACCGCGCGGGTCGCGAGCGTGTTGAACTTGCCATAGGACACTTCGACCTTGCCACCGAACTCACCGGTTGGGCGGGTGCGGCGGATGTTGATGACGCCGCCGATCGTGTTGCGCCCGAACAAGGTCCCTTGCGGCCCGCGCAGCACTTCGATCTGCTCAATGTCGAAAAAGTCGAAAAACTGCCCGGTGCTGGTGCCGATGAACACGCCATCGACGACGACGCCCACGGTGGGTTCCTGCGACTTTTCGACGTCGGCATAGGTCAGCCCGCGGATCGCCAGGTTGGCTGCCGCTGCGCCCGCATTCTGGTTGGTGATCAGCAGGTTGGGAACCCCACCGGTCAGGTCGCCGATATTCACCGCCGCCTTGTTTTCCAGCATCGCGGCGTTGACCGCCGTGATCGCCACCGGGGTATCCTGAAGGCTCTCTTCGCGGCGGCGGGCGGTGACGATGATAGCGTTTGGATCGACCGCCTCAGCATCTGCCTGCGGCCCCTGTTCCTGCGCCATGGCCGCGCCGCTCCATAGGAGCGCACTGCCCAATGCCAGCATGACCGGCCGTATGAAGTGATCCGTTTGCATATACTCTCCCTGTTTTCCGACGCTTACGATGCGCAGTCCGAAACCCGCGCTTGTTGCGTCCTCGTTCCGATGATGAGGGATGCGCCATAATCCCGGCGTTGCTAACTGCGATTTTCGAGAGGTCGGCGGCACCTGAAACAAAACACAGGGGACAAAGCCAGCGGGACGTCGCATGGCGGGATGCAATCTGGTGCGGGAGAGGGATGGGGCCGTGGGCGTTGACCGGCAGGATAAATTCGGCGGCACCGGCGCGGTGCGCGCGGGGCATGGCTTCGACAGCGTGGCGCTCGATCGCTGGATGCAGGCCCATGTGGAAGGCTATGCCGGGCCGCTCATCGTCGAACAGTTTAACGGCGGCCAGTCCAACCCGACCTATCGCCTGGTCACGCCAAGCCGCGCCTATGTGATGCGGCGCAAGCCGCCGGGGCAATTGCTGCCCGGCGCCCATGCCGTGGAGCGCGAATATCGGGTGCTGGCGGCGCTTGGGCAGGTCGGCTTCCCTGTCGCGCCGGTCCATGGCCTGTGTGATGACGCCGCCGTCATCGGCACGCCCTTCTATGTCATGGATATGGTCGAAGGGCGCATCTTCTGGGACTCTACCTTGCCGTCGCTGACGCCCTCCGAACGCCCGGCTTATTTCGACGCTATGAACAGCGCCATCGCGCAGCTGCACGGCATCGACTATCAGGCGATCGGCCTTGGCGACTATGGCAAGCCGGGCAATTATTTCGCGCGGCAGATCGCCCGCTGGTCGCGCCAATATCAGGAGGATGAGGCAGCGGGACGGCTTGCCGATATGGACTGGCTGACCGACTGGCTGCCGGCGCAGATACCGGCGGGCGATGAAACCAGCATCGTCCATGGTGATTTCCGCGCCGATAATATGATCTGGCACCCGGTCGAACCGCGCATCCTGGCGGTGCTGGACTGGGAATTGTCGACGCTGGGCCATCCGCTCGCTGACTTTACCTATCATCTGATGATGTATCATCTGCCACCGCACATCATCGGCGGCTTCAAGGGCGCGGATCTTGGCGTGCTCAATATCCCGTCGCAGGCTGACTATGTCGCGGCCTATTGCGCCCGCACGGGACGGGACGGCATCGCCAACCTGTCCTTCTACCTCGCCTTCAACATGTTCCGCTTCGCCGCGATCATCCACGGCATCAAGGGACGGCTGGCGCGCGGCACGGCATCATCACCCGAAGCGCAATCGCTGGTCGAAACCCTGCCCGAACTGGCGGCCATCGCCCGTGCGACGGCGCAATCCGATATTTGAGAGGAAGTCCCATGTTCAGCACCGATCGCGCGCAGGCCATTGCCGACAGGGTCGAAGCCTTCGTCCGCACGACTGTCGTCCCCTATGAGAGCGACCCGCGTTGCGGCTTTCATGGTCCGAGCGACGATCTGGTGATGGAGTTGCGGGAAAAGGCGCGCGCGGCTGGCGTGCTGACCCCCCATGTCCTGCCCGACGGATCGCACCTGACCCAGCGCGAGACGGCGACCGTCCTCATCAAGTCGGGCCTCTCGCCGCTCGGCCCGCTGGCCTGCAACACCATGGCCCCTGACGAGGGCAATATGTATCTGCTGGGCAAGGTCGGCACGGAGCAGCAGAAGGCGCATTTCCTCAAGCCCCTGCTGGAAGGCTGCGGGCGTTCCGCCTTCTTCATGACCGAACCGGCGGACGATGGCGGCGCGGGGTCGGACCCGTCGATGATGCAGACGCGCTGCCATCAGGACGGCAATCACTGGGTCATCAATGGCCGCAAGGCGTTCATCACCGGGGCGCAGGGGGCGATGGTGGGCATCGTCATGGCCAAATCAACCGACGGCGCCTGCATGTTCCTGATCGACCTGCCCGATCCCGCCATCCGTATCGATCGGGTGCTGGACACGATCGACAGCTCCATGCCGGGCGGCCATGCCGTCGTCACCATCGACAATCTGCGCGTGCCTGCCGACCAGATGCTGGGCCAAAGCGGCGAGGGTTTCAAATATGCCCAGGTCCGCCTGTCGCCCGCGCGCCTGTCCCATTGTATGCGCTGGCTGGGCGCCTGCATCCGCGCGCATGAGATTGCGTCCGCCTATGCCTGCCGCCGCATGGCCTTTGGCAAGCCGCTGGTCGACCATGAAGGCGTGGGCTTCATGCTGGCGGAAAATCTGATCGACCTCCAGCAATGCGAATTGATGATCGACTGGTGCGCCGGGGTGCTGGACACGGGCGCGCTCGGCACGGTCGAAAGCTCGATGGCCAAGGTGGCGGTGTCTGAAGCGCTGATGCGGGTGGCGGACAAATGCGTGCAGGTGATGGGCGGTACGGGCGTGACCGGCGACACGATCGTCGAGCAGGTGTTCCGCGAAATCCGTGCCTTCCGCATCTATGACGGCCCGACCGAAGTCCATAAATGGAGCCTGGCCAAGAAAATCAAGCGCGACCATAAGCCGCACTGATTATCCAGCGCCTGTTGCATCTGCCAGTAGGCAGGGGCGGCCCCCGGCCTGATCCTCGCTCCATAATAGTTATCGGGAGAGGATATGGCTGACCTGCCGGAAAGTTTCGACTATATCATCGTCGGCGCAGGATCGGCCGGCTGCGTGCTGGCCGAACGCCTGTCCGCCGACCCGGGCAACCGGGTGCTGCTGGTGGAGGCGGGCGGGCCGGATCGCTCGCCGCTGATCGCCATGCCCAAGGGGATCGCCAAGCTCGTCTCCAGCCCGGCGCATATCTGGGCCTATCAGATCGCGCAGCCGCGCCGCCCGGATGAAGCCGCGCATGAAGTGTGGATCCGGGGCAAGGGGCTGGGCGGATCATCGTCCATCAACGGCATGATCTGGAGCCGGGGCGAACCGCAAGATTATGACGATTGGGAAGCGGCGGGCGCGACCGGCTGGAACGCCGGATCGATGATCGCCGCCTATCGCGCTATCGAGGATCATGGCCTGGGTGGCAGCGCGTTGCGGGGGCAGGGCGGCCCGGTGCATGTCACGCCGCGCACCTATCGCTATCCGCTGGCCGAACGGCTGATCGCGGCGGGCGAGCAGATGGGCCTGCGACGCACCGATGATCTCAACAGCGTGGTCGGTGACCGGGTCGGCTATTATTGCCACAATATCCGCAAGGGCCGTCGCGAAAGCGGGGCGAAGGTGTTTCTGCGCCCCGCGATGAAGCGGCGCAATGTCCATGTGCTGACCGATACGCTGGTGCGTCATGTGCGCCTGTCCAACGGGCGTGCGGTCGGCGTGGCTTTGGTCAATGATGCGCGCGGGCGTTTCAGCGTCGATTGCGATGGCGAGGTGATCGTCTGTGCCGGGACGGTCGAAAGCCCGCAAATCCTGCAGCGATCCGGCATCGGTGATGGCGATGCGCTCTCTGCCAGCGGCATCGCGGTGCGGCACCATAACCCGCATGTCGGGCGGCACATGCTGGAGCATCTGTCCTACACCATGCCCTTTCGCCTGAAGCGCAACAGCGGCATCGGCCAGCGCTTCTACGGGCTGGGCCTCGTTCAGTCGGTCGCGCGCTATTATCTGCGCCACGACGGGCCGATGGCGACTGGCCCGTTCGAGGTTGGCGCCTTCCTGTCCACCGGCGTCACCGGGCCGCGCACCGACCTGCAATTGTATCTCAGCGGCTATATGTTCGCGCTGGGCGATGACAATGATCCGGTGCCGTTGGGCAATATCGACAAAAGGCCGGGCCTCACCGTGTCCGGCACCCTGCTGCGCCAGAGCAGCGAAGGGACGATCCAGGTGAGGGGGCAGGAACCCGCGGACGGCGCGGCGATCATGCCGAACTGGCTGGACAGCGAGATGGATCGCCACTCCGCCATCGCCTCCATCCGCCTGATGCGCGACTATGTGGCGCAGGCGGCGCTGGCCGACGATGTCGGGCAGGAACTCATCCCCGGCGCGCAGGTGCAGGATGACGACGCTCTGCTGGACACATTCCGGTCGCTCTCGACCAGCGGCCTGCATGGCGTGGGGACCTGCCGCATCGGCGCGGAGGGGGACGCGGTGGTCGATCCGTCGCTGCGCGTCCATGGGGTCGAGGGGCTGCGCGTGGCCGATTGTTCGGTGATGCCGCGCCTGATCACCGGCAACACCAATGCGCCCGCGATGGCGCTGGGCTGGCGCGCGGCGGAGATCATCCATGCTGCACCCTAGCGTTTGAAATAGTCGCGGCGATCAGCATACCGGCATAGCATCGCGTTCGACAAGCGGATGGGAGAGAGACGATGCGCGAGAGAGATCGCCTTATGATGGACCGCCGTGCGATGCTGGCGGGCACCGGCCTTGCGGCTGCGGCTGCCATGGCCCCGCTGACCGGGGCGGAGGCGGCTACGGCAGGCTGGGACCATGAAACCGACATTCTCTGCGTTGGCAGCGGCGCGGCGGCGGGGACTGCTGCGGTGACAGCGGCCAGTGCGGGCGCAAAGGTCATGATGGTGGAAAAAATGCCGATCACCGGCGGCACCACCGGCAAGTCTGGCGGCGTCGCGTGGATATGCAACCATTTCATCTTCCGCCAGCAGGGCATTGACGACAAGCGCGCCGACGCCATCGCCTATATGGCGCAATATAGCTATCCGCAGCAGTTCGATCCCGCCAGTCCAACGCTCGGTCTCGACCCGCTCGACTATCAACTGATCGCGGCTTTTTACGATAATGGCAGCAAAGCCGTCGATCATCTGCGTGCCATCGACGCGGTACAGTTCAAGCAGTTCCGCCTGTTTCAGGTCGACGAGCCGGCACCCGACTATGCCGACCATCTGCCGACCAACAAGACGCCGACCGGCCGCGCGCTGGAGCCGGCGGTTGGCTCCGGCTCCTCGGCGGGCGGCAGCAGTCTGGCGGCGCAACTGGCCGCCTGGCTGGAAAAGAAGAAGCTGCCGATCCTGACCGATACCCGCGTCACCCGGCTGATCGTCGATAAGGATCGCGTCATCGGCGCGGAGGCGGAAAGCGACGGTAAGATCATCCGCATCCGCGCGACCAAGGGCGTGATCTTCGGCACGGGCGGCTATGCCCACAACACCGAATTGGTGGGCCTGCACCAGACGGCGCTTTATGGGGCGTGCGCCATGCCCGGATCGACTGGCGACTTTATCGCCATCGCAGGGGCGGTCGGCGCGAAGATGGGGGCGCTCGACACCGCATGGCGGACGCAGGTGGTGCTGGAGGAGGCGCTCGCCAATCGTGCGATCGGCATGGGGGCGTTCGTCCTGCCGGGGGATTCGATGATCCTGGTCAACAAATATGGCCAGCGCGTCGTCAATGAAAAGCGCAGCTATAATGACCGCACCCGCGCCCATTTCACCTATGATCCGTCCAAGGAAGAATATCCCAACCAGCTGATGTTCATGCTGTTCGACGGCCGATCGCTCGACCGGTTCGGCGGCGCTTTCCCCTATCCGCTGGACGTGGCAGAAAGCCCCTATCTGATCAGCGGCGACAACTGGGGCATGCTCGTCGCCAATATCGACAAGCGGTTGGCTACGCTTGCGCCAAAGACTGGCGGCGTGCGCCTCGATACCGGGTTCGGGGCGGCGACCAAAGCCAGTATCGCCCGGTTCAACGACTATGCCAAGGCAGGCAAGGACCCCGAATTTGGGCGCGGTGCGCGCCTTTACGACACGCAATGGCACAAGCTGTTTTCCGCCGCGCGCGAAGGCACGAAAGTCCCGGCCAATCCCTATCCCGCGCTGACGATGCACCCCTTCGCCGACAAAGGCCCCTATTACGCTTTCATCCTGGCGGCGGGCGCACTCGATACCAATGGCGGGCCGCGCATCAACGAGCATGGGCAGGTGCTGGCGGCCAGCGGCGCGCCGATCCCCGGTCTTTATGGCGCAGGCAACTGCATCGCATCGCCATCGCGCGGGGCCTATTATGGCGCGGGTGGCACGATCGGCCTGGCCCTGACCTATGGCTATATCGCTGCCCGCCATGCCACGGGAGCAAATGCATGAGAGGGCCGATCCTCGCTCTCGCCATGCTGCTGGCGACACCGGCGGCGGCCAAGCCGGTCAGCTTCGCCGCTGACATCGCGCCGACGCTTAAGACACGCTGCGCCGTATGCCATTTGACGGGTCAGGAGGCGGGTAATCTCGCGCTCCATCCCAAGGCGGCCTATGCCAGCCTGTTCAAGCGCAAATCGGGCGAAAGCGCCTGGCTGCTGGTCGATCCCAAAAAGCCTGATACCAGTTACATGGTCATGAAGCTGGAAGGCACGCATTTGAAGAAAGGCGGGAAGGGCGCGCGTATGCCCTTTGCCGCGCCTCCGCTGGACGCAGCAACCATCGCCCTGATCCGTCGCTGGATCAGCGAAGGCGCAACGAACAACTAAAGGCTGAGCCCGAACAAGACCCCAGTTCCGCCACCAGCATCGCGCGTTGGCGTGGCGCGGGCGAGGCCTGCCGGAAAGCGCAGTTGTGGCGAAGCATCGCCGCCACGACAACAGCGCCGACAGGCAAAAGGGAGCAGGATGGACATGCGGCAATGGCTTTTGGCGGATCGCCCGGTCGGACGCGCTCTGGCGGAGGGCGATTTTGCGCTGGTCGATGCGCCGATGCCGGTGCCGGGGGAGGGGCAGATGCTGCTTGCCGTCCGCTGGCTGGGGTTTGAACCGGCGCAAAAGGGCTGGATGGAAAATTTCGGCGGCTATGTCGCACCGATCGAGCTGGGCGACGTCATGCGCGGCATGGGCGTGGCGGAAGTGGTCGAGAGCCGGGGCGGGCGCTGGCCGGTCGGCACGATGGTCGCCGGGATGACCGGCTGGACCGAATATCTGGTGAGTGATGGCGAGGGTTTCGACATTTGCCATCCCGACCTGCCGCCCTATGCAATGCTGGGGGTGCTGGGCATTCCCGGCCTGACCGCATGGCATGGCTTTTACGAGATAGGTTGCCCGGTTGCGGGCGATGTCGTGGTGGTATCCGGCGCGGCAGGTGCTACCGGATCGGTTGCCGGGCAGTTGGCCAAGGTCGCGGGCTGCCATGTCATGGGCATAGCGGGCGGGCCGGACAAATGCGCCTGGCTGGTGCAGGAGGCAGGGTTCGACGCGGCCATCGACTATCGCGAGGGCAAGGTCGCAGAGCAGTTGAAGGCGCTGGCCCCCAAGGGCTGCGACATCGTCTATGACAATGTCGGCGGCGTGGTGCTGGACGCGATGCTCGCCCGCCTCGCTATCGGCGCGCGGGTGGTGTTGTGTGGCGGGATCAGCCGCTACGAGCAGGGCGGGCAGATTGCCGGGCCGGGCAACTATTTCAATCTGGTGCTGCGCCGCGCGCGGATGGAGGGGTTCATCATCCTCGACCAGCAGGCCCATTGGCCCGCGATGCGCGACCGGCTCGCCGCGCTGGTGCTGGCCGACAGGTTGCGCTGGCAGGTGGATGAGCAGCAGGGGTTTGAGGCAGCGCCCGCTGCGCTCGCCCGCCTGTTCACCGGTGCCAATCGCGGCAAGCAGATCGTCAGGCTCTGAACGATACGGGGGCCGTTGCCACGGCCCCCGACCCCTTATCCCACCAGCAGCGCCGGTTCCTCGATCAGGCCTTTGAGCGTCTGCATGAAGGCTGCGCCTACTGCGCCATCGATCGCGCGATGGTCGCAGGAGAGCGAGAATTGAACGATGGTGGCAAAGGCCAGCGCATTGCCGATCTCGATCGGCTGGCGCGTACCCGCGCCCACCGCCAGGATCGCGCCCTGCGGCGGGTTGATGATCGCGTCGAACTGGTCGATGCCGAACATGCCGAGGTTGCTGACCGAGAAACTGCCGCCCTGAAACTCGTCCGGCTGCAACCGCCCCGTTCGCGCTTTTTCCGCCAGCGTCTTGACCTCCCGCGAAATCGCCGCGACCGACAGCGTGTCGGCGCCCTTCACGATGGGTGTGATCAGCCCCTTGTCGGTTGCGACCGCCACCGCAATGTCGGCACTGCCGAAGCGATGGATCTCGTCGCCATGCACCTGCACATTGACGTCGGGGTGCCGCGCCAGCGCCAGCGCGCAGGCGCGCACGATATAGTCGTTTATGCTGGGCGCTTCGCCGGTCGCGGCCTTCGCCTGCGCCCGCAGTCCCAGGATCGCGTCGATCCTGACAGCAGAGCGCAGATAGAAATGCGGGATGGTCGATTTGCTGTGGCTCAGCGCCTTGGCGATCGCCTTGCGCATCGGCGACATTTTGACGATCTCCGCCGTGCCGGGGGCAGGACGGGCAAAGGCGATCGGTGCGGAGGGCGTAGCTTGGGCCACGGCAACAGGCTTGACCAGCGCCAGCACGTCCGCCTTGCCGATCCGCCCCTTTGGCCCCGTGCCGGTCATACCGGTCAGGTCCACGCCATGCTGCACCGCCAACCGTTTCGCCAGCGGACTGGCAAACACATTGCCCAACGTCTCGCCCACCGGAGTCAGGTCCACCGTTGCGCCACCACCGATAGTGATCGGTGGCAGGCTGGCCTGCTGCACATCCTGAAAGGTGATCCGCCCGTCCGGCCCGGACCCGGTGATCGCGTTGATATCCACGCCCTCAGCTTCCGCAAAAGCGCGCGCCGCCGGGCTGATCCGGGCGTCGGTGGCGATGGCGACCTTGACCGGCGCAGGTGCTGCCGGGACGGGTGCAGGGGGCGGCGGCGCACCGCCAGCCTTGGACGCGACCTTGCTGTCGGCGGGCCTGAACCCGGCGACGAAGGCATCGACATCAGCCGCGCTGACCGCCTCGTCCGGTCCTGCCAGCACAGCGATCAGTTCGCCGACCGCATAGGTGCCGCCGGTCTGGGCGATCAGGCGCGGGAACATGCCGTCGGCCTCCGCCTCGACCTCATTGGTGATCTTGTCGGTTTCGATGAGCGCGAGCAGGTCGCCTTTCTTGAACGGCACACCCTCGGCGACCATCCATTCGGCAACGACGCCCTCGGTCATCTCTATGCCCCATTTGGGCATCGCAAATGCGCGCAGATTGGCCATGATGTGCTTATCCCCGCCGGTAGGACATGAGCTTCACCGCACTTGCCACGATCTTGTCGGGCGAAGGCAGATAGGCGGATTCAAGTTCGCGTGCGAACGGCACCGGGCTGTGCGGCGCGGTGACCATGTCGATCGGTGCCTTCAGCGATGCGAACGCCTTTTGCGCGACCAGTGCCGACAGGTCGGTCGCAAAGGAACAGCGCGGCGGCGCTTCATCGACGATCAGCAGCCGTCCCGTCCGCTCGACGCTGTCGAGGATCGCTTCCTCGTCCAGCGGGCTGGTGGTGCGCAGGTCGAGTATGTCGCATCCGATGCCGTCCTGCGCCAGTTGCGCCGCAGCTTTCTCGGCAAAGCCCACCATCATGCCGGTGGCCAATATGGTGATGTCGTCGCCCTGCGTCACCTGCCGGGCATGGCCGAAGGGGATGACATAATCCCCGTCCGGCACCTCGCCCTTCACGCCATAGAGCGCCTTATGCTCGAGGAAGATCACCGGATCATCGTCACGGATCGCCTGGGTCAGCAGTCCCTTGGCGTCGGCGGGGGTGGAGGGCATCACGACCTTCAGCCCCGGCATGGCGGTGACGAACTGGTGGATCACCTGGCTATGCTGGGGCGCGGCGTTGAAGCCCGCGCCATAGGGCATACGGATGACCAGCGGGCAGGTCGTCTTGCCGCCGAACATGTAACGGAACTTGGCGACCTGATTCCAGATCTGGTCCATGCACACGCCGATAAAGTCGGCGAACATGATCTCCGCTATCGCCCGCTTGCCCGTCAGCGCCGCGCCCGCAGCCGCGCCGATGATGGCGCTTTCTGAAATCGGCGTGTCGATAACCCGGTCCGCGCCATATTTGGCCCATAGCCCGCCGGACGTGCCCCAGATGCCGCCGATCGCCTCCGGCCCGCCGGGCGCGCCATTGCCGCCGACAATATCCTCGCCCAGCATGATCAGGCTGTCGTCTCGCGCCATTTCCGCGTCGATCGTGTCGCGAATGACGTCGCGGATCATCTTGATTGCCATATGTCGATCCTCCTGGCGTCAGTAGCTGATATAGACGTCTTGCAGGACGTCCTGCGGGGTTGGCCGGTCGGCCTGCTTGGCTTCCGCCACGGCCCGGTCGATCAGGTCGGTGACTTCCGCGTCCACCCTGTCCAGCTCGGCCCCTTCCAGCAGCTTGGCCTCCGTCACCTTGGTCCGGAATGTCTTGAGGCAGTCGCGCTCCTCGCGGATGCGATCCAGTTCGCCCGGTCCGCGATAGCGCTGCGGATCGCCCTCGAAATGGCCGTAGAAACGCTCGCAATCCAGCTCGATCGAGGCGGGGCCATTGCCTGCCTTGCAATAGTCGATCAGCTCGCGCATCGCTTCATAGACGCTGAAGAAATCGATGCCGTTGGCCTTGATTGCCTTCATTCCGAACGCGGCCGACCGGGCCGTCATGCTCTCTGCACCTACGGCATAGGCTTCGCCGGTATGTTCGGAATAATGGTTATTCTCGAACACGAAGATGACCGGCAGTTTCAGCACCACCGCCATGTTCATCGCCTCGAACGTCGTACCCTGGTTGCAGGCGCCGTCGCCGGAAAAGGCGATCGAGACGGTGCCGTTGCTCTTGGCCGTGATGCCCGCGCCCACCGCGATCGGCGCGCCTGCGCCGACAATGCCGTTCGCGCCCAGCATCCCGACATTCATGTCGGCAATGTGCATCGATCCGCCCTTGCCCTTGCACAGGCCATCGCGTGACCCGTAAATCTCCTTCATCATCGCAATGACGTCGCACCCTTTGGCAATGCAATGGCCATGGCCTCTGTGGGTGGAGATAATGTAATCAGTCGGCCCCAGATGTTCGCACACGCCCACCGCGCAGGCTTCCTGGCCCGCGTAGAGATGGGTGAAGCCGGCAATCTCGCCCAGCGCGATTTCGTCGTGCAGGCGCTCCTCGAACAGGCGGATCGTCTTCATCTGACGATAGGCCCGGATCAGTGCCTCGCGGCTCAATTGCATATCGTCTCTCCCAATCGATTGATTCTGTCGGTCACAGCCCCAGAACCGTTTTCGCTATGATATTGCGCTGAACTTCATTGGTCCCGCCAAAGATGGTCCAGGCACGTGAATTGAGATAGCGGGGCGCGGCGAGTTGCGCGGCCTTACCATGCAGCGCGGGCGGCGCCTGATTGCCATAGAGCGGCCTTTGCCCCTCCAGCGCGATCCCGGCATAGCCGTAAAGCTGCACCGCCAGCCCGTCGACCTGTTGCCGCAGGGTGGAGGCGACCAGTTTGGACAGCGATGTCTGCGGTCCGGGCGGCAGTCCCTTGGCCATTTCCGCCAGTACCCGCATCTCGGTCATTTCCAGCGCCTGCGCCTCCAGCTCGGCCCGCGCCAGCCGCGCCATATAATGGGGGTCGTCGCTCATGCAGCCGCCCTTGCCGTCCGGCTCCGCACCTGCCGCCTTGCGCAGCCGGGCGATGTCGGACAGCAATTTGGGCGCATGGCACGCGCCGCCCCGTTCATTTTCCAGCAGGAATTTGGCGATGGTCCAGCCCTGACCTTCTTCGCCCACCAATTCGCTGGCCGGGGTGACGGCGTCGTCCAGAAATACCTCATTGACCTCATGATCGCCCGCCAGCCCGATGATCGGCCGTACCTCTATCCCCGGCTGCGCCATGTCGATCAACAGGAAGCTGATCGCGCGCTGCGGCTTGGCGGCGGGGTCGGTCTTGGCGAGGCAGAAGATATGGGTCGCATGGTGGGCGTGGGTGGTCCACAGCTTGCGCCCGTTGACGACATAATGATCGCCGCGCCGCTCCGCCCGCGTCCGCAGGCTGGCGAGATCGGAGCCGGAACCGGGTTCGGAAAAGCCCTGACACCAGAAATCGGTGCCGTCCAATATGCGCGGCAATATGCGCGCTTTCTGCTCCTCCGTGCCGAAGCGGCAGATCACCGGCCCCAGCAGTTTCAGGCTCAGTACCGGCAGGCTGGGCGCGTCGGCCAGCGCGCATTCCTTCTCGAAAATATAGCGCTGGATCGGCGTCCATCCGGTGCCGCCGCAGGCGACCGGCCAGTTATAGGCCAGCCAGCCCTTGGCGTGCAGAATCGCCTGCCACTCGCCGCCAATGTCCGGCTCCACGAACACGCCGGGCGTGCCGCGCATCCCCTCACGCAGATGCTGGGGCAGATGCTCGTCCAGAAAGTGGCGAACCTCGGCGCGGAACGCTTGATCCTGCGGGGAAAAATCCAGGTCCATCTTATCGTTCCAATATGGTCACGCCGGAAATGCCCGGTGCGCCGTAAACATGGGAGTAAGCGGTGCGCGGTTTGCCCGGCACCTGCCGCCCGCCGCCAAGCCCGCGCAGTTGCAGCGCATTTTCATAGACCTGCCGCAGGCCCGACGCGCCGATCGGCTCGCCACAGGCGAGGCAGCCGCCATCGGTGTTCACCGGCAAGCGGCCGTCAATATTGGTCCAGCCATTGGCCAGCCATTCTTCCTGATCACCATCGCCACAAAAGCCGTTTTCGGCCATGTGCATGATTTCAGCACCGGACTCGGTGTCCTGCAACTGGGCAAGATCGATATCCTGCGGGCCGATCCCGGCCATTTCATAGGCCGCCTTGCTGGCGAGCAGGGTCGGCGCGCCGCCGCGCTCTATGTCCATGCAGGGCGCGAACACCTCGAACGATCCGGGGGGGCGCGTCCGCACGACGGCGGCCTTGATCCGCACCTGATCGCGCCCCAGTTCGCGGGCCTTCTTCGCACTCGCCAATACCAGCGCGACGCCACCTTCGGCAGGCGAACAGAACATATATTTGGTCAGCGGGTCGCTGATCATCTGGGCGTTCAGGATGGTGTCGATATCGACTGGCGATCGACGCCAGGCATGGTCGGCATGAACGGCATTACGAAACGCCTTCTCCGCGACGCGACCGAGCGAGGTCGGGCTGATGCCGTGCAGCGCCATATAGCGTTGCAGCTTCATCGCGAAAAACTGGGTCGTCACCATGAAGCCCGCTTCGCCATACCATTCGGGCAGGCTATATTCGGCGGGCAGAGCGTTGAACGCGCCGCGCGGATGCTTGTCGAAGCCGATGGCGATGCCGACATCATGCGCGCCCGATGCGATCGCCTGCCATGACCCGATCAGCGCCGACCCGCCGGTGGCGCAGCCATTTTTGACGTTGATGAAGGGCAGGCCGGTTAGCCCCAGTTCGTTGACGATCGTGTCGGCATTGCCCGCAGAGTCCGATCCGCCGAAACCGAATTGCATGTCGGGCCATTCCAGCCCCGCGTCGGCCATGGCCGCGCGCGCGGCGTTCGCGCCCTGCTGCAAACCGCTCATCCCGTCCGTGCGACCGAAGGGGTGGATGCCGATCCCTATGATATAGACGTCCTGCACCGCTCAGCCCTCCGTCACGGGGGTGAAGGCGTAGAGGCGGACTTCGTTGCCTTCCGCATCGGTGGAAAAGGACATGGTCGTCAATTCCATAGCCATGCCGATCGTCAGCCGGTCAAAATCTACCCCGGTCAGTTGCGTCTCGACGATCGTCGCGCCAGGCAATTCGACATAGCCGATGGCGAAGGGGGTAAAATCCTCCGGCCCGGTATAGGGCGGCGACTTGGGACGAAACCGCTGCACCGTCCAGGACCAGAGCGTCCCCCGACGCGGTAGATCCACCGCCTCCCAGCGCGCGCCATCGTCAGGGCAGGGAAAGACGATCCGTCCCGTCTCACGATGGCGGCCGCCGATCAGGGTCGGTTCGGGCGTCTCCCGGAACAGTCCTTCGGCAATGGCAGATGCGCCCAACGTCCTAACCCTCTCATCCTTGTGTCGGGCCACTATGGGAAGGAGAAGGGGCAAAGGCTTCTGTAAGAAAGCATAGGTTGGTCATTGAACATCTTCCGCCGCGCGGGGAGGGGGGTGAAGAGCATCCTCCACTTATTTTCTTGTCATCCCCGCGAAGGCGGGGATCCATCTCCAGACCTAAAATCAAAGTGATAAGCTGGGAGATGGATTCCCGCCTTCGCGGGGATGACGAAGATTTGACATAATCAGACGAAAAAAAGACCAGCCGGTCGCCCGGCTGGCCCATGCGGTGTCCCAAGGGGGAGGGAGCTTATTTCGCGGCGACCTGCGCCTCGATCTGCGGATGGGGGACCATCACGGCGGCGACATTGCCCAGATAGCCAAGCTGGGTCGCCTTGAACACGGTCTGGCTGCGGTTGACGGCTTCCAGCTTGATCGCGGCATTGTGGATGTGGAAGCGCACCGTGGCGCAGCTGCGCTCCAGGATCAGGGCGATTTCCACATCGGTCTTGCCAACAGCTGCCCAGCGCAGACATTCGACCTCCCGCTTGGACAGGCGGCAATTCTTGGGAATCCAGGGGCGCTGGCTCGATACGCGGGTATAGCCGTGGACGAAGCGCCGGGCGTGATATTCCAGCTGATCGCTGTAAAGATCGAATTCCTTGCTCAGATCGTCGCGCTTGTCGTTGAAGGGCGAGAAGCTGATCGCCGCGATCTGGCCGAAGGACATATGGACCGGCACGCAGATGACTGCGTTCGCATTCACTTCGCCCTGGAAAAGACTGAGGTCGATCTGGTCGAGCAGGGGATTGGGCGCGCGGGTGTGGATGCCATGGGCATTGGCCCAGAAGGGTTCATTTTCATAGCGACAGGCGAAGGTCAGCGGTGAGCTGAGTGCCAGCAGCGGCTTTTGCCACCATTGTTCCTTGGTCGCGGGCCAACCGAACACGCCGCTGGCCAGTACGTCGCCATCGGCGTCGGTCATGGGGGATCGGGAGGCTATATTGGCGCAGGCGGCGACGCGGAAATTGCCCAGTTCGCGGGCAATGTCGCGTAGCGCTTCGGCAGCGGGCCGAATGTCGGCGGCCGTCTGAATCGCGGTTGGAACCTGCCTGCCCATGCGAAAATCGGTCACTGTCTTTGCAGCGTCCCCATTGTCGGACCGGGCGGCGACGAGCATGTCACCTGATCTCTCCATAGCGATGATGCTATTCCTGCTGCACGGCTGCGACAAGCGGCAAAACCTATGACTAGCGATAGGTTTTTCCGCTCACGCGACAGGATCAAGAACCTAGCGGAAAGCCCAGTCAACGCCGCGCCCGCCCACCGTGCATAAAAGCGTCATGGAACAGCAACAGCGGGGCAGCGCAGGACGCGCGCCAACCATGACAGACCGGGGGATGGTGGCTTGAATTTCGATCTCAGCGAAGAGCAGGCCATGCTTCGCGATCTGGTCGACCGGTTCGGCGCGGACAGGTATGACGCTGCCCGCCGCCTTGCCTATCTGCGCGAACCGCGCGGCTTTGCCGACGCCAACTGGGCGATGCTGGCGGAAACCGGCCTGCTGGCCTTTGCCCTGCCGGAGGAAGCGGGCGGATTTGGCGGGTCGGCGGTTGATATCATTACGGTCATGGAGGCGCTGGGCCGCTGTGTCGTTGTAGAGCCGGTGCTGCCTGCGATCATATTGGGGGCTGGCTTGGTCGCGGCGGCGGGGACGGATAGCCAGAAGGCGACGCTGCTCCCCGCCATCGCAGCGGGCGAGGCGATCGTCGCCGCTGCCCTGTTCGAGCGGCAGGCGCGCTTCGACCTGGATGGCATCAAAACCCGTGTCCATGACGGCCGGATCAGTGGCACCAAGCAGATGGTACTGGGCGGCAGCTATGCCGATCATCTGCTGGTCGCGACGCGGACGGGGGAGGGGGCGCTGACGCTTCATCTGGTTGAGGCCAATGCTCCGGGCATCACCATTACCCCCTACCGGCTGGTCGATGGGTCTATCGCCGCCGATGTGCAATTTGTCGACACGCCGGCCCAGCCCATGGCGGGCGGGGAGGCGGCATTGGCGCAGACTCTGGATCAGGCGCGGCTTGCCATTTGCGGTGAATTGCTGGGGCTGATGGACATGATGTTTGCCGCCACGCTCGACTATATCAAGACGCGCCAGCAATTTGGCCAGCCGATCGGCAGCTTTCAGGCGATCCAGCACCGCATGGCCGATTGCTATGCCCGCGTCGAACTCAGCCGATCGCATCTCTACCGCGCCGCCGCCGCCGATGGCGCGACCTGCGCCGCTGCGGTCATGGGGGCCAAGGCCTATATCGCCCAGAGCGCGATGCAGGTGGGCGAGGAGGCGGTGCAGCTGCATGGCGGCATCGGCACGACCGAGGAGCTGATGGTGGGGCAGGCGTTCAAGCGGGTGATGACGCTGGCCACGCTGCTTGGCGACACCGACCATGACATAGTCGCTTATATTGCGCTGACCAGTCGCGCAGCGGATCGGCCATGACGGAGAGCTATCATCGGGTGGTAGAGGCGAGTGCCGTCGAAGAACGGGCGATGCTGCCCTTTCTCGTCAATGGCTGGCCCGTGCTGATCTGCAAGGATGAGGGGAAGGTCCATGCGCTGATCAACCGTTGCAGCCATGCCGCAGCGGAACTGGCGCCGGGTGGACGGGTGCGGCGCGGCGCGGTGATGTGTCCGCTGCACGGCGCGCGCTTCAAGCTCGATAATGGCGCATGTCTGGGCGGGGCGGATTACAAGCCGCTCAAACTCTACCCCTGGCGCGAAAGCGCGGATGGGTGGATCGAGGTCGCGGTGCCGGATGAAGCGCCAGGTGCGGAGGATATGCCGGTTAAACAATTGATTTGAAATAAAATTATGTACCCAAACTTTCACCGTTTGTGCTGAGTAGGGACTGAGCGAAGTCGAAGTTGAACAGGTCGGATCGTCCCCCGGACGATCCTGAACCATCCGGGGGATGGTTCACCTGTTCAAGTATCGAAGCATCGCGCCCATACGCATCCTTCGATACGCCATTTCGACTTCGCTCAATGGCTACTCAGGACGAACGGACTTTTGGGGGAGGAAAGAACCCTCCAGCCTCAAGCCTCCTCATCCTTGCACCAGTCTATCCCCCGCCGCAGCAGATCGTAAAAGACCGGCAGGTTCCAGGCGCAGCGATCGACGGTGGGCCACCAGTCGAGGAAGGGCTGCATGTCATAATGGCCGCGACAATGGCCGAGCGTATTGTACAGCACCGCGCCCTTGCCCTGCGCTTTGATATACATCACCGGGTGCCGATCCTGCGCCCAGTCATGTTCGTCAAAGCCGGTCGCTTCGCCCGCAAATTCGGTGTCGAGCAGGACGTGCAGGTCGCCATGCCGCTCCATCAGATAGAGCTCGTCGGTCGTCTCGAACGGTGCGATGCCGCGCGTCAGCACATGGTCGGGGTCGGCCACATCGACCCGGTAGGGCGCGATCGGCGGGTGGGCGATGAACTGGCTGCCGAGTGTTTCCATCATCAGCGGCGCCCAGCGCGGGCTGCCATAGAGGCCATTGTCGAACAGGCGCAGCACCGAATTGGTGCCGTGCAACGCATACCAGCGCCCGCCATCGTTCACCCACTGCCGCAGCGCTTCCTGCGCGGGCAGCGGCGGCACGACGTCGCAGGTGTAAGTGATCAGCATATCGGCGGCGAGGATGGCGTCGAGATGGCCATAATCCTCGAACACGCGGGTCCGCACGCGCGGATCGTCGGCCAGCAGCTTGAGCAATTCCAGCCGGGCGAAATCCATGTCGTGATAGAGACCACCGACGATCAGCACGCAATTGATGCGGGCAGGCTGCGTCTCGCTCATCATTGCCGCCTCGCTCAATATTGCACGCCCTTGGTCAGGCCGCCGTCGATCAGCACATTGGCCCCAGTCATGTAGCGGCAGGCGGGCGAGGCGATGAAGGCGATCGCCTTGGCCAGTTCTTCGCCCGTACCCATCCGACCGAACGGGATTTGCTTGAGGATGCCGTCGTGGAAATCGGCCATATGTTCCTTGATATAGGCCCACGGACCGTCATCGGTATAGACCGGGCCAGGGGACACGCAATTGACCCGCAATCCCTGCGGCGCGTGCTTCTGCGCCAGCGCGGCGCTGTAGTTGATCACTGCGGCCTTCATTGCATTATAGGGCTGCGGTCCCATAAACTCCTCCAGCGCGCCCGTGGAGGATATGGTGACGATCGACCCGGCATCGGACTGTTCCAGCGCGGGCAGGGCGGCGTGGATGCCGCGCACCAGCGGCAAAATGTCGCCGTTCAGCACCGTGGTCCAGGCTTCGGGCGTATCGACCCCCGGATTGACCGAGACGAAGGAAATGAAGATATCGCACCCGCCCAGTTGCTCCGCGGCGCTGGCGACCCAGTTGGGGAAGGCCTCTGCATCGGTCACGTCCACCGACGCGCCGATGCCGCGCACGCCGAGCGCCTGCACTTCGGCGACGACGCTATCGACTTTGTCCTGCGTCCGCCCGCACAGCGCCACGTCGCAGCCTTCGGCGGCCAGAACTTTCGCCACCGCCCGGCCGATGCTGGCATTGGCCCCTGCCAATATGGCTTTGCGCCCTTTCAGACCAATGTCCATGACGGCATCCTTTTCCTAAGTCTCTTCATTCACCTGCCTGTTTACCGGCATATGTGACGGGCTGCACTGGCAAAAGCGTCAGGGTAAGCTGGCCTGCTTAGCGATTGTGACAGGGCGACGGCGCGCCTTTTTGCGCTATGCAAGGCGTCCAAGCGGAGGGACCATGGGGACGAGCGTCATCACTATAGCGGATCATGTCCGGGCGCACGCCGACGCGACGCCCGATGCCGTCGCCCTGATTTTCGAAGGGCGCGAGACCAGCTATGCTGCGCTCGACCGGCAGGCGAGCCAGGTCGCCAATGCGCTGATCGCGGCGGGCTATGCGCCGGGTGATCGCGTCGCCTATCTAGGCAAGAATCGCGATGACTATTTCGGCTTCTGGCTGGGCGGGGCGAAGGCGGGCCTGGTTACCGTGCCGGTCAACTGGCGGCTCGCCGCGCCGGAGGTCGCCTATATATTGGCCGATGCGCGCCCTTGCCTGATCCTGGTGGAACCGGAATTTCTCGACCGGGTGGCGGGGCAGGGGGCTACGGTCCTGCTGACCGATCCCTGCGACGATCACCTGCTCTTTGCTGACTGGCGCGACGCGCAGCCTGATACTGATCCGCGCCGCGACGGCGGTTATGACGATGCCGTGCTGATACTCTATACGTCCGGCACCACCGGCAAACCCAAGGGGGCGATGCTCTCCAACCGCAGCCTGCTGGGCCTGCGCGCGTCGGAGCCGGATTTGCCAGACTGGTATCGCTGGACCGCGGCGGACGTGTCGCTGATCGCGATGCCGATCTTCCACATCAGCGGATCGGGCTGGGGGCTGTGGACGCTTCAGCATGGCGCGAAGGGCGTGGTGGTCCGCGAGTTCGATCCCGCGCGCGTGCTGGACCTGCTCGTGACCTTCCGCATCAGCAAGATCATGCTGGTGCCGACGGCGCTGCGCATATTGTGCGACCATCCCGCTGCGGCTGATACCGATTTCAGTTTCCTGCGGACCATCTGCTATGGCGGGTCGGCGATCCCGCTCGATCTGTTGCGGCAGGCGATCGCCGTCATCGGCTGCGGCTTTGCGCAAATGTACGGCATGACCGAAACGGCCGGCACCATCATCGGCCTGCCGCCGCAGGACCATGATCCGCAGGGGAGCGAGCGGATGCGCGGCATCGGCCTGCCGCTGCCCGGCGTGAAGGTGCGGATCGCGGGCGAGGGCGGCGATACGCTGCCGCCCGGTGCGATTGGCGAGATATTGGTCGCGTCGCAGGCCAATATGATAGGCTATTTCGACCGGCCCGACGCGACCGCTGAAGCGATCGACGCCGACGGCTGGCTGCGCACCGGCGACGCGGGCTGGATGGACGCGGACGGCTATCTCTACCTGGCCGACCGGATCAAGGACATGATCATCACCGGGGGCGAGAATGTCTATCCGGCGGAAGTGGAAAATGCGCTCTACAGCCACCCTGCCGTTGCCGATGTCGCGGTGATCGGCGTGCCGGACGCGAAGTGGGGGGAGACGGTCAAGGCGATCGTCGTGCCGGTCGCGGGCGAGACCCCCGATCCCGCGACACTCATCGCCTGGGCGCGCGAACGCATTGCGGCGTATAAGGCACCCAAGACGGTGGATTTCCGCACCGACTTGCCCCGCAATCCATCCGGCAAGATTTTGCGCCGCCTTTTGCGCGACGAGTATCGGTAAGACCTGCGATTTCCGGCAGGTTCCGGGCGTCCGCTCCCCGCCTATCCTCCTACAAAAGAAGATGAGGAGAGAGGTTTTGGCTGCGAATTTTCCCGGCAATTTTGCCGGTCCCCTGGAGGACCGACTGGCCATTCGCGAACTGCTGGAAACCTATGCCGATGCGGTCAATCGCGTCGATCGCGATTTATGGGCCTCGCTCTGGGTGGAGGACAGCCATTGGGATCTGTCGCATTATCCCGAACTCGGTATCGTGTCGGGCAAGGCCGCCATCGTCGAGTTATGGGCCAGCGCCATGCCCCATTATCCCCAGCTCAGTTTTCTGCTCAATCCCGGCATGATCCGGGTGGATGGCGACCGGGCGGAGGCGCGCGCCTATTTCTCCGAAGTCTATGCCGAGCCGGGAACGGGCAAGGATAAGCGCGCGCGGGCCTGTTATAATGACAGACTGGTGAAGCAGGACGGGCAATGGTTTTTCCAGAGCCGGTCCTTCACCATCATCCACCAGAGCTGACGATATTTCCGCCAGCTCGCTCTCCAGGAGCTGCGGAAATTGACCCGGTCGCATCGCGCGACCGGGTCTTTTTTTGACGATCAATGCGCCGTCATGCCGCCGTCGATCACCAGTTCCGATCCCGTAACGAAACTGGCGGCAGGCGCGGCGAGATAGACGATGCCGTCGGCAATCTCCTGCGCGGTGCCCATCCGTCCCAGCGCATGGCCCGCTGATACCGTCGCCCGCGCGGTCGCTTCATCGGGGAAGGCACCGGTTTCGACATAGCGGGCGTAGATGGTGTCCATCATATTTGTGTCGATGCCGCCGGGATGGACGCTATTGACGCGGATCGGCTGGCCGAGCGCGGCATATTCCAGCGCCGCGCATTTGCTGAACAGCCGCACCGCGCCCTTGGACGCGCAATAGGCCGACATGAACGGCGCGCCCGCCAGCCCGCCGACCGACGACAGGTTGATGATCGACGATCCGCCCCGCCGATCCGCGCCGCTCCGGCCAAGCAGGTCGGCCATGGCGCGGGTGCCCAGAAATATCCCCTCGACATTGATGCTCATGCACTTGCGGAACGTCGCAAGGCTGGTTTCAGCGATCGTATCGGTCACCGAAATTCCCGCATTATTCACCAATATGTCGAGCCGGCCATAGGTTGCCGCCACATGGTCCACCAGCGCGGCCCAGCCCGCTTCGTCGGTGACGTCGAGCGGTCGATAGTCCGCCGCGCCTGCCACCGACGCGCTGGCCGCCATATCGGTCGCGATCACGGTCGCCCCGGCGTCGGCCAGTGCCTGGACAGTCGCCCCGCCGATCCCGCCACTGGCCCCGGTTACCAGCGCCACCGCGCCGCTCAGGTCAAAACTGCTCATCGCGCCGTCCATCCCCCATCCACCACGACCTCGCTGCCGGTCATGTAGCTGGCGTCATCGCTTGCCAGAAACGCAACCACCTTGCCGATCTCAATGGGTTGGGCCAGCCGCTTGATTGGCGTCGTCTGCGCCATCTGGTCGATCAGATCGTCCGCCGTTAACGTCCCGTCGCGCGCGGCCCATCGCTCCATCCCCTGTCGCAGCAGCGGCGTATCGACAAAGCCGGGATGGACGCTGTTGACGCGGATCGGCACGCCCGCATCGGCAAATTCCAGCGCATTGGATTTGCTGAACAGCCGGACCGCACCCTTGGACGCATTATAGGCCGATACCTCGCCCATGCCGACCAGCCCCATGATCGAGCTGATATTGATGATGCTGGAGCCATAGGGCGTCGTCGCCCCGCTTTGGGCCAGCAGCGGCTGGAACGTCTTGGTGCCGAGGAACACCGTGTCCATGTTCAGCGTCATCAGTCGCCGCCAAGTCGCCAGTTCCAGATCCTGCACCTTGCCGGTCAGGTCCGCGCCGACATTATTGACCAATATGTCGAGCCGCCCGTGCGCCGCGATCACTCGCTCACGTGCAGCCTGCCACGCCTCCTCCAGTGTCGCGTCCAGCCGGATATAGGAACAGCCCGGCATGGCGGCGATTGCGCTGGCTACTGCCTCGCTATCCTCCGCATCCAGATCGGTAATGATCGTCGTCGCGCCATCGGCGGCCAGGCATTGCGCTATGGCTCGCCCGATGCCCCGCAGCGCGCCCGATACCAGCGCCACCCGTCCGTCCAACCGTCCCGCCATGGGCATTCCTCTCTCAGCATGGCCCGTATGGGCCAGTCTCATTTGTCGAGGCACTTGTCGGCCCACTGGCCCTTCGCTTCACCTGCCGCTTTTTACAGGTTCGCCGACATTCCCAAGCGCGCATCTAGGCTGGAACAGGAGAGTGATTGCCATGGACTCGCACCGCTATGCCGCCATCCGGTCGATGGTTGAAAATCTCTATGCCCTGACTGCTGCGGGCCGCTGGGACGAGGCGGAGGCGATGATGACCGACGATTTCCGTATCTTGGAGGCCGACAGCCTGCCCTATGCCGGGGAATATCTGGGCAAGGGCGCGCTGCGCGACCTCTATACCAAGGTGTTCGCCTTCTGGGACGATGCGTCGCTGGAAACCAGCGATATCACCGTGTCGGAGGATCATGCGATCGTCATGCTGACGGTCCATGCCACTTCACGCCACAATGGCCAGCAGCTGGCCATGCCGCTGTGCGAGGTATTTCATCTGCGCGGCGACAAGTTCAGTGGCATCACCCCCTATTATTTCGATACAGCATCGATCGCGCGGGCAACCGGCACGCTGATGGCGGATTGAGGACAAGATATGGCTGATCTTTCGGGCAAGGTGGCGATCGTCACGGGCGGCACATCGGGCATAGGCCGCGCGACCGTCCAGCGGCTGGCGCGGGACGGGGCGCAGGTTGTGTTCACAGGGTCGAACGAAGATGCGGCACGGACCCTGTGCGCACAAACCGGCGCGCGCTTTGTCAAGGCGCGGGTGCAGGAGGAGCGCGACTGGGACAAGGTCGCCGCCTTCATCAGCGACGAATTTGGCCGCCTCGACATCGCCTTTGCCAATGCCGGGACGGAAAGCGGCGACGGCAGCGTGGAATCGATCAGCATGGACGGCTGGGCCGGGATCATCGGCGTCAACCAGACCGGGGTGATGCTGACCGCCCGGACGGCGCTGCGCCTGATGCGCGCCAATCCTGGCGGGGCGTGCGGGTCGATCATCATCAATTCGTCCATGTCGGCGCACAAGGTGATGGGCAATTATATGGCCTATTCGGTGACCAAGGCCGCCGTGCTGGCCATGGCCAAGTCGATCGCCATCCATTGCGCCACCGAAAAACTGCCGATCCGTTGCAACGCCATATTGCCCGGCGTGGTGGAGACGGAGATGATCACCGCGATCATCGCCAAGTCCGCGTCGCCCGAAGGCGCGCGCGCGGCCTACAACAACATGTCGCCCATGGGCCGGATGGGCAGCGTCGAGGATATTGCTGCCCTGGTCGCCTTCCTCGCCTCCGACGAGGCCGGTTTCATCTCCGGCGCGGAATATGCCATCGATGGCGCATCCACAGCGGGTATGACCGGGGTCTGATCTAGTCTGCCGTGCGGGCGAAGATTGCTCGTCCGAAAAAACCGACATCCGATGGTCTTGGCCAGCCGGCTTGCCCGCTGTGCGCCGGGACGGGCCGGTAATCAGCTTGCGATAAGTTGCAAGGTTTGACAGACTAGTTAGGTTGATTCGATGATAAGCATGCCGCGATAATTCGCGGTCAGGTTTCCACGGAAAATGTTGAAAGTAAGCGGGTCGCGTCGCTCACGTTCTGGTTACCCCGGCATCAACTAGCCGGTGTGACAGGAACGGTCGTCCGCGTTGCCGGTTCCGCTGTTCGACGGTCCGACCGGTTCAACGGAGGGTATGTTCCACCCTCTTGTCCCAAAACAGGACAACAGACGATTATTTCAGTCTGGATGCCGTTTTGGGGGGGCTATGGAGCAGGACGTAAAGGCATTTCGCAAGTTGGGCGACTTGCTGGCCCGCGGGCGGCGCTCCTTGGACCGGTTGCCGGGGGACTGGCGTCTGCGTCGCCGGGCCGCGCTGCGCAATTCCTCCAGTCTGGCAAACCGGCTCCATTTCGAAGCGGTCGAGCCGCGCCTGCTGCTGGCGGCGGACGTGCCGCCGATCACTGGCACTATCGAAGTACCGGGCGAAACCGATCGCTTCGCATTCACCCTGACCGAACCCAAGAAGGTGGTGTTCGATTCCCTTACCGCCACCAACACCATGTTCTGGGCACTGGCGGACCAGAAGGGTAGCATTGTTTCGAACCGCAATCTGGCCCAGTCGGATTCCTACGATTTTTCGGGCGGCAACATCCTCGATCTGCAAGCGGGCGAATATACGCTCAGCATCGATGGCCGGGCCGACGCGACCGGCAATTATGCATTCCGGCTGCTCGATATAGCCAATGCCGATGTTTTTACGCCGGGTGATGTCGTCAACGGGCTGCACAAGGCGAACGAAACCGCGCTCTACAAGTTCGACGCACTGGCCGGGGACAGTTTCTTCTTCGATGCGCACAGTTATCCGGCTGAATCGACGGCCTGGCGGTTGATCGGCCCGGACGGCGAATATGTCACCGGGCCACATGGGTTCGACGATTCCGGTGCCTATCTGCTGAACCGCAGCGGCACGTACATGATGGAGATTGAAGGCCGGGTTTATAATTCGGCAACGGCGGACATCAGCTATTCCTTCACCTTCGGCAAGATTACGCAGACCAGCGCTGCCCTGACGATCAACGAGCGGGTGCAGGGCCGTCTCGCGACCGCTGGCAGCAGCACGGTGTTCGATTTCGATCTCGCCAGCGACAGCAAGTTGCTGTTCGACAATCTGATCCGCCGCGACAGCCTCAAATGGTCGCTCAGCGGACCGCGCGGCCAGGTGATCAACAACCGGAATTTCAACAGTTCGGATTCCTTCAACGGGGACCCGCTGCTCAATCTGGTCGCGGGACAATATAAGCTGACGGTGTTTGCCGATGGCGACGCAACCGGTGATTTTGCCTTCCGCCTGCTCGATTTTTCGACGACGGCCACTGCGATCAGTGCTGGAGACATTTTTGGCGCGACGATCGAGGATGGCGGCGCGCTGGCCAATATTGCGCACCCCGCAGGCGCGCCGCTCGACTATTCCGCACAGGGCGGGACGATCAACCGCAGTTGGGATGTCGCCACGCTCGGCGAGCTTGAAGTCGCGAACGATGCGGCACTCAATCCGGCCGCGATCACGGTCGAGGCATGGGTCAACGCACGCAGCGGCGGCGGCTTCTATCAGGGCATCGTCAGCAAGATAAACGATACCGGATGGAGCAATGGCTATGGGCTGGTGCGTGTCGGGGACAATGTCCGCTTCTTCGTCAACAATTGGAGCGATGGCTTTGTCGAGGCACCGCTCGCGACGGATCAATGGAAGCATGTTGCCGGTGCCTATGACGGCACGACCTTGCGGCTTTATGTCGATGGCGCGCTGGTTGCCGAAAAGGCCTATGACGCAGCGATCAACTACAGCGCCAATGCGCTCAACATCGGTGCGGCACCGACCGGCAATTATCAATTTGACGGGCAGGTGGACGATGTCCGCCTATGGGGCATGGCGCGCAGCGCGGCCGACATCGCCAGCGGATATCAGCGCCCGCTGACGGGCAGCGAGAGCGGGCTGGCGGGCTATTGGCGCTTTGATGAGGCGACCGGTCAGACCGCTGCGGATCTCGCGCCGGGCGCGCTGGTCGCCAGCGGTGTCCTGCGGCGCGGGACCGAGACAAAGCTGTTCCGGTTCGACGGGGTGAAGGACGATCATTATTTCTTCAACCTGCTCAGTGCCAGTAACAACCAGTATATACGGGTCTATCGTCCCGATGGCACGCTGCTGCTCAACGGTTCTGGATTGGGCGATATCGACCTTGGGGAGTTGCCCGAAACGGGCGAATATCTGATTGCCGTCGAAGGCTATCTCTACAATCAGGGCAGCGCGGCATTTACCGCAGAACTGCTCAAGGTTTCGGATGATGCGGCCGCGCTGACGCTGAACGCGCTGACCAGCGGGCGGATCGATGCCGGAGAAGCCGATCGCTTCACATTCACGCTGAGCGAAGCGACGAAGCTGGCCTTTGACTCGCTGACGGCAAATTCTGCGCTGAGTTGGTCGCTGACGGGGCCGTTTGGCGCAGAAATCACCAATCGCAACTTCTACTATTCCGATTCAGCCGAGATCGACACCAGTAGCAGCCAACTGCTCAACCTTGCGCCGGGCGCATATACGCTGACGGTCGACGGTGCCGGGGACACGGCCGCCGATTATCAGTTCCGCCTGCTCAACCTTGCAAGCGCAACTGCGCTGACCCTTGACGCAGAAACCACCGGCAGGCTCGAGCCGGGCAACGAGACCGACATGTTCGCGTTCACGGGGCAAGAAGGCGATGCGATCACGGTTGAGCGGATTTCGAGTACGAACGTCAATGCGTTCTGGCGGCTCTACGATCCGCTGGGCCGTCTCGTCACATCCGCGCGCCAGTTCAATGGCTCGGTGCCGCTCACGCTCGACTATGACGGAACCTATGTTCTGCTGCTCGAAGGGCGGGTGTGGGAAGGCGCGCCGGTCGACTATGCGCTCAAGGTCAGCCGTACCGGCAACACGGCGCCGCCCGACAGGGGCGCAGGCACCGCGTTCACCCTGGGCGCAGCGGTTAGCGATACGCTGAGCGCCGCAGACGAAATCGATCTCCACAGCTTTACCATTACGGCACCCACCAGGGTCTATTTCGACAGTCTGACGCCCGACACGGGCAAGACATGGGCGCTGTTCGGTCCATCGGGGCGTATCACGCCGGATCGCGCCTTCTATTACACTGACAGTTTCGAGAATTACGCAAACACATTTGTCGACCTGACCCAGCCGGGCGCCTACCAGATCCGCGTGCAGGGCAGCACTGGCGCCTACAGCTTCCGCCTGCTCGATTTCGCAAGTGCCACGCCCGTCGCGGCGGATGGCAGCGTCACATCCTCCACACTCACGCCCGTGCGCGAGTCTGACATTTTCAGTTTTACCGCGAGCGCTGGCGAGAAGATCGTCCTCGATGTGCGCGATTATCCCAATAGCGCGAGCTGGCGCATCTTTTCGAGCAACGGGCGTCAATTGTTCGGTCCCGCCGGGTTCGATTATCACGAACTTACCATGCCCGTTTCCGACACTTATTATTTTGTCGTGGAGGGGCGTGTCTGGGATAGCAGCGCATCCGACAATTATGCCTTCATCCTCAATCGCCCGGCCGATCCCGCGCCGATCGATCTGACGCTCAATGACATAGTTGAAGGCACAATCGCCAAGACCGGCGATGTCCAGCGCTATCGCTTCACGGTTGATACGCAGAAGCTCGTGATTTTCGACAATTACAGCGCAGAGGTCTATCTTGAATGGGCGCTGACAGGGCCGCAGACTTCTGTGGGCAACCGCTTCTATTATTCGGACAGCTACGAACAGCAGAACCGCACCCCCATGCTGCTGGAGGCGGGCGATTATGAACTGGTGGTCCGGGGATCACAGCAGGTGGAAACCGGCGGGCGAACGCTGGGCGACTATAAGTTCCGCCTGCTCGATGCCGCCGCCGGGACATTGCTCACGGTTGATGGTTCCAGCACGTCCGGCACGCTCGATCCCGGTCGGGAAACCGATGTCTATCGCTTCACGGCGACCGCGGGCGAGAAGATATTTTTCAACGGTATTCAGGGGGCGGGCAATGGATCGGTCAAAATCCTCGATGCCTTCGGTCAGGTCGTTTACGGCCCCACCGACTTCCGCGATTCCGCCATCACCATGCCGCGCGCCGGCACCTATACATTACTGGTGGAAGGGCGGCCCTGGGACAACACAGCCACAATAAACTATCAGTTTGCGCTGTCGCGGATCGAGGCGGACCCCGCCCCCATTGCGCTCAATTTTGGCGAGCGGACCACCGCGACGATCGCCAAGCCGACCCAGAAGCAGCGTTATACATTCACGCTCACCGCGCCCAAATCCTTCTATTTCGACAGTTTCACGCCAGACACTGAGATGTTCTGGACCATATCGAGCGCCGGGCTGAACCTTGTCAGCAGCAATTTCTACAGCACCGACTCCTATGAAAACAGTGCTGACCGTATCTTCACGCTTCCCGCTGGCGACTATAGCCTGGATATTTCCGCCAACGCCGGAAAGACAGGCAGTGCCGAATTCCGCCTGATCGACACGGCATCCGCCACCGCGCTTAACTTTGGCCAGCCGGTTCGTTCCGATCTCACGCCGTTGCGCGAAACCGATGTCTACAGTTTCGAAGGAACGGCGGGCGAGACGATATTCTACCAGAATCTGCAAAGCCAGCCCAACGCCTCTTTGCGGATCATCGATCCCGATGGCCTTCAGTTCGTCGGCCCGACGAACATGGACAATTGCGAGATCGTCCTGCCCAAAACAGGGCGCTATCTCATCCTTCTGGAAGGACGGGTATGGGATGCCAGCGCCAGTCAGAGCTATGGCTTTACTCTGCAAAAGCCGACCAACCCCACCCAGACCATCGTCATCGACGGCACGACCAATGCGGCGCTGACGCGACCGGGCAAGATCGGCAATGCCCTTTCATTTTCCGCCCATGAGCAGATCCAGATCGTCGATCCCGCGCTTGACCTGCGGCAGGATGTGACGGTCGAATTCTGGATCAATCCCGACCGGCAGGCGGACACATGGTCGCCGATCGTTTACAAGGCCGATGATGCGGGACGGCGCGGCTATTCGCTATGGTTCAACGCCAATGGCCTGATCCATTTTTCGAGTATGCGCGGCACGTCGAACGACACGCTGGAAACGGCGAGCAGCGCGGTTCCCTATGGCCAGTGGAGCCATGTCGCCGCGGTGCTGGAGCGCAGCACCGGCACGATGAAAATCTATATCAACGGTGTGCTGGCAGCCTCTCGATCGGTCAGCACGGCGCTGTCAAATGGTTCGCCTGCCACGCCTTTGTTTGTTGGCGGCACTAGCGATTATAATGAGGCCCATCGCAAGTTTGAGGGCGGGCTGGACGAGGTGCGCGTCTGGAGCAGCGGGCGCACGGAGGCGCAGATCGCCGCGAACATGAACGCGGGCGCTCCGACCGACACCACTGGCCTGGCGTTGCGACTGGGTCTGGACGCGGTGACATCGGGTGCCGTGACAAATAGCGTCACCGGCGCGGCGATCCCGGTTTTGCGCGACCTTGAAAACGTCAAGGGCGTGGTCGAAGGACGCCTCAACACGCCGGGCGACAAGCGGACCTACACTTTCACCGTCGCGGAACGCACGATGATGGTGTTCGACAGTCTGCATGACAACGACCAGATGGTCGTTTCCGTCACCGGGCCGGGTGGTTTTTCGATATCGAACAATCTGCGCAATGGTGACAGCTACGAACTGGGCGGGAGCAACCCGGTCTTCACGGTCGAGCCGGGGACCTACACCATATTGGTCGATGGCACGGGTGCTGCCACCGGAGCCTTCTCCTTCCGCCTGCTCAACCTGTCGGCCGCGCCGCTGGTGCCGTTCGATACCGCGATTTCGCAGACGGCGAGCGGTTCCTCGGAAAGCTACGCCTATCGGCTGAACGTCAATCCGGGCGACAATCTGCTGTTCGACGTTCAGCAGGTGACCAATTCGAGCAACAGGGTATCGTATCGGCTGATCGACCCTTATGGCCGCCAGATTTTCGGCCCTGTCGACTTTGCGTCACGGGAAAGCGGGGCGCTGGCAATCGGCGGCATTTATACGCTGATCGTCGAACCGCGCGTCTGGCGTGAATGGCCGGTGGATTTCCGCTTTGCTGCCTATAAGGTTGCGTCCACCCCGCCGGTGGCGATTACGCTCGATGGCCCCAATCCCCAGGCGCCACAGATACAGCCCGGCAAGAGCGGCAATGCGCTCAGCCTGCGCGGGGTCGATTATGTCGAAGTGCCAAGCAGCGCCGAGGTATCGCCAAGCCGCAATCTGACGGTTGAAGGCTGGTTCAAGCTCGACCGGTTCACCAACAGCTGGACGTCGCTGGTTGCCAAATCGACCCATAGCACGTCCCCCTATCGGATTGCGGTGAACGCCAACGGGTCCGTCTGGGCGGCGGTGCGCGATGCGTCCGGGGTGCAGTCGATCCAGACCGGCGGCGGCCTGATCGCCGCGGGTGAATGGGCGCATATCGCGCTGGTGGCCGACCGTGACGGCGGGGCGATGAAAATCCTCGTGAACGGGGTGGAGCAGGCATCGGGAACGATCAGGATCGGCAATAATGCCGATGCGGGCGAGCCGCTGCTGATCGGCCAATATGAGGATGTCGAGACCAGCTACGGCCAATGGGAAGGCGCGGTCGACAGCTTCCGCATCTGGGACATTGCGCGCAGCGAGGCTGATGTCGCCGCCGGGATGACCAGTCCGCCGGCGACGGGGACCAGCGGTCTCCTCTACGCGCTCGATTTTGAGAGTATAGCATTGAGCGGTGGCGCTCTGCTGCGCACCACCAATCCAAATGGTGTTTCCGGTCGCATCGCACAGCCGGGCGAAAGCGATATCTACAGCTTCAGCCTGACGGCCGAAACGCTGGTCATGCTCGACAGCCTGACAAATTCGGGCGACATCAACTGGACGCTGACCGGCCCGCAAGGGGAGATTGTGAGTGCCCGGCGCTTTAGCGACACGGATTCCGCCGATTTCACCGCGTCGCCCGTCCTGCGACTGGGTGCGGGGGATTATCAGCTGAAGATCGACGCGGTCGGCAGCGTGACGGGCAATTATAACTTCCGCCTGCGTGACCTGTCCCTGGGCACGCCACTGACGCTGGGTTCGCCGGTTTCGGGAACCCTGACACCCACGAGCGAGACCGACATTTATCGCTTCGCGGCCAATGCGGGGGAAACATTCTTCTTCGACGGCGGCACCGTTCATAACGACATGCGGTGGCGGCTGATCGATCCGTTCGGCAATGAAGTGTTCGGCCCCAATACGGTCGGTAATATTGACGGGCTGGAACTCCCCATAAGCGGCGTCTATTCGCTGCTGATCGAGGGACGGGCCTATACCGCGACGGTCGCCGACTATCAGTTTGGCGTCTATCCCATCACCACGCAGAATGCGGCGCTGACCATCGGGTCGCGTGTGGACGGATCGATCGGCTCGGTCGGCGAAAGCGACGCCTACAGCTTCACGCTCGGCGCGGCCAGCAAGCTGGTATTCGACGCGCTGACGACAGCGACCATATTCAACTGGACGTTGCGTGGCCCCGATGGTGTCGAGGTCGCCAGCCGCAATGTGCATGATTCCGACGGGTTTGATTTCGGCGGCAATCCGGTTCTGAGCCTTGGCGCGGGCAGCTATACGCTGACGATCGACGCGACGGCGGAAAATACCGGCGATTATAGTTTCCGCCTGCTCGACCTTGCATCTGCCGAGGAACTGGTGCCGGATGGCACGTTCAATCGCACAATTGGCCAAAATGGTCGGGAAACGGACATGTTCCGCTTTACCGCGACGGCCGGTATGCGCTTCGGCTTCGATGTGGTCAGCAATTCTTCCGGCAACAACAGCTGGCGTCTGATCGACCCGATGGGGCAGGTGATTTTTGGCCCGGTGGGCCTTGGCGATACCGATCTGATGACGGCCGCGATGGCCGGCACCTACACCTTGCTGGTGGAAGGGCGGCGTTCCGCGACCACGGATGGCAGCTACAGCTTCATTTATAACGAGCCGGCGATCCTGCCTGCCGGTGGCCAGACCAGCCAGAATTTCGACGTAGCGGGCCTGCCCTATATATTGGGCAATCATCGCGGGACCGCCGCCCAAGTTCTGGCTGATGGCGGGGACAACGTCATCAGGCTGACCGATTCCCTGCAAGTGAACAGTCAAAATTCGATAGCCTTCTCCGCCACTGGCAGCGGGCGGCAGGATGTCGTCGATCTCGCTTTCGATTTCCGCCTGACCCGCCGCGCCGGGCAGGCGGGGGATGCCGACGGCTTTGGCCTGCTCTATCTGCCGGTCAGCCAATATGGCAATGGCGGGCCGGGAATGCTGGTGACGCCGGAGGCCAATCTTGCTGGTGCGCTGGGCATCGGTTTCGACACGCTGAGCAATGGCGAAGTCAACGCCAATCACATTTCCATCCATTATAATGGCGTCAAGCTGACTGACATCGCCAATCCCGGCCTGACGCTGGCGAGCGGCAATTGGGCGCGCGCGCGGATAATTGTGGAACGGACCGATGGTGGATCGCTGGTCACGATCGAACTCACGCCGGAGGGTGGCGCGACGATTGCTGCCGTCACCGATTTCTTCGTTGCCGGCATGGAACTGGAGGCCGGGCGTCTGGTGCTGGGCGCCAGTCAGGGCAGCGCGACGGCCGATCAGGATTTCGACAATTTCTCCATCGCCATGACCGCCGCGGCGCAGCCGATGACGGCGCTGGCGCTCAACGATGCAGTCAGCGGCTCGATTGCTGCGGCTGGTGCGGTGCAGCGCTACGAATTTACCCTGACGGAAGAAACCCCTGTCGTTTTCGATGCGCTGACCAATAATGGCGCGCTGCGCTGGGAGATTAGCGGCCCGACCCAGACACCCGCCGCGCGCAGTTTCAACGGCACCGATTCTGCGGAATTTTCCGGCAATCCGGTCATGACGCTCGCGCCCGGCACATATCGCGTCGCCATTTCCGCCACAGGCGCCAATACCGGCAGCTTTTCATTCCGCCTTGCTTCGCTGGCAGACGGGACAGCCATCAACCTGAACGAAACGCAGGATCTCACCCTCACCCCCGGCAACCTGACGGAAATATACCGGTTCGATGCCACCGCCGGACAAGCACTGTTTTTCGACCTGCTCAGCGGATCGAACGATCCCTTCTGGCGACTGATCGACCCGGCAGGCAATCTGGTTTTCAACACGACTCGGGTCGGCGACGTCGAGGAGCCGCTGTTGCCGCTCGATGGCACCTATACGCTCCTGATCGAAGGGCGTGTCGGCACGTCCGCGCCGCAGACTCTCAGCTTCCGTGTGGTCGACATGGTCGAGAGCATCACGCCGCTGACCATCGGCGAAATGATCAGCGGTACGATCGCCGCGCCAGGCACGAAGGTGCGCTACACGTTCAGCGTCAGCGACCCGCAATATCTGATCTTCGACAGCCTGATCAACACGACCCAGTTCGCATGGACCCTGACCGGACCTTCCGGGACCATCCTTTCGCGCCATTTCCAGAATGCCGATGCCCATTCCGGCGCATCGCCCGGCGCGATATTTTTCGAGCCGGGTGACTATGCCATCACCGTCGACGCCAATAATGATCTGACCGGCGATTTTGCCTTCCGTCTGCTTGATACGGCGCTGGCGAGCGATCTTGTGCTGAACGTGCCGACCACCGGTCGGCTGGAGCCTGGCAACAGCACCAATCTCTACAAATTCACCGGCGCTGTCGGTGACAATATCTATTTCGATTTCATCTCCAGCCCCGGGTCGGGGCAATGGCGGCTGTTCGATCCCGATGGCCGGGTGGCGATGAGTGCGAATTACCGTTCGGATACCGGCTTCATCACGCTCGAAAAGGCTGGCGTCTATACGCTGGCCTATGAAGGCCAGATCGGGGAGGGCGGTCCGGTCGATTACCAGTTTCAGGTCGACAAGGTGGTCCACAAGAGCCGCACGATCGATCTGGGCGACACGATCAGTTCCAAGCTCGATCAACCCGGCCAGAGGGAAGATCTGCTTTTCACGCTGACCGAGGAAACCCTGGTCTATGTCGATGCGCTGTCGCCGTTCGGCGATGTCAGCTGGCGGCTGACCGGCCCCGCCGGTGACTTTGCTGCGCTGCCCTTCACCCAGACCGACAGTTATGACCGGTCCAATGCCCAGGTGGTCTATCGTCTGCCCGCAGGCGATCATGTGCTGCGGATCGAAAGCGGCACGACGGCGGACCGGGACTATTCGATCCGCTTGCAAAAACTCGCCGATGCGCTGCCGATCACGCCGGGCGTGCCGGTCAATGGCACGCTTAGCCCCGGTGCCGAAACCGACATGTACCGGTTTGACGGTGAAGCAGGCGACCGCTTCTTCTTCGACAAGCTCAGCTATGCGGGCGTGTCCACCCACTGGCGGCTGATCGCGCCCAATGGTCGGCAGCTCTTTGCCGGTGACATGAACGATGTCGACACGCTGGTCCTTCCCGACAGCGGTTCCTACACGCTGCTGATCGAAGGCTATGTGCAGCAGGCCGCGTCGGTCGGGACCTATAGTTTCAACGTCATCGAAAACACGTTGATCGCGCCTATCCGCATCTCCTCGCTGGAAGTGCGGCCTTCGCCCGACCTTATCCCGATCGCACTGGCGGTCAGCAGCAGCGGCACGATCAGTTCCGGCAGCGAGATCACCATCAGCTGGAAAACCCGCAATCAGGGGACGCTTCCGACCGATGGCGCGTGGCAGGACCGGGTGTTGCTGCGCAATCTGGATACAAACGAGATTATCGGCAACATCCTGCTGGATGACAGCGGCACGGTGATCTCTGCGGAAGGTGAACGGCAGCGGCAAACCACGCTGACGCTGCCCACGGGCAATCGCGGCGTCGGCCGGATCGGTGTGACGGTGACGAACGACGTCGCCAACACGATCAGCGAAGAAAATATCCTGGGGACCGCCGAAACGAACAATGCCGCGACGCTGGAGTTCACGTCCCAACTGGCGCCGTTCCGCGATCTCGTCGTTTCCGCCGTTGCGGCGGACCCGGCGGGCGGCTGGAAGCCCGGCGATACCGTCACGGTCAACTGGACCACCACCAACGCGGGCAACAGCGCGACGGCGGCGGACTTTAGCGAACGGGTTTTCGTGCGCAATCTCATGACCGGCCAACAGGTTCAGGTCGCCACGGTGGGCTTCACCGGCGCATTGGGCGCGGAGCAGGCGGCGCAACGGTCCGCGCAGATCATCTGGCCTGCCGGGATTTTGGGGCAGGGCATTTTCGAATTTTCGGTGGTCACCGATATTTTCGATCAGGTCGCCGAAGCGAATATAACCGCCACTGGCGAGACCAACAATAGCACGGCGGAAACCATCACGTCGGCGCCCGATCTCCAGATACGTAATCTGGCCATCAGCAACAGCGCGCCCGCTTCGGGCGACGTCATCACGCTGACATGGGACGAAAGCAATCTGGGCAATGTCGGCACCCTGGCAGGGTTCGACAATCGCCTTCTGGTGCAGAATCTGACCACTGGCGAGACGCTGCTCAACAGCACGATCATCACGACCAGCGCTTTGGCGGCGGGGGAAAGCCGCGCCCGCACCACCAGCTTCACCCTGCCAGACGGGCAACGCGCGGTTGGCGACATCCGCGTCACCATAATCGCCGACAGCAATGCGAACGGGCAGACGAGCGTGCGCGAGGCGGCTGCGGGTGTTGCAGCGGAAGGGAATAATAGCGCGCAAGCGGCGGTCGCCGTTACCGCCCGCCAATATGCAGATTTGCGCGTCAGCAATGTCAGTGCGCCCGCCAATGGCCTGGGCGGGGGTAATATTACGGTCAGCTGGACCGTCACGAACGCCGGTGTGGCGACGGCTGACGGTGCTGCATGGTCGGACCGGGTGATATTGAGCAGCGATGCCGTGATCGGCAATGCTGACGATGTCATACTCGGCAATGTCGCCCGAACCGGCGGACTGGCCGAGGGTGGCAGCTATAGTGGTTCGGGCTCGCTGGCGCTGCCGAACGTCACGTCGGGCAATTATCGCATCTATGTCGTTGCCGATGCGGCGCAGGACATTGTCGAACCGGATACGCGGGCAGACAATGTCGGTGGCCCCGCAAACCTTGCCATTACCAGCCGCGCGCCCAATCTGGTGACCGAAGCCATATCCGGTCCGACTGCTACGGTGCTGGGCGGCGATCCCTTCACGGTTTCGTGGCGGGTGCGCAACATCGGTGACGCTGCCGCTGCGGGCGGTCATGTCGACCGGCTCGTTCTGTCGGCCGATGGCGTCGCCGATGCGGATGACCTGGTATTGGCCGAAGTATCGCGCGACGCCGGGCTGGCAATCGGCGACAGCTATACCGTATCGGTTCAGGCCCGCGTGCAGGACGGACGCAGTGGCGATTATCGCCTGATATTGGTGACGGACGCCGGAAGCACGGTATTCGAAAATAGCCTTGAAGGCGACAATGCCGGGGTTTCGACCCCTGTCCGCTTCGCTGTCGCGCCTTCCGGCAATCTGGTCGTCGAAAGCGTCACTGCGCCTGTGGGTGCGCGACCGGGCGAGACGGTAGAGGTCAGCTATATCATCCGCAACAGCGGCACGGTGACCGCAAGTGCGCCCTGGGCCGACCGCATCTATGTGGATGACGACACGACCGTTTCGGGCGCGACGACGCTGGCCAGCATCGTCCGTACATTCGATCTTGCGCCGGGTGAAGCCTATGAGGTGCGTCAGTCGGTCACATTGCCGGTGAACCTGGCCGATGGCACATATAATATCCTTGTCCGCGCCGATGTGGGCCAGCAAGTGTTTGAAGGCGGCATAGAGGCGGACAATGATGGCGCGTCGGGCGCGCTTGTTCTGACCCATCCCGATCTGGTGCCGATCAACGTCACGCTGCCGGGCGGCGTCAATCCGCAATCCAACAGCGACATTGCCGTGACGTGGCAGGTCCGCAACGATGGCAGCGGGGCCAGCATTGGCGGCTGGACCGACAGCCTATGGCTGTCCCGCGATGGCATAGTGGGTGCCGGGGACATCAAACTGGGCGAAGTCGTGCGCGGGTCGAGCCTGGGCGTGGGCGAAGTTTACGACGGTGCGCTGACCGTTCGTCTGCCCATCGATGCTTCGGGTGAATATCGCATCATCGTGCAGAGCGACAGCAGCGCCGCTGTGCCTGAAACCAGCGTGGGTGAAACCAACAATAGCGCCTCTGTCGCGCTGACTGTGGGTCTTGCGCCTTATGCCGACCTGGACGTCAGCAATGTTACGGCACCAGCCCGGACGATCAACGATCCCGCGCGCGTCACTGTCGGCTGGACGGTCACCAATATCGGCACCGGGCTGGGGACCACCGATAGCTGGACGGATCGCGTCTATGTGTCGCGTGATGATATATTCGGTGATGGCGATGACATATTGCTGGGCGAACTGGTGCATTCGGGCGGGCTGGCACTGGGCGACAGCTATGCCGCCAACCTTGATCTGATCCTGCCTGCCGGATTCTACGGTCGCTACACGCTGTTCGTCCGTTCCGACGCGACAGAGGCCGTGTTCGAAAACGGCGCGGATGCGAACCGCACCGCATTGGCGGGCTTCTTTGACGTGTCGCCCATTGCCTGGGCCGATTTGCAGATCGAAAGCGTGGTCGCGCCCACATTGGCGCAATCGGGCATGTCCATCGATGTGACATGGCGGGAAAGCAATCAGGGCATCGGCCTGACCAACACCGGCGAATGGTTCGACAGCGTCTATCTGGAAAAGACCGACGGCAGTGGCCGGATCCTGCTTGGTTCCGTCAACCATCTCGGTTTCCTTGGGGTGGGGGACAGTTATGACCGCACCGCCAACTTCACTTTGCCCGATGGCATAGCGGGCGACTATCGCATCGTCGTGATCGCGCCGGGCGGCGAAAATCCAGCCAGCCAGCCCTATGAATTTGCCTTTACCGGCAATAATAGCGGCGCATCCGCCCCGATCAGCATCTCGCTTGCGCCGCCACCCGATCTCCGCGTCACGGCCATCTCCGCGCCGACCAATGGGGTCGAGGGCGGCGTGGTCGACATTAGCTGGACGGTGAAGAATGAAGGGCTGAGCGCGGCCGAGGGCAACTGGGTGGACCGGGTCTATCTGCGCAAGGCCGGCGATAGCGGCGCTGGTACGCTGATCGGCACCTATAGCTATACCGGCCCGCTGGCGGCGGGGACCAGCTATACAAGGCGCGAGGAAATGCGCCTGCCGGCCAAAACCAGCGACCGGTTCGAGGTGATTGTCGTCACCGATGCCGGCGACGCTGTTTATGAACATACGGCAGAAGCGAACAACCGTTCGGTCGATGATCAATCCATCCTCGTGTCGGTATTGCCGCGCCCCGATTTGCAGATCAGCGAAATCATCGCGCCTGACAGAGTGACTGCGGGTGCCACCGCCTCTGTTGATTTCACCGTGATCAATCAGGGGCTGATCGAAGCCAATGGCAACTGGACCGATCAGGTCTGGCTGTCGCTGGATGACAAGATCAGCGGCGACGACATTCTCGTGTCGCAGCTGGCCAATCCGATCGCGCTCGATTCGCTGGAAAGCTATGAGTCCAGCTCCGCGACCTTCACCGTACCATTGCGGTTCCGCGGCAATGTGTTCGTGCTGGTGGCCACGGATACCGGCAACGCCATTGATGAATGGCCGAACGACACGACCGCCAGCAACGTACGCGCGCAGCAGATCTATGTCGAACCGGTGCCGTTCGCCGATCTTGTCGTCGATAATGTCGTCACCAATGCCCAGGCGTTCGAGGGCAACAGCGTGCCGGTGCGCTATACCGTGACCAATCGTGGCCCAGGCACCAGCAATCTTGGCCAATGGACCGAGCAGATCTGGCTGACCAGGGACAAGAACCGGCCGCACCCCGGCCTTGGCGACATATTGCTTACCAGCGTTGCCTACACCGGCGGCCCACTGGTGGAAGGGCAGGGCTATGACCGCGAACTGACCGTGACCCTGCCTGCCAGCGTGGTTTCCGGCACATATTATATCATGCCCTGGGTCGATCCCTACGCGACGCTGCTGGAGGATTCGCTGGCGATCAACGTCAATCCCGACGATCCAGCCGAAATCCAGAGCAGCAATTATCGCGCCCGCGCGATCCAGATCGTTGGCACCCCGCCTGTTTCCAGCACGCGCGCCATTGCGGTGACGGATGTGACTGCCCCGGCGTCGGCCAAGGGCGGCGATGATTTCACCGTCAGCTGGACGGTGCGGTCAACCGGGGATGCACAGGCCAATGGCTGGACGGACCAGGTCTATCTGTCCGATGCGCCGTTGCTGGAAAATGCGCGCAACATATTCGATCTTGGCAGTTTCCAGAATCTCTCGCCGCTCGATCCGGGGGCGAGCTACACCAACAGCGCGACGTTCAAGCTCAATCCCGCCGCTGCAGGCCTTTACGTCATCGTCAAGTCGACGCTGGGCGGTGATCCCAACACACTGGACAACGCAAAGTTCGTCGCCACCAGCGTGACGAACGCACCTGCCGACTTGCAGGTGGTCAGCGTGGTGCCTGCCGCGCCGGGCGTCGTCGCCTATTCCGGCGAACGGACAAGCGTTACCTATACGGTCGAGAATAAGGGCGCGGCGGTATGGTCCGGCACGCAATATTGGACCGATCAGGTGTGGGTGTCGAAGGACCCGACCTTCATTGCAAACCGCGCGACCTATGTCGGATCGGTCACACAGGCCAATGGAGGGCTGGGCACCGGGCAGAGCTACACCAACACGCTGGAGTTCGACATGCCGCCGGGGGTGGACGGCGAATATTATGTCTATGTGTTCACCAACACGCCATCGCGGCCTGTAGTCCCCAGCGATATCGTCCGGTCGGGCAATAATGACGCGCTGAGGGACAGTGCTTTCCGCAAATTCGTATTCGAGCTGCCCGCCGGGACGGTCGAACAGGCGCAGTTCCCGGTCGTCTATCGCGAGGCGGATCTGAAGGTTACCGAGCTGACCCTGCCGGACACGCTGCCTGCGGGCGGGACGGTTGAAATCAGCTTCCGCGTCGAAAATGTCGGCACGCGGGCGACGCGCGAAGACTCTTGGGTGGACCGGGTTTATCTGTCGCTCGACGCCTCGCTCGATGAAGGCGACTGGCTGATGTCGCGGGAAGCGTCGCCCGGCGTGATCGTCCGCGCAGAAAATACGCATGTCGGCATACTCAATCCGGGCGAATCCTATATTGCCAAGGTCACCGTCAGCCTGCCGTTCGAGCTGGAGGGTGGTTTCAACGTCATCGCGGCGGCGGATTCGGGCCTTGAGCAATCGGGCTATGCCAAAAGCACACTGTCGCCGCGCCTTGCCGGTGTGCGCGGTGCGGTCAATGGCAAGGTCCGGGAATATGCTGGGGAGGGCAACAACCTGACCGTGCAGCCGGTCACGCTGACGCCCTATACCCCGCCAGACCTTCAGGTCGCTGCGCTCAGCTCACCTTTGCGCGCCACTCGTGGCCAGCCATTCCGCGTCGAATATAGCGTGACCAATGTGGGCGGCGCTACCCCGACTCTGCAACCGCAATGGGACGACCTTGTCTATCTCTCTCGCGATCCGTTTCTTGACCTGACATCGGACCGTTTCCTGGGTTCGATCCGCCACACCGGTGGTCTGGACGCGGGCGGCACCTATTCCGTGGTCAAGGATTTCGTCGTTCCGGGAGACCTGGGCACCGAAGCCTATTATGTTTTCGTGGTGACCGATCCGGCGCGCTATGACGCCACCGGCAGTCTTTTTGAAGCGGACGAGCGCAACAATGTCCGTGGCAGCGATGTGCCGATGGTCATCGAACTGCCCCCGCCAACCGACATTCAGGTCACGGATATCGTGGCGCCGGACAATAAGCAGGCGGGCGATCCGGTCACCATAAGCTGGACGGTGACGAACAAAAGCACGGTCACCGCTTCGGGCAGCTGGAGCGATGCGGTCTATCTGTCGCGCGATGCGACCTGGGACGTCGGTGACAAGCTGCTGGGGCGCGCCAATTTCGCCGGATCGCTGCTGGCGGACCAGAGCTATACGCTCAACCTGGATACCACGCTGCCCGGCGCGGCGGCGGGCGATTATCGCATTATCGTTCGCGCCGACGCGCGCAACCAGTTGTTCGAGGATGTGGGCGAGGCGAACAACATCACCGCCGCCGCCAATGCCACCAGCATCTCGATCGAGACGCTGACGCTCGGAATCCCGCTGTCGGCCAATCTCAAGCCGGGGCAGGAGCGGCTTTATCGCATCGTCGTGCCAGCAGAACAGACCCTGCGGCTGCGCGTGGCATCCGATGATGAGCGTGCGATCAACGAGGTGTTTCTGCGGCATGACGATGTGCCGACCTCCGCGCTGTTCGACGCGACCTATACCGGGCCGCTGGCGCAGGAACTGACCGCGATCGTGCCGGATACGGAACCGGGCGTCTATTATGTGATGGTGCGCGGCTATAGCGGCCCGGACGAAGGCAGTACGGTACGGCTGATCGCCGATCTGATGCCAATGGTGATCACCAGCATAGAGACCGATACCGGTGGCGACAGCCGCTATGTCACCACGACGATCAAGGGCGCGCGCTTCCACGAGAATGCGATCCTGAAACTGTCCCGGCCGGGCATTGCCGAGTTTGAGCCGGTCGCTTGGGAAGTGGTCGACAGCAGCACGATCATCGCGACATTCGATTTTACCGACGCGCCGCACGGCCTTTACGATCTGAAGGTTACCAATCCTGATGGTGCCGAAACGGTCGAACCCTATCGTTTCCTGATCGAGCGTGGGATCGAACCTGAAGTCACGATCGGCGTGGGTGGGCCGCGTGTCATACTGGCGGGCGATCAGGCGACCTATTCGATCGCGCTCCAGAATATTTCCAACCTCGATGCGCCCTACACCTATTTCCAGGTCGGCGTGCCGGAACTCAATTACAACCAATATGTCTATGGCCTCAAATTCCTGGAATTCTTCACCAATGTGCGCGGTATTCCAGAGGGCGCAGAGGGTAGCGACAATGCCAATGTCCCCTTCATCAACCTGGAATCGATCACCAACACCAACGGGCAATTGCTGACATCGGGCTTCCTGTTCGATCAGCCCGCTGACGGCTTTGGCGGCTTCACCGTCAACATCCGCACCTATCCTGGCCTTAAGGAAATGGCGGATCGAGCCTTCAGCGCGTTTCAAGACAGGATGAACAGCCTGTTCCCCGATCTCGCGCCGATCCTGGACGGTGGCGAGGGTGGGCTTGGCGACTGGTGGGAAGCGGTCAAGGACAAGGTGAGCGAGATCATGCCTGCCGCGCGCAGCACGCTCGATCAGCTCGATTTCGTCGGCCTTTATCAGCAGAATAGCGCCGTTCCGAGCAAGGATGAAATCCCGTTCATCCCGTTCCGCTTCCATATCGTCGCGGCGGCCACCACGATGACGCGGGCCGAATTTGTCGATTTCCAGTCGAAGCAGGCGCGCGACCTGCGCACCGCGATCCTTGAGGCCAATGATGCGCCAGCACCCTTGCTGGCGCTGGCCGCCGATGAAGGGCAGTGGACCGACCTCTATCTCGCCGCGCTGGAGCAGGCCGGTCTGCTGCGCGACGAGCAGGACGTGCCGCCCATTCGGACGAAACAGCATATCGTCAGCATGATGACGACGCTGGCATCGGGCATATTGTTCGGCCCCGGCGGCTCTGCGGTCCGCTCCACGGGCGATCTGCTCGCCTTCTTCGATCAGGTCCGCGCCTATTACGGGCATCAGGACGGGCTGATGGCCGCCATCGAATATATGGACCCGCGCCATAGCGACAAATATGATGGCGAGATACCGGTTCCGGCGCTCCCGGTGCGGGCGGACTATGATCTGGGCCTGTCCACGCCCACCCATTTCGAAGCGTTCCGTATTTTCGTGCCATGGGTGCCGTTCGACCAGCGCGGCGCGGGGTTGCCCGCCGATTTCCAGATTAACGGGCCGGAGCCGGTGGACGGGCAGGAATTTGCCCAGCTGGATTTCTCGCGCTTCTTTGCCAGCGAGGGTCAGGTCAACCGGCTGGCATCGATCACGGGTCCGCAGACGCTCGACACGCAGGGCTGGCTGCCGGGCGCGGCGGAGCTGCCCTATACCGTCAGCTTCGAAAATGCGGCGGGTTCGGCGCGCTATACGAATGAAATCCAGGTCGTCACCACGCTCGACCCCGATCTTGATCCGCGCAGCTTCCGCCTTGGCGATATCAAGATCGGCGATATCAATATCGACGTGCCGGACGGCCGCACCAGTTTCGACGCCGAAATCGACTTTACCGCGACCCGCGGGTTCATCCTGCGGGTGAGCGCCGTGCTGGACCTGTTCCAGCAACCGGCGAGCGCCAGCTGGCTCATCCAGGCGATCGACCCGCTGACGGGCGAAGTCCTGCAGGACGCGACCCGCGGTCTGCTCGCCCCCAATGATGCCAGCGGCAAGGGCGCGGGCTTTGTCAGCTACACCATCGTCCCTGCGGACGATGTGGCCACCGGTGAGCGCATTTCCGCATCCGCGCGGGTGCTGATGGATGGCTTCGCACCCGAAGACACCATTGTCCTGAGCCAAATGGTCGATGCCGCCGCGCCGACCAGCACGCTCACCGCCAAAAGAGTGGGGACGACAGCCAATTTCGAGGTCAACTGGCGCGTTCTGGATGATGTCGGAGGTTCCGGCGTCAAGCATGTGACGCTTTATGCCGCTGAAAATGGTGGCGATTTCAAAATCTGGCAGCGGATGTTGCCCGATGTCAGCGGTGTGCTTGTCTTTGAGGGCGAGGCAGGGAAAAGTTATGAATTCCTGGCCCTAGCGACCGATGTGGCGGGTAATCGCGAAGTGCCAAAGCCCGGCGTCAACGCCATTTCCGACGGGTCCAGCGTCAATCTGGGCGGTGTACCCACTGTACCCGACACGACGGCACCCAATTTCGGGCAGCCGCCCGCACCCACGCCGGAGCCTTCGACCAACGCTCTTTTCACGCAGGCCGAAGCACTGGTCCCCGCTGCGGCTCCGCTGAGTGCGCCGAGCGAATTTGATTCCGTCCTCAGTCCCTTCGTCGCGCGCGCCTTCGCCACCGGCATCACGCGCAGCACCAGCGAAATCGGCCCGATGGCGATTGTGGAGACGCCGGAGGGCGACTTCCTGGTCTCCGGCGGCACCAATCGCGGCACGATATGGAAATTCAGCGGGCAGGGCGGCGCGGCGGCAACACCATTTGCCGAGCTGGACACGGCCATTTTCAACATGGCCTTCGATGCGGACGGCGGGCTGTGGGCGACCACGGGCGGCGGGCCGCTGCTGAGGCTCGATCCCCAGACCGGGGCGATTCTAGACCGGTTCGGCGATGGCGTCACCATTGCGCTGGCGGTGCATCCCACCACCGGCAAAATCTATGTGTCGACGAACAGCGGCGTTTCGATCTTCAACCCAGACGATGGCAGCTTCACCCAGTGGAGCAGGGACGAAAATCTGCGCGTCGGCAGTCTGGCTTTCGACAATGATGGTGCATTGTGGGCGGTGACATGGCCGGACCGCAAGCAGGTGGTGCGTTTCACGGATCGCGCGCGTGCGGAAACCATGCTCACCTTCGACGCGCCCGCGGATTCGCTGGCTTTTGGCCAGGCAGGGACGCGCCTCGACGGATTGCTGTTCGTCACGCACACCGCGGGAACGGTCGACGATGCGGGTCTTGCGGAACCGGGCGGCGCACTGACCATGGTGGATACCGCGACTTTGCGGCGGATCGACGTGGCCAAGGGCGGGTCGCGCGGCGATGTCGTCATCACGACCAGCGATGGCCGTGTGCTGGTCAGCCAGAGCAACCAGGTCGACATCATCGCGCCCGCCACCGCGCCGGTCGTTGTCGCCACAAATCCGTCTCCCGGTGCGCAGATCGCGCTGCCGCAGGCCTTCCTGTCGGTCACGTTCGATCAGGACATGTTCGCCGGATCGGCCAGTCAGGCGGGGTCGGTGACCAACGCCGAATATTATACGCTCAACCACGCCACGCTGGGCGCGCAGCAGATCCGCGCCGTCACCTATGATGCGGCCAGCCGAACCGCCTATCTCAATGTCGGTAATATACCGGCTGGCGATTATACGCTGACGATCGGCGCACCGCTGACATCGGCGAACGGCCAGCGCATGGGTGTCAATTACCAGACCGGATTTGCGGCGTTCGAGGATATCTCGACCCTTGTCGATATATTGTTCGAAGATACCCGGCTGGACCGCGAGACGGGCACCATCTCCTACAAGGTGACGATTACCAACAAGACTGACGGGCCGATCACCCTGCCTGCCTTGTTGACGATCGATCCGCTGGGCGGCTTCCCCGGCGTTCCGCTGGGCGCGACCGGCCAGACCGACGACGGACGCTTCCTGATCGACCTGTCCGGCGCGCTTCCGCCCGATGGCATATTGGAGGCAGGCGAAAGCACGTCCGGCCGCACGGTTTCGATCACGACATCGGCCAATCGCCGGCTTGATTTCGTGACCGGCATCGTTGCGAATGCCGTCCCCAACACCGCGCCGTCGTTCGTCAGTGTGCCGCCGCAATCGGCGACAGTCGGGACGCCGCTCAGCTATCAAGTGGTGGCGAACGATGCCGAAGGGCAGGCGGTGTCCTTCGGATTGCTCACCGCGCCTGTGGGCATGACGATCGACGCCACGACCGGCCTGCTGCAATGGACGCCGCCCGCGGGGACGGCATCAATCACCCCGGTGGTGATAGAGGCGTTCGATGCACGGGGCGCCGTCTCGCTCCAGCGTTTCGTGCTGGCGATCGCCGGGGGCAATCGTGCGCCGGAATTCACATCGTCGCTCTCCGCCGTGTCGAGCGGGGAAGGGCAGTTGTTTGAGTTCGAGCTGGTCGCGGTCGATCCTGAATCGCAGCCGCTGACCTATTGGGCGGACGGGCTGCCCGCCGGGGCGACATTCGATCCGGCGACGCGGGCATTCTCCTGGTTGCCGGGCTATGAAGCGGCGGGGACCTATGATGTCCGCTTCTTCGTCACCGATGGCCTGTCCCGTGATGAGGTGGTGGTCACCCTGTTCGTTGCCGAACGAAACGAGCCGCCACAGGTGGTGCCTGTTGCCGACAGGATTGCGCGCGAAGGCGATCTCGTCAATTTTCGGATCAATGCCAGCTCGCGCAGCGATCGTGAACTGTCCTATGGCGTGGAAATCCTGCCCTTTGGCGCGACGCTGAACCCGACGACCGGCGAATTTACCTGGACGCCCAACTATATCCAGAACGGTGTCTATGACATCGCCTTCTTCGTCACCGATGGCGAAACGCTGGTGCGGTTCGTCACCAAGATCACCGTCGGCAACGCCAATGCCGCCCCGGTGTTCGACCAGCTTGAAGGATGGCAGATACTCGAAGGCCAGCAGCTTGCCTTCAACGTATTCGCCTTCGATCCCGACAACCCCTATTACACGCCCGCTCTGCGCAACGGCGAAAACGGGGAAGCGGTTGAAACCAGCGAGACGTCGCGGACCGTAACCGTCCAGTTGATCGGCAACATCCCGCCCGGCGCGACATTCGACCCGGACACCTATGATTTCACCTGGACGCCGACCAATGCGCAGGCTGGCGATCATGTCGTGCGTTTCCGTGCGACCGATAACGGTGATGGGACGGGCGTTCCGCTGACGACGGACATCATCGTTCCGATCAGCGTGTTCAACCAGAACCGCCGTCCGGTGGTCAGTCCGATCGAAAATGCGACGGTTGCCAAGGATGCAGTCCTGGAAATTCCCGTCAGCGCGAGCGACGCGGACGGCAATGTGCTGGTCCTGGCCCTGCGCAACGAAAGCCCGTTCCGCCCACTGCCCAATTTTATCACCTTCGTGGATAATGGCGACGGGACCGGCAAGATCCGCGTCGCGCCCGGCGCCAATGCGCGCGGGGACCATGTCGTCATCGTGACCGCTACCGATGACGGGGACGGATCGGGCGAGCCGCTGGGCGGCGGCTATGCCTTCACCATCAAGGTGACCAGCCCGAACGAGGCACCGGAAATCGGCTATATCGGCGATGTCGTGGCGGTGATCGGCGAGACCATGAAGGTTATCGTTAATGTCGCCGACATGGACCAGGACGCGCTGACCTATGCGGTTGCCGGGCTGCCCGGAGCCACGATCACGCCCACCAGCATCTACGGCAAGGCGCTGATCGAATGGACGCCGACACTGGCGCAGGCCGGCAGCCATGACGCCCTGGTGACGGTAACGGATTCCGGTAGCGGCGTCGTCACGCCCGTGAGCGACACCGCATCGTTCAAGGTGGTCGTGCGCGCCACAAATGCCGCCCCGCAACTGGCCCCGGTGGGCAATCATAGTATTACGGAAGGCGAAGCCCTTGCGTTCACACTGGCCGGGGCTGACGCGGACAATGACCGGCTGACCTTCACGATGAGCGGCGCGCCGGAGACGGCTTCGCTCGATCCGGTAACCGGCGCATTCGTCTGGAATCCGCCGCTCAATTCCAGCGGCGAATATAGCGTCACCTTCTCCGTCAGCGACGGCCATTCCAGCAGCAGCGAAACGATCATATTGACCGTCGCCAATGCCAATCAGGCACCGGTGTTCGTGCCGATGGGGCTGCAACTGGCGCGGGAGGGCGCGCCGATGGTGTTCCGCATCATCGCGGGCGATCCCGATGCCGACCCCGTCATCTATCAGGCCCCCAACGGCTTGCCCGAAGGGATGTTGTTCATCCCTGCGCGGGGCGAGATCCAATGGACGCCAGGCTATGCGCAGGCCGGGGATCATATCCTGCGCTTTACCGCGACCGACCCGCTGGGCGCGGTCGATAGCATCGACGTCATGGTCCGGGTCGCTAACGTCAATCGTCTGCCGGTGCTGGACGAGGGCTATCACGCCTTCCTGATTGGCGAGGAAAAGCGTTTCACCGTCCGGGCAAGCGACCCCGACAGCGAGGACGTCCTGACATTTTCTGCCGAGGATTTGCCCGAAGGGGCGAACTTCGACGCTGTTACCGGCGAATTTGTCTGGACCCCTGGTCCCGGTCAGGCGGGCGATTATGCCGTCACCCTGATTGCCGATGACGGACGGGCAAAAGTGCGCCAGACGATATTGCTGCGCGCGACGATCGATCCTGTGCCGCCAGTCGTTCGCCTGGAGCTGACGCCCAGCTTCCCGGCGGCACCGGGGCAAAATGTGCTGATCCACGCCGTGGCTGACAGCCTGGCGGACATCACATCCCTGCGCGTTCTGCTCGACGGCCAGGAGGTGCTGCTTGATGCGAACGGGCGGGCAACGGTGGTGGCCGGTTTGCCAGGCAAATATAGCTTCACCGTCACTGCGCGGGATGCAGACGGTGGCGAAAAGACGATTACGCAAATCCTGAAAGTGCGCGACCCGCTGGACAAGAATGCGCCGAGCGTGCTGTTCGACGGGGCCATTGACGACGCTATCGTCACTTCGACCCTGGCGATCACCGGGACCATCGACGACAGCAATCTCGACGGCTGGACGCTGCAATTGATCGACGGGCAGGGTGATGTCACCCTGCTGGGTGAAGGCGGTGCCAACCTTGCTGGTACGCTCGCGACGCTGGACGGGCGCAGCCTGGCTGACGGATTCTACCGCCTGCGGCTGACCGCCACCGACATTTCCGGCCGGACCAGCGTGGACAGCGCCACGATCGAACTGCGCACGGGCGCGGACAAGACGTCCCGCTATACCACGCAGCATGTCGATATCTCGACCGTGCTGGGCGGGGTGCCGTTCGATCTGGTCCGGGCTTATGACAGCATTACGGGCAAATGGACGTTCCTTGGCCTTGACGCTGATATCGTCACCAGCGTCGGCAGCCAGCCCAATGCAGGCGGCGCGCTGCCCGCGTTCGAGATTGGCACGCGATTGTTCCTGACCTTGCCCACCGGCGAACGGGCGGGCTTCACCTTCAACCCCGTCGAGGAGGTCATCGGCGGTCAGACCTTCTACCGCCCCGCCTGGACGGCTGATGGCACACATGGCTGGCAGTTCAGCTCGATCGATGTCCAGCTTCGCAAGATTGGAGGCAAATTCTACGATGTGGATAGCGGCGCGGCCTATAATCCCGGTTCGCCGGTGTTCGGCGACCGTGACTATGCCCTGCGTGCGCCTGACGGCACGATCTACATTCTCGACAGCCAGCGCGGCACGGTCGAAATTCAAAAGGCCGAGGGCAAGCTGCTGATCGGCGACAGCGGCGTCACCGCGCTGGGCGGTGATGCGCTGCGCTTCCTGCATGATGCGCGCGGCAATGTTACCCAGGTCACCGATGCAACAGGCAAGGCAAGCATCTATAGCTGGGATGATGACAACCAGCTGACCGCACTGCGCGATCTCGTGACCGGGGCGGGCGTCCGCTATGGCTATGTCGATGGTCGGCTGGCGCTTGAAGTGCCTTCATCGGGTGCAGGAAAACGGATCGTCTATAATGGCGACGGCACCGTGGCGACGGAAGCGATTGTCGCTGATCTGGCGACCCCGGCGACGTTCACTGGGCAGACGGTGTCGGGCGATCTTGGCGCAGGCGGCGCAGAAAGTTTCGCGTTCACGCTGCGCGAAAGCGAATTGGAGGGGCTTCCCAACACATTCGTTATTCTGAGGGTAGAGACCAGAGGAACGGTAACGCCCCAGATCGCAGGGCTGACGCGTCTGGCAAGCGCCCAGGCTGGCGGCAAGCTAGTGACGCTGTTCGCGCTGTCCACATCGGGTCTGCACGAGTTGCGGATGTCTGGCAGTGGTGCCTATTCTTTCGAGATGCGCGCCGCGGGCGATATCAACGGCGATGCGAAGGTCGATGGGCTGGATAGCGCCGCCGTGGTGGCCGCTCTCGCCGGATCGGATGTCAGTGGCGATGGCGTGACGGACGCGATCGACAATCAGATCGTGGCTGCCAACTATGGTTTCCGGGCGAACCAGTCGCCGGTGATCGCCGCCACGATTCCGCTGGAAAAAACCCATGTCGACTTGCAGCGTTATGTCGATCTGACCAAGCTGGCGACCGACCCGGATGGCGACCGTCTCTATTTCCGTATCGTGGGGGCGACTGGCGGAGCGGCTGCTTTGGCTGCCGATGGGCGTGGCGTCCTGTTCACGCCGACCGCCGGCTATTCGGGCGCGGCGTCGATCCGCTTTTCGGCCGATGACGGCTTTGGCAGTTCGGCCGAAGGCGTCATCGACATCAACGTTTCCGATGCGGCCCTATTGTCCTTGAATTTCGCGCTGCGCCAGCCCGCCTTTGCGGCACCGGGCGAAAGTGGCGGCGTGGGGCTTATCGGTCAGTTTGCCGATCAGGCCGATGTTGCGCTGCCCTATTCCTATGTGACGGCGAGCGTCGGCCATCCCGATATCGTCCGTTTGGGTATGGACGGGACATTATTGGCTCTGGCTCAGGGGTCGACCTATCTGAAGGTCTCACGCGGCAATATCGCGGCCGCCACGTCGCTGACGGTGGGCGAACCCGACAGCGTGCGTGAGTTGATGACTCAGATTTACGGGATCAACGCCTATCCCGACAGCGTGACCCTGCTGCCCAACGGCGGCTCCCGCGCCATTATCACCAGCCTTGATCCGACGGAGGAAACCTTCGCCAACGGCGCGGCGGCAGGGACCGTCTATGTATCCGCCGACAGCGCGATCGTGACCGTCGATGAAAATGGCCTGATGCGCGGCGTTGGTGCCGGTTCGACCTTTGTCACCGTGATCAATGGCTTCAGCGAGGACCGGGTGATGGTGTCCGTCACGCCGCCGGTCATTGGGGATGATGTCGCGGTCAATGGCGCTGCGGGTGCCATCGTGCAGAATGCCGACGGCGTCCAGATCGCCTTTGGGCCGGGGGCGCTGAGCGGCAATGCCACGGTCACGATCGATACGCTGACGGAAGCAGAACTGCCCATCGTTATGCCCGCGACCGATGCGTTCCACTTCCTGAGCGCATTCGACCTTCAGGTCGATGGCGCGGAATTCAACGACACGGTCCAGATCGCGGTCCCGGTAGCGGGCAATCCGGGGGATCAGGTCTGGTTCTTTGCCAGCGTTGATTTGCCGCTTGGGCCGAATGGCGAGACTATTCCGGTCTGGACGGTCATCGATTCCGGGGTGATCGATGCCGACGGCATGGCACGGGCCAAGTCGCCGCCATTTCCGGGCCTGAGCAGGCGTGGCGCCGTCCTGGTTGCGGGTGCGGCCAAGCCGTTGCCGATCCTGCGGCTGAACGTCGGCTTCACGGCGCTCAATGCGCTGGTGTTCGCGCCTGCCATCGGCATTGCGGCCGTTGGCGGCCTGGCTGGCGCGACGGTTGCGCTGGGTCTGGCTGGCGCTGCCATCGGGTCGATCGCGCTGCCGCTGTTTGCGCAGCTCAAGGAAATCCAGATTTACGCTGACCTGGCAAAAGATCAGGACGCCGTCCGCAGGATCGACCTGTCGCCTGAATTCACGCAGGCGGAACTGAATGACGGCAAGACGATCCTTGCCAGTTTCCCGCCGCAGGCCTTCCAGTCCGACAAGGGACCGATCGTCTCCAGCGTCGCATCGCTGGTCGCCAATGACGGCAGCACGTCCGTCACGATCACAGGGCTTGACTTCATCGACGGTGAAGCCGGATCGATCAGCGCAAAGACCAGCAACGTCCGGGTCGTCCTGACCCACGGTTCGAAGCGGGTTGTGATATCCAATGCGGTCATAACCGGCAGCATTGGTGGAACGCAGCAACTCAGCTTCACGGCGCCGCCCACCGTCCTGCTGGGGGCCAGCGATATCACGATCGTCCGCCCGGCTGTCGGATCGTTCGGATCGGCGAGTGGCGAACCCAATGATTTCACCGAACTGGTCGAAAGCGCGGTCGTCAAGATCGACAACAAGGCGGGATATGCCTTTGTCGGCGATGCGAAGGGCGTGCAGATCATTGATCGCAAGCTCTCGTTCGAAACGACACAGCCTACAGACCAGCTGATCGCCCGTATCGATCTGGGCGCGCCAGTCAGGGAAATCGTCGTGACCGGCGACCTGGGCGCAGCCTTTGTGGCGACCGAAAAGGGTATTGCCGTCATCGATACGCTGACGCTGCGACAATATGATCTCAATCCCAACAGCGACAATGATTTCATCAAGGTCGAGGGCGGGGTGGTCACGGCGCTCGCGGTCGATACGGAGAATGGCTATCTTTACGCTGCCGGGCTGGGCAAGGTCTATGTCATCAACATTGATCCGGGCCGGGACAATTATCTGAAGGTCGTCGCCGATCCCCAGCATACGCTGAACATGGAAATCACCAGCAAGGGTGAACAGTTCGGCCATATCACCAGCATGGCACTGAATGCCGATGGCACCCGCCTCTATGTGGGCCTGCCGGTATCCGAAATGTTCGGTCAGCGCCCCTGGATCAACAATCAGAACAGCGATGCCGGCCTGATCATGGTCGTCAACGTCGACGAGGAGCAACGCCCGGCCGAGGATCAGGCCAATATCCACGGATGGCGCACGGTTGTCGACAAGGTGGCCGCAGGTATCGAGGTGTTCGATATCCAGCCGACGGTCGATCCCAACAAGATGGTGTTCGTGGCGCGCGGGGACCGCAATCGCGGTGCCAAGTTGCTGGAGCGCACGCCTGCCGGAACGCACATCGTTACCCAGGTCGCGACCCTGACCATGGGTCAGGAAATCGGCGTGTTCGAACAGCCGTTCACCATCGCCGGGCTGGTCATCAGCGTCGACAAGAAGCGCAGCACTGATGAAGGCCGCTTTTCGATCGGTCGGGTGCCGGACCTCAACGTCCATAATGCGTCGGGCATCGCAGTCACGCCGGACCTCGAATATATGTTTGTCGCCGATTGGGGTTTGCCGACCCTCTATTGGTATCGCGACCTGGATTACTCGCAGCTGGTCGATGAATTTTACCGGGTCGGTTCCAAAATTCTGGTCATCCAGGATCCCTTCGGGCCGAACCGTCGGCTCGTCGGGGCGACGACGCCGGTTCCGTTCGCGTTCCTGGAGGAATTGCGTGTCGATAGCTCCGGCACCAAGCTTTACGCGAATTACCGGGGTGCCGGTAACATCGTCATCATGGACATCAACAAGGTCCGCGACATCGCCAAGCGCAGCGATTTCGACAAGCTGCTCGTCGAGTTTCAAGACAAGGCGATCGATAACCCGAACTATCCGTTTGACATCTATAATGAATCCACCGGTCAGGGTGCCGTTGACGTCACCCGGCATGGGCGCGGACTGGCGCTCAATGCCATCCAGGCGCTCAATCTGCTCACCCCGACGACCGAACTGGACCTTCACGGCGACAACCCGCCGCCGCTGACCTTCAAGTGGGAATTCGATCCGACGCTGATACCCGCCGGATCGGTGATGAAAACCAGCTTCTATCTCAGCACCCTCGCGCCCGGCGACGGGTTGTGGCCGGACGATCCGATCCGCGAAAGAGGGTTGCTGCAACAGCCCGATTGGCAGGGTTCCGACAAGCATCCCAGCCGCATCTTCACCAAGGTGAATCTGGAAGCGGGCAAATGGCGGGTTCTGGCGAGCGGCGAAGTGGTGTCGGATGGGGCGCTGCCTCCGGGCAAATTTGAACTGACCTTCGATCCTGAATTTGCACGCGTTCTGACCGGTGGGCAGACCTATTTCTGGGGCGTCCGTTCAACCGAATTTGGCATTCGCGATTTCCGGCAATTTACCGTTCTGCCCGACAAGGTGCCGGCCGGCACGTTCAACGGCGTGACCGTACTGACCCATGGTTTCCAGCTGGACGGCATCTGGACCGACAATGATTCCTTCCACCAGCCTGCGGCTTTCCAGGAAATGGGAGAGATGATCTCGCGTCTGGGCGGGGGCGGCATCGTCCTGCTTTATGACAAGAACAAGGGCACCTGGGTGGACATGAGCAACCCGACCAGGGTTGTCACTGGCGATATGCTGGCAGCCTATGCCGGCAAGCCTGTCGTGCTGATTTCGGACTGGGTCCGCGAATCCGCCCATGCCGAAGCAGGCTTCTCCGAAGCCGCCGCCGATGCCCTATTTGCCGCGCTCATGGATCTGGACGCGGAATCGAGCAATACGCTGCTCAGCTCGCCTCTGCATTTCATCGGCCATTCACGCGGAACGGTGGTCAATAGCGAGATTATCCAGCGCCTTGGCTATTATGGCCGGGTCACCAGCGGCATCCACATGACGACGCTGGACCCGCATGATTTCGTGCAGGATTCGCTGGATATTCCGGTCAATACGCTGCTGAACATCGCAAAGGCCTATAGCAGTTTCAAATCGCTGGCGCTGGCCGTGCGTTCGGTCGCCACGGCTGTCGGCGCGGTCAGCACGGCGGTCGGCTCCGGCGGCCTTTCGCTGGTGGCGACAGGGGCGATCCTGGGCGGTGTCGGCAAGGGCATGGTCGAGGCGGCGGGTGCCGCCAAGATGGCGTTCCGTATTCAGAAATTCCAGGACCTGGCCCAGACGTTGGGTGTGCAACTTGATCCGGTGAAGTTCGGCGATTTCCTCGATCCCGACGTCAAATTGTGGTCGAATATCAGCTTCAGCGACAATTATTATCAGGATGCCGCCTCGCAGACTTTCACGACGGCCACGCCCAACGGGCGCGATATCGGCCCGACGGATATTTCGCGATATCTGGGCGGCGTGGTTCCGGGCGTATCCGGGTTCAATCTGGACGATTTTGCCGGACTGGGGGCAGGTGGCCCGCATAGCCGCGTGTGGCAATGGTATGCCGGCACGATCGACACCAACATGACCAAATTCCAGGGACTGGATATCTATCGGCGCATCACCGACGATGGCATCCGGCCCAAAGTATTCGGCCTGCCGTCGCTCGACCAATGGAATATGGAGCCATGGTATTTTGTCGATCCGGGCAAGGTGACAAGCTCCAGCATGTCGGTGCGTATCGGTGCGGCGAGCCAGATGGTCACCGGCAACACGACCTCCACGACGCATTTCAGTATCACCGATGGCGTGGGCACCGGCTGGTTCTATTCGGCCGCAGGGGGCGGGGCGGATTTCCGGCCGATCATCAGCGGCGGCGAGGTTGATGTCACCAAGGATAATAGCGAGGCACCCAATCCTGGGGGTTCAGCGGTCCAGAGCATCTTCAACGGCGATTTCGAACAGGGCACGCGCGAATCGCTCAATGTCCATCTGGAGCGCATTGCGACCGGCGAACTGGCCGACGATGCCGGTCGCTTCCCGATTTCCTACGAAATTCCCGGCTTCGCATTTCATGGCGGGCAGGGGTTCAAGCTCGACCTGCTTGGCCTGCCCGATGCCGATGCCATCGGCAAAATCGATGTCGCCGCGCTGTTCATGGTCAACACCAATCCCCAGGCGCTGGTCAAGAAGGTGTTGGTCAAGATTTGGGAAGACTTTTTCGACAGCCAGGTCAGCCTGGCCAACCAGATCACCATCGGCAATTTCAAGCTGCCGACGCTGAACTTTGTTGAGGCGAAGCTGGCCGCAAAGGTGATCGGCTGGGCGGGCTTTGATGCCGGCAAAAAGATCGACATGGTCAACAAATATTTCAAAGCGACCAACAAGGTATTCAAGGCCGCTGGCATGGCGACAGAGGCGCTCAATGACGGCCTGAACACGCTGGTCGAAAGCACTGGCGTCACCATGTCTCTGGGTGCCGATACGAAGGATGAGGCGGGGCTGAACCGCCTGAAGGCCTATGTCTCCAATGCGATCGAAAACGGCTTCGACAAGCTGTTCCCCAATCAGGACAATTATTCGCTGATCATGGGGGCCAGCGCCGCCCTCACCAAGATCATCGATTCCTTCCTGCCCGATGGCGACATCTGGGAAGCGATCAAGATGGAGACGCGACGGATCCTGCCGGGGCTGGATTCGATCACCCACAATTTCGTCTATGTACCGAAGGATCAGCCCTATCTGACCTTCAAGGTGTACAAGCCCTATATGTTGCAGCCCGGCGCGAAAATTCGCGTCCGTTTCGAAGGGGCCGGACTGCCGACCATCGATGCGCTGGTTGCCAATCAGGAAGCGGGCGCGCGGCAGGTCGATCTGGGTACCGGGATGTTCACGTCCAGTGAATTTTCGGTCATCGTTCCCGACGAATATAAGGGCCGTTCGGCGACGATCACGATCACCCATGAAAATATGGCGCCGACTGCGGAGGACAAGCAGGATCTGGAGGACGCGGCATTCATCGACGCGATCACCAACGCTGCCAAGGATCTGGGGACGGCGGTCAGCCAGATATATCTGCTCGACGACCTTCGCTTCACGACGGTTGCGGCGATGAATGGTGTCATGCCAGGTTCGCCGCAGGTCGCGGCCGAAGGTGTCGCAATCACCCCTGCCGCTCCGGCCGTTACGCTGGAACAGCTTGCCAGCCTGGTCGACGATGCGCGGCTCGCCTGGATGGCTGCGGGGATCAGCGATGCTGACGCACAGAAATTGGCGGATCTGGAATTCGCCCTGACCGACCATCAGGATGCGGCTCTGGCCGTCCATTCGGGCAATGTTATCACGATCGATGCGGATGGTGCCGGGCGCGGCTGGTTTGTCGATATCACGCCAAATGGAGCGAGCGAGTTCCTGACGTCGGGCGGCCGGCTGATTGCCATCGACGGTAGCGCGGCGGCGGGGCGATACGACCTGCTCACCGTGCTGATCCACGAAATGGGCCATGAACTTGGCCTGTCGGGACTGCCGACCACGACGGTCGGCCGGGTGATGAATGAATCGCTGGGCCTGGGCGAGCGGCGCTTGCCCGGCCTGGCCGATCTGCCGGTTGTGCCGGTCGTAGCGCCGGTGGCGGGGGCGGTGCGCACTGTCACGCTCACCGGGACTGGCAATGCGGCGGCCGCCGCCATCGCGCCGCTCGCCTTGCTGGCACCGCGAACCCCGGCGACCGCGCCGTTCCAGAATGGCGATTTCGGTGCGGCTTCGGGCTGGTCGCCAGTCGGTGGGGGCGTGGTTTCCGGCGGCATGGGTGTGCTGGCCGAGGACAGCCGTTTCCTGTCCTCGCTCAACCAAAAATTCGTCCTGCCCAATGGCGCGACGGAAATCAGCTTCCAGATCCGTTCGGCGGTTCTGGGTGCGAACAGCGCGCTGCCGCCCGATGCGTTTGAAGTGGCACTGCTCGATCCGGTTACCGGCCAGTCGCTGCTGGGCGATCTGGAAGGGCTGGACCTGTCCGACGCCCTGCTCAACCTGCAAGCCGACGGATCGCTCTACCTTGCTCCCGGCGTGACCGTGAGCGGCGATCCGTTGACGGGCATCGCGACGGTGACTGTTTCGCTTGCGGGTATCAACCGCAGCAACGGCGCGTTGCTCTCCTTCGATCTCATTGCGATGGGCGATCTCGACAGCCGCGTGACCATCGACAATGTCATGTTCGTGGCGGTAGCGAACAATCCGCCGGTGGCGACCAATGACAGCGGCAGCGGGAACGAAGATCAGGACATCGTCATTGATCTGCTTGCCAATGACAATGACGCCGATGGCGATCTGCTGAGTGTCGCGATCCTGAGCGGCCCGGCAAATGGGACGCTCATCCCGCCGACCGTGACGGGTGGCGCATGGACCTACCGCCCGGATGCGAATTTTGCAGGCGCGGACAGCTTTACCTACAGCATCACCGACGGCCTGAGCGCGCCAGTGTCGGCCAGTGTCGCCATCACCGTGAATGCCGTCAACGATCTGCCGGGACTCGCCGTCGTGCAGGATCGCAGCGCGGTGCAGGGCAGCTTCGTGACGCTCAATCTGCTGGGCAGCGACGTAGAGGATATCGCATCGAATCTGACCTATGAACTCGTTTCCGGCCCCGCCGGTGCCAGCGTCAGTTCTTCGGGCCTGTTCAGCTGGACAGCCGGCTTGCTGGGCGTTGAGAATTTCACGGTCCGCGTCACCGACCGTGACGGCGGAACCGCCGAGCGCAGCTTTGCGATCACCGTCGTGGTGCCGGGCAATGCAGCACCTGTCTTTGCCGCGCTGCCGGATCGTGACGTCAATGCAGGATCGCTTTTCACGCTACAACTGGCTGCAAGCGATGAGGATGATGCTTCGACGGACCTGACCTATACATTGATCGCTGGACCCAGTGGCGCGTCGCTCTCGCCGACCGGCGAGCTGCGCTGGATAGCGACAGGAAACGGCCCCAGCCAGGTGACGGTGCGCGTCACCGATCCCGATGGTGCGTTCGACCAGCGGAGTTTCGCCCTGAACGTCGTGCCGGTCATCGGCAACACCGCGCCGACGCTGCCGGTTCTTGGCGATGTTGCGATTGAAAGCGGCAAGCTGCTTATCCTGCCGATCACGGCCAGCGACAATGAAGATGTCGCCGAAGCGCTGACCTATTCGCTGGTGAGCGGTCCCGACGGCGCGGCCATTTCGGCCAGCGGCCTGTTCAGCTGGCAGGCGGGCGATCCCGGCCCCCAGACAGTGACAGTGCGCGTCACTGATACCGGCGGGCTGATTGCCGAGCGCAGCTTTGCGGTCCTAGTCTCCAACCCGGCGCCTATATTCGCGCCGATCGCCGATCGCTCGGTACAGACGGGCGGCGATGTTGCGATCACGCTTTCGGCGACCGACAGCAATCATGCCGCGACGCAGCTGGTCTATTCGCTGGTCAGCGGCCCGGCTGGGGCAAATGTGACGAGCGATGGCCAGTTTAGTTGGACGGCCGCCGGGCTTGGCAGTCAGCCGGTGATCGTTCGCGTAACCGATCCGCTGGGAGCATTTGCAGAGACCGGCTTCAATATCGAGGTGACGAACATCGCGCCGGTGCTGGCGGTGGTTGGCCCGGTCAGTGTGAATGAAGGCAGCGCGCTGTCGTTGCAGCTTGTCGCAAGCGATGGCGACGATGCGGTTGGCGATCTGATATTCTCGCTGGTGTCAGGACCAGCGGGGGCAACGCTGACGAACGGCGGAGTGCTGAACTGGCGGCCTGCCGATGGCGGCGCGGATGCGGTCTTTACCGTCCGCGTAACCGATCCCCATGGCGCGCTGGCCGAGCAGCGCTTCAATGTCGCGGTGGCCGATGTCGCGCCGATCCTCAGCGTATCGGGCCTGACCACCACGCTGACCGGCAAGACCTATACCATCGCATTGGGTTCGAGCGATCCGGGCGACGATAGCCCGATCGAATGGGTCATTGACTGGGGTGATGGCACGGCACCCGCTTCGGTGGCAGGCAGCGCCAGCGCGGCCAGCCATATATATGCGGACGATGGCAATTTCCTGGTCAGCGCGCGCCTGCGCAATGACGATGGCAGCTTCCTGGCTTCGCCGATCAGCCTGGTCGTCAATGATCCGCCCCTGCTGCGGCTGACGCAGGCGGGCTTTGCCGATGGCGGACTGGTCGTGCGCGTTTCCGAACCGCTTGATGGTCTGGCGGGCAGCAAGGCGGTGCAACTCACCGACAGCAGCGGCAATGCGGTTGCCCTTACCCTCGGCTTTGCGGCCGACGGGTTGGGCTTCACGCTCACCCGCGCCGATGGCACGCCGCTGCAATATGGCAGCTACGGCTTGGTCATCGCCGATGGCGCCTTCATCAGCGCCGATGGATCGGTGCTGGACGGAAATAATGACGGCCTGATCGGCGGTGCCTATCAAACCAGCCTGACCTTCAGCCAGTCCATGGCGGGCAGCGCAAGCCTGCCCGACTTCATGCGCGGGCCGGGCGAGCATGTCGATGTGCCGCTCGCCGATGATGCCGGGCTGAAAGTGAGCTTCGCCAGCCAGGGCGGCGTCAAGACCATGACATTTACGGTCATGTATGATCCCGCACTGTTGCGTGTCGACGGCGTGTTGCCGGGGGCCGATCTGCCTGCGGGCGCGAGCCTTGGCTTTGTGACGGAGGCTGCCGCTGGCGGCAAGCGCCTCGCCCGGATCAGCGTCAGCAGCGATACACCGATCGCGGCGGGCGAGCGCTGGATACTCAGCCTGGATGCGACCGTGCCGGAAACGGCCCCTTACGGGTCGAGCGAGGTGCTGGAGGTCAAGGTCGTGGCGATCAACGCGGCTGCACCTTCCGCCACCCAGGATGATCAGGCGCTGCAACTGGTTGGCTATTTTGGCGATACCAATGCCGATCGTCAGCAAACCATGGCCGACCTGTGGCTGGCGACGCGCGTGGCGCTGGACATCGACAAGGGGTTTGCGGCGTGGGGCGATGCGCCACCTTCGCTGATCGCCGATATCCGCGACTATCGCCCGTTCGCCAACCCGCACCTGCCGGACATCGAATTTACCCCGGTAAAGCCCGCGCCGCTGTGGCGATCGCAGGTCGTGCCTCCAGCGGATTTCGGTCCGCTCACTTATGGCTTTTACGATGCGGTGGATCGCTGGGCGCAGGATATCCACGCGACGAATTCGGCCTGGTATGAAGAGGGTATGGACGGCAAGAAGCAGGACCAGCCTGACGACGGCACTACAGCCCCGACGACCGAGTCCGGGACGCCGCCATCGCCGACAGCCACTCCACCAGCGACGCCTGCCCCCGTCACGCCCGCGCCCACTGCGTCAGCACCCGGCGATGGACTTGTCACGCCAGCAGGTGTCGCGACCGCCGCCGCCGTGTCGCCGAAAATCGACATGGCTGCGCGACCTGCCGTTCAAGGCATGATGGCGGCGATGACGGAGGCCGATGATCAATGCTCGACATGGCTGTCGCGCTTCCTGCTCGACAATGGCGATGCTGGTGAATGCACGACTGGTGGTGATTTCCTCCCCATTCTCATTCCCGGCCTCAATCGGCCGAGGGAAAAGACGGGCGACAAGCGCCGCAAGGCTGCCACGCCCGCTGGTGAAGGGCCTTCGGGCGAACTGGAGACAAGCACATGAATGAAAAGACCGCGACGCCCAAGGGACAGGCCGCGCCGCGCCAGCAGAAGCTTCGGTTCAACAGTGCCAATCTCAAGAGCAGCTATTGCAACATGTGCAACGCCACCAGCACCCGCGAGGAGGTGGTCCTGAATTTCGGTGTGAACCAGAATTGGGACCAGCCCAGCACGACGCCCGCTGAACTGGAAGTGGATTTGCAGCACCGGATCATCCTCAGCCCCTTTGCCGCGAAACGGCTGAGCGAGGCGCTGACGCAACTCGTGCGTGACTATGAAACGCGATACGGTAAGCTTGCCTGAGGGTGACGTCGGCCGACAGGGTGATGGCGATATGGCTGGCCAATCGTTGGGGAAGCGCCGGATGATCAGGCGGGCGACAGTTTCAGGGGCCATAATAATTTGAGAGCCATGCCCTCCACATCCGAACCGTCCGACGATGCCCGGCTGTGGGCATCGATGGCCAGCGCACGCGATGCCGGGGCCTTTTGCCGCGCCTGGCTGGATTTGCAATGCGCGCGCACGCCTGGGGCGGTCGCCGGCCTTGTCGTGCTGGAAGGGGAGGAAAACAGTTTCGCGCCGGCAGCCTCCTGGCCCACCGGCCCGCAGGATATTCCACATCTGCGCAAAGTGGCTGAACAGACGCTGGCGAGTGGCCAGGCCGTCGTTGAAAACGACCCGGATCATCCCGCCCAGACCGGCATCGCCTATCCCATCGCGGCTGCCGGGCGGACCTATGGCGCGGTCGTCCTCGTCATTACAGGCGCAACGGCGGAGCGATTGCAGCCGATATTGCGCGAACTCCATTGGGGTGTCGGCTGGATATTGTCGATCGTATGGCAGCATCAGGCCACCGAACAGGCCGATAGAAATGCCGCATCCATTGCGGCGCTGGATGTGCTGGCGGCGATCGAGGAGCATGAAAGCTTCGATGAATCGGCGGTCAGCCTGTGCAATGCTCTGGCGGTCGCGCTGGACTGTACGCGGGTCAGCTTTGGCAAGGTCTACAAGGACAAAGTGTCGCTTGCCGCGATGTCGCATGGCGCATGGTTTCGCAAAAAATCCGATACCGCCGAAGCGATTGAGGCGGCGATGGACGAAGCGCTGGATCAGGGCGTTACACTGAGCGTCCCGCCGTCCGACGGCAATCGTCTGATCACGCTTCAACAGGCCCGGCTTGCCGCGGGCGGAGGATTGACGGCGGTCGCGTCCGTGCCGGTGCTGGATCGCGGGCTGCCGGTGGGGGTCATCACGCTGGAACGCGATGCCGAAGGCGTTGCCTTTGCCCCACGCGACCTGCTGTTTGCGCAAAGCGTGGCGAGCCTGACAGCGCAATTGCTGGCGTTCAAACTGCGGGAGGAGCGCTGGTTCGGCGGCCGCGCGCGTCGGCATATGATGGACAGCGCGCGTGCCTTGTTCGGCCCACGCCGTCCGCTTGCCAAGGCGCTGGGCGTTGCCGCTCTCCTGTTGCTGCTGATCTTGCTCGTGCCGCTCGCCCAATTCCGGGTCAGCGCCGATGCCGCGCTGGAGGGGCGGGTGCAACGCGCGGCGGCAGTGCCATTCTCCGGCTTCATTGCGCAATCCCATGCGCGCGCGGGCGATGTCGTCAAACAGGGCCAATTGCTTGCCACGCTGGACGATCGCGATTTGCAGATAGATCACGCCCGTTCGGTGAGCGAAGTGCAGCAGCTTGACCGGGAATATCGGGAATCGCTCGCCAAGCATGAGCGATCGAACATGAACCTCGACGGGGCCAAGCTGCGTCAGGCGCAAGCCCAACTCCGCCTCATCGAATATAAGCTTGCGCGGACAAATATTCTCGCCCCGCTCTCAGGCGTGCTGGTTTCCGGCGATGTCAGCCAGCTGGTCGGCACGCCGGTCAAGGAAGGGGAAATCCTCTTCGAAGTGGCGCCGCTCGACGATTTCCGCGTCGTCCTTCATGTCGAGGAAGCGGATATCACCTATGTGCGGCCGGGACAGAAGGGGCGCTTTGCCCCGACCGGGCTTGCCGGGGAGACCGTGCCGTTCGTCGTCACCCGTATCTCCTCCGTGACCGGGACGCAGGAGGGTAAGAACACCTTTCGGGTCGAGGCCGAGCTGGACAGTGACGCGCCAAAGACGCTGCGTCCGGGCATGGAGGGCATTGCCAAGGTGACGATCGACCGTCGATCGAACCTCTGGATATGGACACGCGGACTGCGCAACTGGCTCCAGCTCTTCTTCTGGAAGTGGATACCCTGAGCGCATCATGGCCAATCCGTTCCACAGCTCGTCATGGTTTCAGGTCGCGCGGCTCCGCCCCCGGCTCAAGGGGCATGTGCGGGTGCGCAGGCACCACTATCGCGGGCAGGTCTGGTATGTGATTGACGATGGCGCTTCCGGCAAGGCGCATCGTTTCCCCAAGGGCGCCTATGAACTGGCGGGCCGACTGGACGGAACGACGACGGTCGAGGCGCTGTGGGAATTGCTGGTGGACCGTCTGGGTGAAGATGCGCCCAGTCAAGACGATGTCATCGCCGCGCTGGGCCAGCTACATGCAGCAGACCTGCTCGCCAGCGATACATTGCCCGATACCAGCGAAGCCTATCAGCGGCTCAAGAAGGAACGCCGCCAGCGCTGGCTGCAAAATCTCAAAAGCCCGATGTCGGTGCGGCTCAACCTTGTCGACCCGGATCGCTTCCTTACCCGCCACATGAATCTGGTCGCGCCTCTGTTCAGTGTGGCGGGCCTGTTTCTGTGGCTGTGCGTGGTCGTCCCCGCGCTGCTGCTGGTTGGCACCCACTGGAACGAGATGACCGGCAATCTGGCCGACCGGGTGCTGGCGGCGGACAATCTGCTGCTCATCGCCCTCATTTATCCGCTGGTCAAATGCATCCATGAACTGGGCCACGGCTTTGCGGCCAAGAATTTCGGCCGGGAAGTGCGGGAAATGGGCGTGATGCTGCTCATCCTCGTGCCTGTTCCCTATGTCGATGCCTCGCATGTCAGCATCCTTGCCAGCAAGTGGCAGCGCGCGCTGGTCGGCGCGGCGGGCATGATTGCCGAAGTGTTTGTCGCCGCGCTTGCAACCTTTGCTTGGGTGCTGATGGAGCCGGGGCTGGCACGGGCCATCGCCTTCAACATCATGCTGATTGCCGGGGTGTCGACAGTGCTGGTCAACGGCAATCCGTTTCTGCGGTTCGACGGCTATTATATCTTGGCCGACCTCATAGAGATTCCCAATCTTGGCAGTCGCGCAAACAGGTTCTGGGCGCATCTGGTCGACAAATATATATTCCGCACACCCGGCGGACTGCCGTTCGACGCGACGCCGGGGGAAAAAAGATGGTTCCTCTTCTTTGCCCCCGCCGCGCTGATCGCCCGCATGACGATGCTGATCGCCATCGCGCTGTTCGTGGCGCAGAAATATTTTGTGGTCGGAGTGCTGATTGCGCTCTGGTCCTTGTGGAGCGGGCTGGGCCTTCCGGTGTGGAAGATGTTTGCCCATGTGGTGTCCAGCCCGCAACTGCATGGCAACCGGAAACGGGCGGTCAGGATCACGCTTGGCCTGGTTGGCGCGCTCATGCTGGCGCTGTTTGCCGTCCCGCTACCGCTGCACGTCAATGCGCAGGGGATCGTCTGGCTGCCGGAGGAGGCGCATGTGCGCGCTGGCGCGGACGGCGTCATCACCCGGCTGGCCGCACCGGACGGCGCGCGGGTAAAAAAGGGGACGCTGCTGATGCAGGCGGAAAACCCGGTGCTGGAGGCCGAAGTCGAACAGATACGCTGGCGCTTGCGGGAGCTTGAAGTGGAGGCCGATGCCGAACTGGCGGGGGATCTGGTCAAGCGGCAGATCAGCCAGGATGCATGGCGCGAATATTCCCGCAGGCTGGTGGTGCAGGAACAGCGGCTGGGGGATCTGGGCCTGACAGCCGGGACCGATGGTACTTTCATGCTCACCCAGGCACCGGCGCAGGATTTGCCCGGCCGTTACGTGCAAAAGGGGACGCTGCTGGGCTATGTGACGCCCGGCTATGCAGCGGTGGCGCGCGTCGTCGTGCCGCAGGACGACATAGAGCTTGTGCGGGCGCGGCTGCGTGCCGTGCGATTCTGGCTGGCGTCCGAACCGGGGCGCAGCTGGGACGGGAGCATTGCCCGCGCGATACCGGGCGGCACCTTCGAATTGCCGAGCGAGGCACTCTCCACCACCTATGGCGGGAGCATCCCCACCGATCCGGGCGACGAGAAGGGGCTGACCGCGCTCAGCCGCGTATTCCTGTTCGATGTCTCGCTGCCGCAGCAATTGCGCGATGCGCGCTTTGGCACCCGCGTTCATGTTCGCCTGCAACTGGGCTGGGAGCCGGTTGGCTGGCAGTTCGTGCGCCGACTGCGCCAGCTGTTCCTGACGCAATTCAATGGTTGAGGCGACGTTTTCGCGCTGGGGCGCGCTTAGTGACAGGCTGCGCGAAAAGGCACGCCATTTTTGGCATGAGGCGCGCAGCGATGCCCGCCCCGTCATCGCGCCCTATGCCGAGCGCGGACCAGCGCCATCATGGAAGTGGGACCGGCCGCTCGACCTCCTGCTGGGGCGCTTCATGCTCGCCGTGCAGCGGGACAAGCCGAGTTTGCTCGATCGGGCGCAGCGCATTGTCCTGCGGTCCGCCGAATGTGCCGATCTGTCCGACGAGGCGCTCAACGCCGCCTGTATCGAGATACGTGAGCGGCTGATGCGCGAACGGCTGGGCGAAGCGGTGGTTGACGAAGCTTTTGCCCTCATTCGCGAAGTCAGCGGGCGGGAGCTGGGCCTGCGTCATTTCCCTGTGCAATTGATGGCCGGACTGGTGATGCTGGATGGCGGGCTAGCCGAAATGGCGACGGGGGAGGGCAAGACGATCACTGCTTTGCTGCCTGCGATCACCGCGGCGATGGCGGGTATGCCGGTCCATGTTTTCACCGTGAACGATTATTTGGCCGAACGGGATTGCAACAGCCTGCGCCCGGTGATCGAGCGTTTTGGTCTGCGCTGCGGCCTGATCGTCAACGGGCAGGAAAATCCTGAGCGCCGTGCCGCTTATGGATGTCATATCGTCTATGGGACGAACAAGGAAATGACCTTCGACTATCTGCGCGATCAGACGGCGTTGGGAAAGAGGCGAGGGCAGGGCCGTCGCCTGATTGCAGAGCTGTTCGGGCAAGGTACGCAGCCTCTTTTGATGCGCGGGCTGCATTTCGCAATCGTGGACGAGGCGGATTCGATCTTCATCGATGAAGCGCGCACGCCGCTGATCCTGTCTGCCGAATTGCCGGGCGACACCGATGGCGTCTATCTCGCGGCACTCGAACTGGCCGCCATGCTGGAGGAGGGGCGCGATTATGTTTTGACCGAAGGCACGCGCTCGGTCCATCTGACCGCGCATGGCAAGGACAGTGTTGCTGAACTGTCCCAGGGTCTGCCGCACACCCAATGGCGTATCCGGCTGGCGCGCGAGGAACTGGCGATGCGGGCGATTTCCGCCACACGCCTGTTCCTGCGTGATCGGGACTATATCGTGACCGATGGCAAGGTGCAGATCGTCGATGAATCCACGGGCCGTGTCATGGCGGACCGGTCATGGGAAGGCGGGCTGCATCAGCTGGTGGAGACCAAGGAGGCGGTGGACATTTCCGGCGTCCGCAACACCATGGCCCGGATCACCTATCAACGCTTTTTCCGCCGCTATCGCCGGTTGAGCGGCATGACCGGCACGGCTGGTGAAGTGGCGGATGAACTATGGGCCGATTACGGGCTGAAGGTCGTGGTGATCCCGCGCAACCGCCCCAATCTGCGCAGCGATCGCGGTCATGTGATGGTGCAGTCGGCGCAGGAAAAATGGGCAATGGTTGCCGCCGAAGTCGCCCGGATACACGCGCAGGAAGGCGCGCGCCCAGTGCTGATCGGTACGCGCTCCGTCGCGGATTCCGACGCCGTCTCGCAAGCGCTGACCCACGCGGGCATAGCGCACCGGGTGCTGAATGCGCGGCAGGACGAGGAGGAGGCGGAGATCATCGCGCAAGCGGGCGAACCGGGGGCCGTCACGGTCGCGACCAATATGGCCGGGCGCGGCACCGACATTCTGCTGAACCCAACTGCCAAAGCGCAGGGCGGATTGCATGTCATCCTCACCGGCTTTCACGATACCGCGCGGATCGATCGCCAGCTGTTCGGTCGTGCCGGACGGCAGGGTGACCCCGGCAGCACCATTGCGATCACGGCGCTGGACGACCAGCTTTATACGGATTTTGCGCCGCGCGCCGCCCGGATCGTCGGTTCGTCCGCCAACAGATGGCCCCTGTTCGACGGTAAGGCGAACATGCTGCGGCGGCTGGCACAGCGCAATGCCGAGAAGCGCCACGCCGCCGACCGGCGGCAGACGGAACTCGCCGAGGAGCGCCTTCGCAAGACCATGGCCTTTGGCGGCGGCGAATGAGATGGTGGCAGGGCGGCGCCTGCAACAGGTGGATGCCGCCCGGTCAATCCGGCTTCACGGTCGGTTGATAGAGCATAGTCTTGTCGAAATTGAGGTCCGCCGAGTCCGCCTTGCCCATCACGGCGAGTAGCGCAAAACCCGCGACATAGGCATCGCGCCGCGCGGTGAGCATCGTGACCTGGGCGTTCAGCAACTCCTGTTCGGCATTGAGCTGATCGAGCAGCGGGCGCAGCCCGGCGCTGACTTCCGCCCGCATTCCCGCCAGCACCTGCTGATTGGCGGTAACGCCGCGCTGGGCGGTGTCGGTCACATGGGTCGCCGCCTGCCATGTGGCAAAGGCGGAGCGCGCTTCGGCAATGACCTTGCCTTCGGCATCCAGTGCCTGCTTGTCGGCAACATCCTGCTTGGCGAGCGCCTGGCGCGTCTGTGCCCCGGTGCGGCCACCGTCCAGGATCGGCATTTTCAGGGTTAGGCCGACAAAGGCGGTGGTGCCGCGATCACCATTGCGCGGCCCCGTGCCTTGGTCCAGCGAGCCGAGATAATCATATTGGCTGATCCCGCCAATCGCGCTGAATTTGGGATAGGCCTGCGATCTGGCGACATCGATATCATAACCCGCAGCGGTCCGCTGCACGCGGGCAGAGGCAATTTCAGGATTGTTGGCCAGCGCCGTTTCCACAGCTTCCGTGGGTGATGCCGGCATTTGCGGCAATGGCGGCGGCAGCTCCAGATTTTCGGCCGCATGACCAACCAGCCTGATATATTGCTCCTTGCTCGAAATGAGCCGTGCGCCGGCCGTTTCCATCTGGCTTTCGGCCAGCGCCAGCCGCGCTTCGGCCTGCGCCACATCGGTCGGCCCGCGACTGCCAGCACGGCGGCGATCGACCGCTTCCTTGACGGTATAGCGCATCACCTCGACATTGTTGCGGTTAAGGCCGACGACTGCCTCATCACGCAGCACATCCATATAGGCTCCCACGACGGCAGAGAACAGGTCCGCTTCGGTCTGGTTCAGGCCAAAATGGCTCGCCTCCACCCGTGCTTTCGCCGCGCTCATACTGCCGCGGACAGCGCCGAAATCCAGCAACGGAACATTGGCGTTGAGCTGGCCAACAAATTGGCGATCCGGGTTGGAGAAAAATCCGCCCGGCGCTGGTTTGCCGGTAAGGACATTTTCCTGATAGGTCGCACTGCCATCGATAGTGGGCATTCCCGCGACGCGCGCCAGTGGCACATCCTCCTCGGCAACGCGGATGCTGGCGCGCTGGGCCGATATGGTCGGGTTGTTGCGGTAGGCGCCTTCCAGCGCCTGTTGCAGGGTTTCGGCGCTGACGGACGACGGCAGGATGGCGCATATGGCGATACCGGCGAAATAGGCTTGCTTCCTGGTCATGTCCGTAAAGCTCCTGTCTGATTGGGGTGAGCGGGACCGATTACTCCGGCCGCGTGGCGATGCTTGCGGGTTTGCGATCGATTTCGAGCCGGCAGCGCAGCCCGGCAGGCAGTTTGTTGCCGGGATTGGGCAGCGCCAGGCGCATCCCGAACGTCCCGCTGGCTGCGTCGAAAACGCGGTCGATCACCTTGATCCGCGCCCGATATTTTCCGCCGACCGGCGCTTCGGGGAAAATCGAAACCTCGTCACCGACCTGCACAGCATCCAGCTGCGCAATGGGGGCGAACACTTCGACATTCAGCGGATCGACCTGCGCGATCGTCAGAATATGAGTCGCATCTGCGCCCCGATATTCGCCAGGGGCCATGCGGCGTTCCGTCACGATGCCATTGACGGGGCTGCGCACGGTCTTTTGTCCGATCACGCGCTGCGCCTGGACATATTCCAGTCGGGCAACCCGTTGCTCTTCGGCGGCGGCCTTGCGCTCCTCTGCGGCGGATTGCGCGTTGGCGCGCGCTTCGTCCACCACATCGCGGGCGAGATATTGGCTGACCTGGTCCGATCGCTGGCTGACCGTGGCAAGATAGGCCGCGCGACTTGCCGCGGCGCGTTCGGCGTGGGGGTTGGAGGCGCGGGCCTGCGCAGCGGCGGCGGCGGCGCGCTCGACATCGGTGTATAATTGAGCAACTACCTGCCCACGCCGAACATCATCGCCCCTGTCGACATAGATATTCTGAACCACGCCCTCGACACCGCTGTTCACCCGAACGACCTGACTCGGCTCGATCAGGCAATCAGTCGGACGGGCAGCATCCAGTCCGGGCGGGGCCACCGCATTGCTGCTGCTGGACGGCGGGGCTGTTCCGGCGGCTTTGGCGGTGGCAACAGTGCCGGAAGGGGCTGGCGCTTTTGAGGGCGTAGCGGGTGTTTCGCCGCTGCGCGCGACAAGCGTTATCCCGACAATCAGCGCCAATGCGCCGCCACCGAAAATAACAGCCTGTTTGCGGTCCATCGATCAAGTCCCCCCCCAAAGCACGGCATCAGACAGCTCCCGCTATCCGTTGCAGTAATCATGCGACTTGTATCTTTGGCGAAAGGGCGGAAATCCGCATTTTCATTCCGCATCGGCAACCTAGCCAACCTGGCAATATGTTGCAACTATTTGTGATGGTGGAATTGTCTTGGATTTGGTCAGGCAAGCGTAGCGATTTGGGATTGCTTGCCCGACTGGCGAATGGGACCGGACGTAAGCGTTTACCGGATCGCCCGATATTGAGCGAAGTCATCGGCTGGGACAATGGGGCGCGACCATCATCAGACCCGATGCCTTCGCTCATCTGCCGACCTGATCGCGCGTGCAAGAGGCTGCCTTTCCGATATCAATCCGGGTCAATAATATCGCGGTCTGATAAATAGGTGTGATATGAGCTGAGCAGGGCGACTGCATTTCATGTTCCGCCTCCTCTACCCAGACCGATCCGGCCAAGCTCGTCCACGCGATCGATATATTGGTGCTTCAGCGCTCCAGAGATATGGAGCAGGAGAAGGAACGCCATCAGCAGCGCGAGCGCCTCGTGCATGTCGACCGCACGACCATGAAAAACATGTTGTGGCTCCACACCCTCCCGAGTTTCGCCCATCTCCTCGAAATATGACATCAGGGGCAGGGGTATGGTCCACCAGATTTCTCGTGGTCCCAATCGGCGCGGCTTTTCGCCTCTAGCGATCGAATGGGCCGTGACTAGCCTTGCTCCATCCGAAGCGGGCGGAGGATTACTCGAAATGATGACCCATCCGCTCAGCGGAACAGCGATCATCAAACCGTAGAGCGCGACATGCGTGAGATTGGCTAGATATGCCTCCAATGGCTTCAGCGTCTTTTCGTGCGGCGGCGGCGGGTGGCCGATGCGCCAAAGGATGCGGACTATCGTAAGGGCCAAAACGCTGATGCCGCAGGACATGTGCATGGGGATGATAATCCCGCGCCAGGGCTGCGGCAGACCTTCCATGTAGAAACCAACGGCGAAATTGAAAGCGATCAGTCCAGCGGTCAACCAATGTAGCCACATCGCCACCCGGCTGTACCGGGCAGACGAACGACTGACGCCCTCTACATCGCCATCTATCGTCATTCTGAGCCGGTGTCCCCGACGAGCGTAACCGTCGCGGCCTCATGCGCAAGGCGAGCGGAGCGTTCTTCGCGCTCGGTCCGCAGCTTCGTCCAATCGACGCCCAGCATCTTGCCGCCGCGTTTGCGCGCTACCCCGGCGATCCAGACGCTGTCTATGTCCTCGGTTCTGGCGAAGTTCACGACCCGATCGGACAGCGTCCCCGCTTTGGTGAAACCGAAGCGATCGGTACGTAGCAGGAGAAGGTCGGCGCGTTGCCCCACGGCCACCCGTCCCATCACATCGCCCAGTCGGATCGATGCCGTGCCATCGCCGGTTGCGAAATGGAGGACATCGTCCGATCCATATTTGCTTGCCAGCTTGCCATCTTCTGCCGTGCGGAACAGATGGAAATAGGCCGACCTGACAAAGTCAAAATAGTCCTGCGTCATGTTAAGCGGCGCATCGGTCGAAATGCCGACCGCCACGCCCGCCCGGCGCGCGCGAGCGTGGACCGCAGGTTCGGGGTATCGGATTTCGCCCATCGGCGACGCGGAAATCATCGACTTCGCCTGAGCCAGCAACATCAGCTCGTCCTCTGGAATGCCATTGCCGTGCGAAATGAGATAGTCTGGCCCGAGCAGTCCGGCGTCGGCATATTGATGCATGTCTCGAACAAAGTCCGGGCCGGGGAACGGCTTTTTGCGCGAATAATGCTGGGTAATGATATGCGGCTCATAGGTGCGAAGCCGACGGAATTCCTGAACGAAATCGACGAAGCGTCGATTGCCATAATGGGCGTTGCTCGTCGCCAGGCCGAACCGGACCAATCCGCTATCGCTGAACACGTTGCGGCGCAGATGTTCTGCCGCCAGCCAATGCTGGTCGTCAGGTGGTGCAAGGCGATCGGCGCGGGCCTGTTCGATGGGAACAGTGTTGCCCTTTTTGTAGCTGGGCGTGTGTGAAACCTGGTAGCAAAATGTCCCGGAAATGCCGGAATCGATCAAGCCGCGCGCAGCGCCTTCGGCAAGTTGTGGCGTGTGGAAGATGTGGCAATAGTCAACCACGCCCGTGACGCCCGTCTCTATCGCCTGTAGCCCGCCCAGATACTCTGCGAAATAGGCATCCTCGGGCGTGTAGCAGACCATCGTCTTGAACTTCCAGCTTTCATAGCCGGTCTTTGTTGGCCCCGCTTGGCGTATCGACGTCACTTCGCCGACTTCAAGCGCTTCCCATACATGTCGATGCCCATCGACCATGCCCGGCATCAGGATATGATCTTGCCCGTTGACGATTTCGGCGCTGCCTGCGGACAGGTTCTTGCCGATCGCCAGGATCCGTCCGCCGCCGATCAGCACATCGGTGGCTGGCAGATCGCCAACCTTGCGATCCATGGTGAGAAGGTCGGCGCCACGGATGAGGAGATTGCGCTGTTGCTTGGCCGAGGCCGGGATCTTGCGACCGGCTGCAAGGGCAGGCCCGACAGCCAGGCTGACCCCGGCGCCCGTCATCAGTCCAAGAAATTTCTTACGCGAGATATTTGTCATCTGTGGCGCCTTCCTATTCAATCGATCAAAATGTCTTGCGAATATTGACTCCAAAACTACGTGGCTGGGTCGCAATAACAGCGCGATAGCTGTTCACGCTCGGAACCACCCGAGTCTCGCCCGCCACATCACCAATGTTACGGACGAACACGAAGATGCCCCATCCTCCGGTTTCGATACCGGCACGTGCATTGACAACGGAGAAGTCGCCCATTTCCGCATAGTTGACGTCTGTCGGGCGGAGCGCGCTGTAGGACTTTCCGGTATAGCTATAGTCGATGTGGAACAGACCATCGACACCATCTGCAAGCCCTACATCATAGTCGAGGCTGACCGCTGCGGTAAATTGTGGCTCATAGGGAATGCGGTCACCTTTGCGCCCGGGCGCCTGCGCGATCGGATTGACCTGATCGACAGTCAGGTCGGACTTGAACAGTCTGTTGAAATTCCCGCCGAGACGAAGCCCCGGAACGATCTGGAGACTAGCCTCCATTTCCAAGCCGACAATGCGCGAGGCGCCTATATTGGTGAGATAGCTAAAGCTGTTATTGAGCGTCGTCGCCTGCGTTTGCATGTTGCGCCAGTCGATCCGGTACAATGCGCTATTGAGCGTGATGCGGCGGTCGAACAATGTCGACTTGACGCCCAATTCATAGTTTTTGAGCGAGTCCGAACTATAGGTGATGAGGCTATCAGGAAGGCCGGGAACATTATTGGCGCCGCCTGGCCGGAACCCTTCCGAATAGGTAAAATAGGTCAGGATATTCTCGATCGGCTTGATGTTGATCGTACCTTTCGTCACCCATCCGTTTTCGCTGGAATCATAGTTTAATGGCGGTCCGGCGATCGCACCATTAAAGAAGGATGTCTGAAGGATCTGGGAACGCGTGTCCTTATCATAATCGTATCGACGTGCGCCCACCGTCAGCTCAAGCCAATTGGTGACGTCATAGCTCAGTTCGCCAAAGGCCGCTTTCTGCGTAAGATCGACCGATATGACCCGATCGCCGACGGTGACGATCGGAAATTCTGGAAGGCCAGTGGCGGCGTCAGCCGATGCCTGGAAGCTCCGGCTGTCGTCTGAACGTTTTTCGTAGAAAATGCCCGCGGTCCACTTGAACGGACCAGAACCATTCGACGTCATCCGCAGTTCTGCGACATTGCTCCACAATTCCATCGGCTGCGTTGCATAGAGCGGCAGCCGCGAATTGCCATATGATTGATATTCCGCCAGTTGCGTCGCAGTGCAGGCGGTCGAGATGCCGTGATAAAGACGGCAATAGGTGCCGCGCGCTACAGCGTTGCGACCGGCGCGCGTCGATTCAACATCCCTCTGGCCATCATATTCGAAACGCGACGCAGCCAGTGTTACCGTAGCAAATGGCAGCTTCCAATTTGCCTGAAGCGTGAAAAGATCAAGCTTGTTCCAGAAGCCGACCTTCTGCTCAAAATCGCTGCGGAATGGCCCGAGCGCGCGATTGTAGGACGATGTGTCATCGACGTCGGTATTTTGGTGAATGGCCGTCAGCAGCAGATCGAAATTGTCGGTGGGCTGGAACTTGACAGCCAGGCGTCCGCCTGAAACCGTCGAACGGTTGATATCGCTTTGGTTAAGACGGACATTATCGACCCAGCCGCCCCGTTTTTCAGTATAGAGAACCGCTCGAACCGCGAGCTTGTCTTCAATAATCGGCGCGTTGACGAACCCCTTTGCATAATAGCTGCCATCGCCGCCTCTGGTCGACGATCTCTCGACGTCGAATCCTCCGGCGAACCGGTCGAGCTGGGGTTGACGAAAGAGGATGCGCATCGTTCCGCTCATCGAACCGGAACCGAACAGCGTACCCTGCGGACCGCGCAGCACTTCGACCCGGTCGACGTCGTAGAAGTTGATGTCGGGCGTGGACCCCGAAGGATCATTGCTGGCGGACGTCGGGCCGGTCACCGGGGTTTCACCATAATAGACACCAACGGTAGATTCGCCCGCGCTCTGAACGCCTCTTATTGTCACACGACGTTGGCCGACCTGGATTTCATTGGCCTGAAGTCCCGGTATGAAGCGGATGATGTCCTGGATCTGGGTGACGCGAAGCTTGTCCAGTTGATCGCCGCCGACCGCCGAAATGGTCATCGGCGTATCCTGAAGTCTTGTTTCGCGACGGCTGGCTGTAACGATGATGTCGCCCTGTGGTCGTTCGACGGTCTGATCAGCGACATTGTCACCTGCCACTTGATCTTGAGCCTGGGCGATCGTCGTCGACGCCAAGACTAACGCTGCAATACTTACGCTGCGCAGTAATCGGGTATGAGTGTAATTGTCGTTCTTCCGGTATGTGATATTGGACATTTTACCCCCCTCATTTGAGCCCTGTTCGTTGACAGGATTTCTTTGTGAAGAGGCTGCATCCATCTGTAAAATATCGTTGTGTTGCGATAGCTATCTTATTTTGAGATGCACTTTACGCTATTCGCAACCGTCCGTTTATGCGTGACGAAAGGTCGATCCGTTCAGTCCGTCGCGATCATATTCATCACCGCAATAACGGTCAGACACCTAGGCGGACGCGCGTTTGCGCTTCCCATTCGGCCCTTGGCAGGAAACCGGACATCCTACGGCAATCGGCTTCGGTCAATGCAAGAAGGTGATCGTAATCGAGCGACAGATCGAGTTCGACGGCATAAGGCTGTGGAAGATAAAATGGTGTATCCATATAGACTTCGATCGTGTTGCCTTCGGGATCTTCGAAATAGATCGACCAGCTATTGCCATGGTTCATCCGGCGCAACTTCTGTACCCCTCGCGCGATGGCCTTGTCATGGATGGTACGCAGGTCAGCGAGGTCATAGACCATGAAGGACAGTTGCATGATCGTACTGAATATAGCCTCTGGCGGGCGGCCCGACGCAAGAACGAGCTGATGGTGTTTGGTCGGATCACTGCTGAGGAACACAAATTCGTTATGGATCAGCATCCCGTTTCCGCGATCGGTGGGGATCAGCCCGAATAGATCGCAGTAGAATGCCTCCATGGACGGAATATCGCGTACATAAATGCCAAAGTGCGATAGGTTGGGGCGGACGAACATGACCAAATCCTTCAAAAATGCCGTGCTGGCAGCAATTTGCCGGGGTTGAAGATGTCGAGCGGATCGAGCGCATCCTTGATCGCGCGCATCATCGCAAGTTCGACGGGCGGCTTGTATCGGGCGATTTCGTCGCGTCGCAGGACACCCAGTCCGTGTTCGGCGGAGATCGATCCGCTGAACAGGTCGACAAGGTCGTGGATGGCGCGGTTGACTGCTGGCTGAAGCGCCAGGAAATCCTCCCTGGTGACGCCGGGAGAGGGTGAGAGATTATAATGCAGGTTGCCATCGCCCAGATGGCCGAAAACAACCTCTTGCATATTGGGGAAGCCAGCAACGATAGTGGACGCAGCGTCGATGAATTCAGCGATCCGCGAGATCGGTAGCGCGATGTCGTGCTTGATCGTCGCTCCCGCAGCTGACTGGGCTTCGGAAATATTTTCGCGCAGCGCCCAGAGCGCGCGCGCCTGGGATACGGACGAAGCCGTGACTGCGTCCGTCACGCGGCCCAGTTCGAGAGCATCGGAAAGTATGGTTTCAAGCTGTTCCGTCATCGCTTCGGCCGACCCCGGTCCAGTCGCTTCGACCAGCACATACCAGGGGGAGGAAGCGGCCAGAGGATTGCGCAGGCCCATATGCGCCGCCACAAGCTCGATCCCGGCATGCGGCACCAGTTCGAAGGCGGTGAGGGCCGCGCCCAGAATATCCTGGGCCGTCCTGAGCAGGTCGAGTGCTGCCTCCGGTGCGGACACCGCGCAAAATGCGGTGGCGGTTGCTTGCGGCTGAGGGTACATCTTGAGTACCGCGGCGGTGATGATGCCCAACGTCCCTTCCGAGCCGATAAACAGATCGCGAAGATCATAGCCCGTATTGTCTTTGCGCAGTCCGCGTAGTCCGTTCCATATCGATCCGTCCGCCGTTACGACTTCCAGACCGAGGCAGAGATCGCGGGCGTTCCCGTACCGCAGAACTGCGGTGCCGCCCGCATTGGTCGCCAGATTGCCACCGATGGTGCAGGACCCTTCGGCAGCAAGGCTCAGCGGCAAAAGCCGTCCTGCTTCTGCTGCCGCGTCCTGGGCATGGGCAAGGATGCACCCTGCCTCAAGCGTGATGGTGTCGTTGACGGCATCGACCGCGCGAATTCGGTTCATCCGCGTAAGTGACAATAATATGCAGTCCGATCGGTCGCCCGGCACCGATCCGCCCGAAAGGCTGGTGTTGCCACCCTGCGGCACGATCGCGAGCGCATGGTCGCGGCAGAAGGACACGATTTGCGCGACTTCACCCACGCAACTGGGCTGCACTACGGCCTCCGCTTTTCCTGTCCACAGTCCACGCCAGTCATTCAAAAACGGCGCCATCTCCGCAGGATCGCTAATCACACGGCTCCCCAGGATCGACTCCAGCGACTTAGCGATTGCCGTCATCGATCACCCAATCCCGGGTTCAATCCGCGCACCGCAGCGAACAATCGGGTCAGGCCATGCAATGAATCCATATAAGGCGTTGCAACACCCACAAGGGATGCGATTTCGCGAGGAGCGGAAAGCAAGGCGTCGATTTCGAGCGGCCGCCCGGCAGTCACATCCTGAAGCATCGAGGTTCTGAATGCGCCCAGTTTGCGCGTGACCGCATTGCGATCCTCGCCAGTCTCGTGGATCTGGCAGCCGATCTCCGCGCCGATCGAGGCCGCTTCCGCCATGATACGCAGTGCATAACCGGCGACCAGATGATCATCGAGAATGAGATCGCTGGTCGCTCCGGTCAGCGCCGAAATCGGATTGATGGTCTGGTTGCCCCATAATTTGTACCACATATCCTGCTGGATCAGCGCCGCGCGTTTCACATCGAACCCGCCGACGGTAAAGGCATTGAAGCATGCGTCGAGACGAGGGGATGAGCCGCCGCCCGGCTCACCTAGGATGATCCCATTGCCGTTGCGGTGTTCGACATGGCCAGGTTCGGCCAGGCCGCATGAGGCATGAACCACGCTTCCGATCACGCGGTCTGCGGGGATGGCTGCGGCCAACTCGCCTGTCGGGTCCACCGACGCCAGCCGCATGCCTTCGAGCGGACCGGTAAGACCGCGCCCGAACCACCAGGGAATACCGTTCATTGCCGACAGAATAGCGGTTTCTTTCCCGATCGCCGCCTGTACCGCCTGCGCCACTGACAAAATGGCGGGTCCCTTTACAGCGACGATCACAAGGTCGGCCGGGCGAAGATCCCCCATATTGTCGCTCGCCGCGATGCGGGCCGATACGGTTTCCCCGCCTTCCGTCAGCAACAATCCGCGACCCCGGATCGCTGCCAACGTGGCGCCTCTTGCCAGGACGGAAACATCCACACCTGCGCGGGCGAGGCGGACTGCCATCCAGCCGCCGATCGCGCCGGCTCCTACGACGATCACGTGCATTATAAATGCTCCTCTACAGGCTTGATCGGCGCTGCTCTCGTGCGCGGGCCGAACAGTGCGATGATGATCATGACGATGAACATTGCGATTGAGATCAACAGAAATACGCCACCGACGCCATGTGCGCCTAGCATCCATGCGATGATGAAGCCGGAAAACATGCCCGACAGCCGGCTTGCAGAATAAGAGAGGCCCGCGGCACGCGCGCGTATTCGGGTTGGGAACACTTCCACCTGATAAGCATGATAGGAGTAAGCGAGGATCGTGTTCACGGTCGTCATCGCGACGCCGCAAGCAATCAGCAGCGCGGGCGCCGTGAAATGATAGAATCCGATGCCGACCACGCATATGCAAAAGGCACAGGCGATGATGACCCATTTCCGTTCGATATGGTCGGCGAAGGTCATCGCGACCAGCGGGCCGATGGGGTAGGCAAAGGCGATCACGAACGAATAGAGCAAGCTTTTGGTGACCAGGATGCCTTTGGCGACAAGCAGCATGGGAACCCAGTGTGCAAAGCCGTAATAGCCGAAATTCTGCAACATGCTGAAAAGCACCAGCGTGATGAATATTCTTCGGACAGGCGGGCGCAGCAGTTCATGAAGTCCGGCCCGATCGACCGGTTTTACTGCGTTCGAGATGTTGGCGCGCGTGGGGGCGGGGAGGGATGTCCCCATTGCCTTGGCAATGGCCTGCTCAATGCGGGAAACGATGCGATCTGCTTCGACGGTGCGCTGTTGCGTTGCCAGCCATCTGGGCGATTCGGGTAGAAATTTCTGAAACACGAGTATGAGCGAAGCGCCGGACGCGCCGCAAAGCACCACCCATCGCCAGCCGTCGATGCCGAAGGGCGCAATGGGGACAAGAAGCCAAGCCGCCAGCGCCACAACAGGAACCGCTGTGAACATGACTACATGGTTGAGTGCGAACGCCCTTCCGCGCATATGGGCGGGGACGATTTCTGCGATATAGCTGTCCATCGATACGACCTGGACGCCGACGCCTATGCCCGCGATGAAGCGCCACAGGATCAATCCCGTCGCATCAAATTGGAAAACCATGGCGGCCGTCGCCAGTGAATACCAGAGAAGCGAATAGACGAAGATTTTTTTGCGTCCGTAGCGATCGGACAGAAAGCCTAAAAAGAAGGTGCCGACAAAGACGCCACCGAATGTCGCGGCGACGAACGCTCCCATTCCGTCCGCAGCAAAAAAGCCAATGGGATTGGCGCTCAGAATACCGCTGCGTATGAGGCCGGGGGAAATATAGGCGGTGAAGAAGAGATCATATATTTCGAACCATCCGCCCAGCGAGACGAGTATGACCTTTACCCACAGCGCGCGGGCTGCTGGCAATCTGTCAATCCGGGCGTCAATCGACGTCGCGCCCGTTGTCTCGCTGCTCATTCCTCATTCCTTCCCACCTGTCCGAACGCCACGATCCCTGCGTCGGCGAGACTGAGCTGAGCATCTTTGGAATAACCTATTCCGGCAAGAATCTCTGGTCCATGTTCTCCTATTGCCGGAATGCCGGTGCGCACGCCAAGATGCGCGCCGTCAAAGGTCAGGGGCAGCAACGGGATGCGGGTCGTCCCGCCGGTTTCGGTCCGCATTTCGACAAGGCCGCCGCTTTCGATAAGGTGCGGATCGTCAAGGAGTTGGTCAGGCCTGTTGATCGGCGCGAACGGCAGCCCGTACTCGGCGAATTTGGCGGCCAAGTCCGCCTTGTCATAGTGAATGAAGATGTCGCGCAGGTAGGGAATGAGCCAGGATCGCGCCTCGGTGCGGAGCGTGTTGGTGGTAAGCCGCTCGTCGTTGGCAAGGTCGTCGAGCCCAAATTCTCGACAGAATATCCGCCACTGGCTATCGCTGACGACCGCCAGGAACAGTTGCTCCCCATCGGCAACGTCGAAGATGTCATACACGGCCCAACCTCCGGTGCGATCGGGCATGGGAGGGGGGATTTCGCCAGTGATGTCGAATTGCTGCATATGTTGCGCCGAAAGCAGCGCGCAATTCTCAAATAGTCCCGACTGGATTTCTTGCCCGTGGCCCGTCGCATCGCGTGTCCGCAACGCGGCAAGGATGCCCAGGGCGCCGAATATGCCGCCCATGATGTCATTGACTGAACTCCCCGCGCGCAGCGGGCGTCCGGCAGGCCCCGTCATATAGGCAAGGCCGCCCATCATCTGCACGACCTCGTCAAGCGCGACCCGCGCCTCATACGGGCCGGGAAGAAACCCCTTCATCGACAAATAGATTAACCGTGCATTCTCGATGCTCAGCGACGCATAATCGAGTCCGTAGCGCTGCATCCGACCGGGCCGGAAATTTTCGATTACGATATCGGCGTCGGCAACAAGTGTCTTGACCAGCGCGAGGCCCTCTGGTCGGTCGAGATCGACGGCGAGGCTCCGTTTGTTGCGGTTGAATGTCCGAAAAAAACCGGCTGCCAGTCCAGGCAGGGACCGGGTATTGTCTCCCGATACCGGCTCGACCTTCACGACATCGGCGCCCAGATCGGCGAGCATCATGCCGCAAGCCGGCCCCATGATCATGTGAGAGAATTCGACGACGCGAATTCCGGCGAGAGGAAGCTTGCCTGCCTCTGGCCCAGCGCTGTTCGTCATGCAACCACCTGGCGAACGAATGTGCGCGGAAGGCCTGCCGACACGATCTTGCCGTGGAGCGTTTCCGTGGGCAGCAGCGAAGCCAGGAGACGTTGCGCCTCGAACAGGCCTTCGACGTTGATACCCGTGTCAAATCCCATAGATTCGAGCATAAAGACAAGATCCTCTGTTGCGATATTTCCGCTGGCGCCGGGCGCAAAGGGACAGCCGCCAAGGCCGCCCAGCGATGCATCGAAGGACCGGATGCCGACATCGAGAGCGGCCACGACATTGGCGAGGCCAAGCCCGCGCGTGTCATGGAAATGCGCGCCCTCCAGCCTGGTCCCTATGGCGTCGCGAACTGCGCCCAGGCGGCGACGGACCAGCGCCGGATTTGCGTAGCCCACCGTATCGGCCAACGCGACCGCATCAGCACCGGCCGCTACTGCCGCCGCCGCCAGCCACACCACATCCTCCTCGGTCACCTCCCCCTGGAGCGTGCAACCAAAAGCCGTCGAAATGCCGACTTCCAGCCGGGTCGATACGCCAAGCCGGTCGCGTAGCGCGCGAATATCCGCGACCGTATCGATCATCTGTTCGCGGGTGCGCCGAACATTGGCGGCACTATGCGCGGCGCTTGCCGATGCAGGAATGAGGACGGCATCGGCGCCAGCAGCAAAGGCGGCCTCGGCGCCCTTCAGATTGGGAACCAGGGCTGCGCTGTGAACGCCAAGGATGCGCGCCTTTGCCAGAAGCGCAGGTGTGTCGGCCATTTGGGGCAGGATCTTTGCCGGCACGAAGGATCCTACCTCGAACCGGATTACACCCGCTCTCCGTTCGGCATCAAGCCAGGCGAGTTTCGCTTCGGTCGGTACGACATAGTCCAGCATCTGCAACCCGTCGCGCAGACCGACTTCCGTGATATTGATCTTTTCCCGTGCCATCGCCCTGCCTATCGCAGCGCGCCGCAAGACATGCGCCACGCCGTCACCCTGTTGAAGGGGCATTCAGCACAGGCCGGGTCATCAGAGAAATTCAGAGTTTAGGGGCTAAGCATCTCAAAAAGAGATGGCGTTTCGACATAGGCCCAGCGCCCGCTATTGCGAGCATGGCGCAACTCCTGAAGAAGCAGGCGGCGCGTTTCGACCACGGCGCGCGAACCCAAGCGAATACGGCCCGCATTCATGTGAAGGGATCGCCGAATTTGTGCATCGGCGATCGGGCGCGCAACCAGGCGGCCATCGGCGATTTCTTCCCATGCGAAGGCGGTCGAATGAATGCAGCAGCCCATTCCGGCAATCATCATCCGCTTCAATGTTGCCGACGCCTCTATTTCGACATCGACATGCGCTCCGATGGCTGCGCGTGCTTCGGGGGAGCCGACCATCGCCTTCATGACGACCTGTCGCCCCGGCGCGATGACCGGAAGCGCGAAAAATTCGGCCATGCTGATCGGGACAGCTTCGGTGCCAAGAAGCGAGGGTGAACCGAGGCAGACCAGTTCTTCTTCCAAAAGCTCGATCGTCTCGACCGATTCATCCTCGATCGGGACGAAAGACAGGACCATATCCAGTTCGCCGAGCCTAACCAGGCGATTGAGATATTCGCTATGAGCCTCCATCACGCGCAGCTTGACCGAATCCAGTTTCTGCCGGACCGCGGTAATGAACGGCACGCCGATCGCTTCGATGACGCTATAGGGCAGGCCCACCATGGCTGGCCCGGCGGGCGATCGGGCAAGGGCCCGGACGTCATATTCAGCCTGTTCGAGCGACTGGAGCACGCCTTGCGCCGATGCTAACAGGCGTTCACCCGCTTCGGTCGGTGCGACTCCTCGCGCGCCTCGCACCAGAAGGACGACGCCCAGATCGTCCTCCAACATTGTCACATGTCGGCTGAGCGCCGATTGCGCGACGTTAAGGACGGATGCCGCTCGTGAAAATCCACCCTGTTCACAGATTGCGACGAAATAGCGCAGTTTCCGCATGTCGAGCATTGTGGCCATGGCGCATCCCTTGCCTTTCACGCTCCGCTGGATTTATGCGACGTAGAGCGTTTTCTGCGTAGTGTAGAATTCGACCGCCGCGAAGCCCTGTTCGCGCGGTCCGTAACTTGATGCTTTCGTCCCGCCGAATGGAAGATGATAATCCACGCCCGCCATGGGCAGATTTGCCATAACATGCTGGCTCGTGCGTCACGCACATGGGCAAGGGACCGGGTCACGACTCCTGCGGAAAGGCCGAGAGGAGCCGCATTGGCAAGCGCAAGCGCCGACTCATAGTCGGGGACCCGCAATATGCTGGCCGACGGGCCGAAAATTTCCTCGCAACTTGTCCGCATGTCTGGATTGAGGCTGTGTTGCCGCGCTCATCCGGCGATCCACGCGCCTGTGCCGCGAGCCGTCAGGGCATCTTGCGCACAAATGGGCGAGCCGGAATCACGTGCCTCCAACTCGGGTTTTGAAACTATGCGACAACAAAAGCTTGGAGCGCGCGGCTTGCGTCAGATTCAGCGCAGCGCGTTCTAGCGCTGTCCATCCTCGCCCAAGATCGCATCCGATGCGAGACCGCCACAACGTGCATCGATACGGCCACCGGTGGCAGCGACGAGGCCGAAAACGATCTCGTCGCGCCGTGGGCCATCCCAAATGGCGATTTCTGCCGTATTGAAATGGCTCCGAACATAGGCGGCCCGGCTATGACCAAGCGGAACCATCAGCCGCGTTCCGATCCCGGCGATCGTCTTTGCCGCCGGCACAATAGCTTTTCGATCGCCGAGCGCCGCACGCAGGGCCCAACCTCCCGCCTCGTGCCAGAGTGCGCCATGCTCAAGTTCACCATCTTCGCCCACGATAGCCGCCTTGCCATAGGCTTCGACCGCGTCGGCGCCACCCAGCGCGGCGATCAGCCGTCCTGAAAGGTCGCTGCCAAGAAACCTCAATTCAGCCATGAAAGGCATGACGTCGGGCTCGTAACGACCAGCATAGGGATTGGCGACGACGGCGAGTGCTGCGCCAACGAGAAGCGGCTTTTCGTGCCGGTCGCCGCGCTCGCGCCAAATCTCATCGACCGAGATACGCGTCTTTCGTACATCTACCAGAGACATGTACGTCCTCCTCAGGCCGCGATGACGGGATTTGACAGGGTGCCGATCCCTTCCACCACCACGTCGCAATTGTCGCCTGCCTTGAGGTAGACCGGTGGCTTGCGCGAGAAACCTACGCCGGCAGGCGTTCCGGTCGCAAGGATGTCACCCGCCTTGAGCGGTAAGATGGCAGAGACATAGGCGATGAATTCCGGAATGGAAAAGATCATGTCTCGCGTATTGCCGTCCTGAAGGAAATCGCCGTTCACCGAAGTACGAACCGACAGGGCGTGCGGATCGGCAATTTCATCTACGGTTACCATCCATGGGCCAAGCGCCCCAGTCGCAAGGAAATTCTTGCCAGGGGCAATCTGGCGCGTGTGGAACTGCCAGTCGCGAACGCTGACATCGTTGAAGCAAGTGTAGCCGGCCACATGATCCAAAGCCTGATCGACATCGATATTGTGTCCGCCGCGACCGATCACGACGGCGAGTTCGCCTTCATAGTCCAGGGCATCCGAAACGGCCGGCTTGATGATCGGCTCGCCAGCACCGATCAACGTATCGGCGTATCGCATGAAAAGCGCCGGCTTTTCAGGACGATCACGATGGATGCCGATCGTCTTAACCTCATCGATATGGTCCTGATAATTGATCGCAAGGCACCAGATGTGGGCGGGATCAACGATCGGCGGAGCAAGCTTGACGTCTTTCAACGGGAAGTCGGGAACCTCGCTGGCAAATGCTGCGGCGTCGGCCAGTCCATCCTGCTCGAGCAAAGCCTTGAGGCTGGGCACGCCCGGCATCCGGCTGGTCAAATCTATCACGGCGCTGTCCGCCACGATTCCGAAACCGGCGTTATTTTCGCGGATGAATGAGACGAATTTCATGCTTCTCTCCGAAGATTGGTTCGGAAAGCTCATTAATTTCGAAATTATTATCGGTCAACGAAATTATTATAAAACGCCGAAACTACATGCCTTCTGGCCATTCGTCCCGCATACCACTGAGAACGTCGTCGGATGTGCGCCGGATGTGACGGGCCAGTATCGTGCAGGCGGCATCGGCATCGCGTCGGCTTGCGGCTTCCAATATCTCCATATGTTCATTGTTGCGCCTGACGGGCGTTCCTTTGGAAGGGGATTGGCGAGCCAGGGCCGACAGCCGCCGATAGCGGTGTGAAAGACCAAAGAGATTGGCCTGGATCGCCAGCAATGTGGGCGAAGCGCAAGCCTGAAGCAGAGCCTCGTGAAAGGCGCCGTGCGCGGCTATCCACTCCACGCTTCCGGTATAGCTTTCCCCATGCCGGTGTTCGACCCTTTCCATACGGCGATGCGCGATCAGCAAGCGATCTTCCCATTCGTCATCGCCCCGTTCGACCGATAGGCGCAGCGCTTCACATTCGACCAAAACGCGAACATTGGTGATATCTATCAGGTTCGATGCGGATACCGGGGCGACCCGAAACCCGCGTTGGGATTCGGAGGTTACCAGGCTTTCCGATGCCAAAATGCTGAACGCCTCGCGCAATGTGCCGTAGGAAACACCATATTCGGCACGCAACTGCTCGAAGCGCAGTTTCTGCCCGGGCGCGAGGGAGCAGTCGATGATCTTCTGCCGCAATCGCTGGGTAACCTCTCCAACGACCGTGATCTGGTCGGCGGAAATAATGTCCATTTTCAAAGCCCTCCTACCTTCGAAATGTATCATGAGTTACGAAAAATCAATCGAAGGCTTCGACATGCGATATTTGTCGGGAGCAGGAGCAGCGCCGCCATCTCCCTTGTCGAAGCCGATCGACGCCAGAATGGTTCGGGCGCTGCGCGGGATGACAGGTGGCGTGCGCGGGCAGGGCTGGGACATCTAGTCATGAGGATTGATGCTGACTCATTTCTGGGATTCGATGCGTGCGGCGTACTCCGCGAGGTGACACCGGTCCTTGCGAGGACCCGTTAGCAATAGGCCTCATATCGATATGCGCAAAACTTGGTTTTGTTTCTGGGGAGCAAGTCATAGCCATCGATGATCGTTTTTCCGGCTCGCAGGACAATATCTCCGCGTCGCCTTCATATCGGTTCATTGAAGTAGGTAATGACATGGTCTCGGACTGGCTGGCCTATCTGCAATACAAGCTGGGCGCGGCCTATGATGCCGCTGGCCATGTCGTGGCCGACACGTCCTGGAGCGCCCAGTTGCAGGGCTCTGAACGCCTGTGGATGCTGCTGGAAGGCACGCATGTTCTGACGTTGATGCTGTTCGCGGGGTCGATATTGCTCGTCGATCTTCGTCTGCTGGGGGTGGCGTTCCGAAGCACGCCAGTGTCGAAGATGACCGATACGATCCTGCCCTATACCGTGGTCGGCTTCATTGTCATGATCATAACCGGCAGTGCGCTCTTCTTTGCCAACCCACTGGAATATTATCATAATGTCGTTTTCCGCCTGAAGCTTGTGTTTCTGGTCGCGGCGGCGATCAATATCTTCATATTTCACTATCGGGTACAGTCCGACCGGGATGCGTGGGACCATCAGGGGACGCCGCCCGCAGCGGCACGGCGGGCAGCGGCTCTGTCGCTGACATTGTGGATCGGCGTCATCGTCGCGGGTCGCTTCGCCGCCTATGACTGGCTCTCCTGCGACACGGCCAAGGGCTTCGTCGCGGCGGCGGCGCAATGTTCCGATCGTGCCGTCACGCTGGCCGCAATCGAACCGGAGCTTGTGCCATGAGCATCAATTTCAACCAGATCCTGCCTTCGCTGGAGCCCTCTATAGATGCTCTGGCCAGGACGCCCTTCATCCAGCATGTCAATGAGACGGCGTGGATTTTTGCCGTTGTCGAGACAGGGCATCTGCTGTTCCTCGCCATTCTGGGTGGCGCGGTGTTCGGCCTCAATCTGCGCGTTCTTGGCCTCATCTTGCCTGACATGTCGGTCAGGGAAGTCGAACGTGTGGTCCGCCCTTATTATCGCGTCGGCGTCGCCGGAAGCCTGTTGACCGGACTGGCAATGGGCGTGACTGTCGCGCGAACCTTGCTGCCAAGCGGGGCGTTCTTCATCAAGATTCTCGCGTTGCTTGCTGCGATCGCGTTGAGCCACGTCCTCGCGCAGCAGGTGCGCAATGGTCGAACCAGAATATCCGAGCAAGGCCTGCTGGCGTTCGCAATATTGCTGTGGCTGGGGTCCCTGTTCCTTTTTGCCACCACCGAAGGACTGGATTCCGGCGCCTTGCTGGTTGGCCTTGCTGGTGCAGGACTCCTTGCCGCCGCAGTTCAGCGTCGGCTGCGCCCGCTTGTCATGGGATTTTCGACGGCAGCACTTACGCTATGGTTCGTGGCGCTGGACGGGCCGATATGGCCGGTTCCCACTCAGCTTGCCGGCTGGTTCGATCATGCTGCTCTGGCTGTAGTGGTCGTGCCTGCGTTGGGCGCGGGGATACGCGGGCTTCAGGCTGACACGTCCAACACGCAGCTGGCCCTCAAACTATCGGCCTTTGCATCCACGCTAACATGGGTAACTGTCGCGGCCGCGGGTCGCTGGATCGGCTTTAGTTAAATTGCCGCATGGATTTTTGATGTGAATTTATGATTCCGGTGAAGTCCGGCGCGAATGTCATATGACATTTTATGATAAACTTAGATAGAATGGTTTGTTCCCTGATTATTTAGCGGCTCCTAAACACGACAAGACAAAAATCATCCATAATGTCTTGTTCGATAGGGGTTTGTAATGATCGATGGAAGTCGGGTACGTCGTACATATTCACGACGGATACTATTGTCTTTGACGGCCGCTATTTTTGTTTTGACATCCAGCGGCGATATTGCCTTGGCCCAGCCGGTTGCGCAGCAAGCGGCAGATGCGGCCAAGCCAGTGACCGTGCTGGACCGTGCGCAGGTCGATGCTCTGCTGGCCCAGCCCGACAAGGTTTTGTTCATCGATGTCCGCCGCGCCGACGAAATCAGCGCAATCGGTAGCCTGCCGGTATTCCTGAACATCCAGGCGTCTGAGCTGGATCGTTTTCGTTCTGCCATTCCCCGCGATCGCCAGATCGTCACGATTTCCAACCATGCCGGGCGCGCCAAGCGTGCTGCTGCCCTGCTGGCGCAAAGCGGATTTCAGGTCGCAGGCGCCGTCGGGGTACAGGATTACGCGACGCAGGGCGGTTTCCTCTACGGCCAGAAGATCGTGACGCCAGCCATTGCCGGGGTGGTGGCTGCCGATACGCGGGTCGATGTCGTTCGCGAAGGCTTTGAAGGCACCGAAGGTCCGGTCGTATTGAAGGATGGATCGATCCTGTTCACGGAAAATCGTGCCGACCGGATCGTGCGGATCGCGCCGGACGGCAGTGCATCGACCTATCTGGAGAAAACCGGATCGGCCAATGCGCTGGCCATCAATGCGGCGGGCGATTTGCTCGCCGTCCAGACCGCGCCATCGGGCATTGCGGTCCTCCAGCCCAAAAGCCGTGTTCTGGCGAGCAGCTACGCAGGCAAGCCGTTCAACCGGCCCAATGATCTGGCCGCCGCGCGCAGTGGCAACATCTATTTCACTGATCCGGGCGGCCCGGCACAAGCGGGCAGTCCACCTGCGAAAACGGCGGTATATCGGCTCGATCCCCGTGGTCGCGTGACGCCGATTGCCGATGATGTCCGTCGCCCCAATGGCGTAGCGCTCAGCCCCGACGAAAAGACGCTCTATCTGGCCAATACCGCCGGCGAATATTTGATCGCCTTTACGGTGCGCCCCGATGGCAGCGTCACGGATCGGCGTGATTTCGCCAAGCTCGCTGGCTTCAAGGAAACGCCCAACGGTCCGAGCAGCGGCGCGGATGGCATCACGGTCGATGCAGAGGGGCGCGTCTATGTCGCAACCAGCGTGGGCGTGCAGATCTTTGCGCCGGATGGCGCGGCGCTGGGGACGATCGCGCTGGCAAAAGCGCCGCAGAACCTGGCCTTTGGCGGCGTGGATCGCTCGCACCTCTATGTCGTGGGTCGCGGTTCCGTTTACCGCATCGCCACCCTGACCCGTGGGGTCGATCGTCCGGGCAAATAATCGCCCGACATTCTTATTCACATGCGAGATCATTCATGTTGACCATCCCTGCCGTTCCGGCGGCGCCCCTTTTTGGCGGGGTACGTGCGCCGTCGCTGGCCTTCATCGGCCTGCTCCTTTCGACGGCGCCCATGGCCTACGCCCAGACCGAAACCCCGGCTCCCGATGCCGAAGTCGCGGTCGATGATGCGGCGGGCGGGGCGATCATCGTCACGGCGCGCAACCGCGCCGAGGATATTAACGACGTGCCGATTCCGATTTCCGTGATCAATGGGGAGACGATTGCCCAGCAACGTGTCTTTACCATCGCGGATCTGACACAGCGCGCGCCTGGCCTGACCGCCACAACCCCCAATGCGCGCCGGACCGGCGTGTCGCTACGCGGTATTGGTCGCACAAGCGGCAACGACAATATGGAAGCGGCCGTCGGCGCGATCGTTGACGACGTATTCCTGGGCCATGTCGGCATGACCTATCAGGACTTTACCGATCTGGCACAGGTGGAAATCCTGCGCGGACCGCAGGGGACGCTGCTGGGCAAGAACACGTCGCTGGGCGTGTTGAAATATACCAGCACGCCGCCATCCTTCACGCCCGAAGGCGTGTTCGAGGTTGAAGGTGGCCTCTCGACCAATTCGTTCAAGGCGCGCGGTTCCTACACCAATGCCCTGGTCGACGATGTCCTGGCCTATCGAGTATCCTTCTTTGTCGACAAGCAGCGCGGTGACATTCGCAACGTCAACACCAGCGGTGGGTATTGGCATGAACGCAACCGCTGGGGCGGCCGGGCGCAATTGCTGTTCACGCCCAGCGAAAGCCTGTCGGTCAAGCTGAACCTGGATTCGGCGGAAACCAACGAGAATAGCAACACCAAGCCGTTCATCATCGATCCGGCCACCCTGAACGACGGTTCGGTCCGCGGCACGACCTATAGCACGCGGTTGGCGCGCGACTATTTCGGCGGATATACGCCAATCATCGGGTCATTCACCACGATCGACATGGACATGGCGGAACCACTGGTGACGCGCAACCGTGGTGCCTCGCTGGTTGCGACCTGGGACGTCGGCCCAGTCGAGCTGAAGTCGATCTCGGCTTACCGCACCTTCCATTTCGACGCCAAGAATGACAGCGAGCAGACCCGCTTCGCCATCGCACGTAGCGGCACGCTGGTGGATACAGAGCAATTGTCGCAGGAGTTCCGCGCTTCGGGAACGTTGCTGCCGTCGCTGGAATATCAGGCCGGGCTGTATTTCTTCCGCATCGAAACGGAATCGACCAGCCGAAATCTTTACGGCGCGGACGCTGGCGCTTTCTATGCAACAAATGCCCAATATAGCGCGCTCAACACGCCAGCAGGCCGGGAGCTGCTGCGGGCGTCGCTCGCCAACATCCTGTCCACCAGCACTCAGAATCCGGTTTCGACGAGCCAGGCGATCTTCGCCCAGTTCGACTGGGCGCTGACCGATAAGCTCTCGCTGACGTTCGGCGCACGCTATACGCGCGAACAGAAGAAAAACAGCATCGACCGGAAATTCGCCACGGTCGCTGGTTCCGCGCCGGTGTCGACCGGCAATGCGACGGCAGATGCCATCCGAAGCGCGCAGCTGGGCGCGCCATTTGCCACGGTGATTGGCGATCCGATCAAGGATGATGCGATCGCCTGGCTGATCAACCCCAGCTACAAGGTCACCGACGACATATTGCTCTACGCCTCGGCGAGCGGGGGCGGTAAGTCGGGTGCGGTCGCGTTCGAGAATAATGGGACCCGCCGCAACGTGAAGGCGGAAAAAACGACCGATTTCGAGCTGGGCTTCAAGGGCCAGCTGTTCGACAATCGCGTCTCGCTGAACATCAATGCCTATTATACCAAGGTGCGCGACTATCAGAACGTCACGAGCGAACCCGATCCCAGCTCATCGACCGGTTTCAGCTCGCGGTTGGGCAATATCCCCGGCGTCAAGGCGCGCGGCGTCGAGTTCGACACGACGATTCAGCTGATCCAGGGGCTGACGCTAACTCTGGGCGGAGCCTATAACGACGCAACCTATTCCGACTGGTCGACCGCCACTTGCCCGCGCTCCTTCCCGACCACGGTGGCGGTGTGCGACAATAGCGGCAAACAGGTCGTGGGCGCACCGCGCTGGACCATCATTACCGGCTTCAACTATGTCGGCGACGTACCCGGTCTTGGCGTGGCGGTTCACGCCTTCGCCAATAATTCCTACCGAACCCGGCATAATCTGGAACAGCTATTGTCCGAATATGGCTGGCAGAAGGCCTATCACATCACGGATGTCGGCTTCGGCGTCATTCGCGATATTGGCGGGGCAAAGACCGAGCTGAGCGTCGTCGCGAAAAATGTTTTCGACACGCGCTATACGACCAGCATCAACGATTTCAGCAACACTGCGCCGGTTGGCTATGACGGCATCGGTTCGCGCCGATATGTCGGTGCGCTGCTGCGCACCCAGTTTTGAGGAGGCGTCATGACATATCTTCATTCCCGCAAAATCCTGATCGCGGCTATGCTGCTGGGCGCTGCCGGTTCCGCGACGCAAAGCGTGGCGCACCATGCCTTTGCGGCGGAGTTTGACTCGGCCAAGCCCGTGGCGATCCAGGGCGTCGTCACCAAGGCGCGCTTCGTCAATCCACACAGCTGGATCTATCTGGACGTCAAGAACAAGGACGGCTCGGTGACCAGTTGGGGCTTTGAATTTGGCACGCCCAGTTCGCTGCGCACCAATGGTCTGAGCAAGGATGATGTCCGTCCCGGCACCCCCATCCGCGTGGCGGGCTATCGCGCCAAAAATGGCGGCCCGTTTGGCTATGCAGCGATCATCACCCTGGCAGATGGCCGCAAGGTACAGACCGGCAGCGCACCCGACGCCCCCACTACTCCGGCGAGGCGCTGACATGGCATTGGCAATCATCAAAGCGGCACGCCATATGGTGGTGGCGACCGGGCTCATCGCCCTGGCACTGGGCGGCGCGGTCGCAACCGGACAGACATCGGCCGAAATACCGCGCCGCGCCGACGGGCATCCCGATTTTTCGGGTATCTGGCAAACGCTGAGCGAAGCGGATTATGATCTGGAACCCCATGCCGGCCGTCGCGATGCACCGCCTGGACCGGGCGTTGTGGAAGGTGGCACGATCCCGTATCGACCCGAAGCGCTGGAGCAGAAGCGCCGCAATTTCGCCGCGCGTGAGAAAGACGATCCACGCCTCAAATGCTGGGTCCATGGCACGCCGCGGGCCGTCTATTATCCTGCCCCGTTCCAGATATTCCAGCGCGACGGCGACCTGACCCTGGTTCATCAGTTCGGCCATCAGGTGCGTACGATCTTCACCAATGGCACAGGGCATCAGGCCGACACTGAAGATGGCTATTATCTGGGCGACTCCCGCGCGCGATGGGAAGGCGACACGCTCGTCGTCGATGTGACCAGTTTCAACGAGGAAACCTGGCTCGACCGGGCGGGCAATTATCATAGCGATGCGCTGCATGTCACAGAGCGCTGGAATTTCGTGGACAAGGACACGATCGCCTATCGCGCGACCATTGAGGACCCCAAGATATTTTCCCGTCCCTGGACGATCGAGGTGCTGCTCAACCGCCGCCGCGACAAGAATTTCCAGCTGATCGAGGATTATTGTTTCACCCTGCCTTATGAGCAGGCCTATCCCCACAAGGACGTCCCATGACCTATCGCAGGATCGCACTTTGCGCGCTGCTGGCCGCAGGCTCGGCCATGCTGCCCGCCGCCCATGCCCAGACACCGGCGCCCGCGCAGGCCCAGGCCCCCGGCAATGGCGGCATCCGCTGGAAAAAGGACGTTCCCGTGATCCCGGCGGGCGGCTGGACGGGCAAGACCTTGCCCGATGGCCAGCCCGACGTGCAGGGCTTCTTTTCCAACACCATCTCCAACCACAGCAACTTCACCGACCCCCAAGCTGGGCCGCCCGGCGAACCGTCAAGTACGGCCAGCCTGCCGCGGGACCAGCGCGCGCCCAGTCGCGTGACCGATCCGGCCGACGGCCAGATCCCCTATCTCCCGGCTGCAAGAGCCTTGCAGGAGGATTTTGCCAAAAACTTCCCCAACCCCGACAAGCCGCGATATATCGAGCCTCTCGCCCGATGCGCGCCGGCCGGGGTGCCAAAATCCTTCATGTGGCATGGGTTCGAGCTACGGCAGTTTCCCGGCTATGTCGTCCTGCTGTTCGATTCCGGCACACGCATCATCCCGCTGCGCCCACGAACGCCGCTCCACCCATCCATCAAGCTGTGGAACGGCAATTCGCAGGGGCATTGGGAAGGCAACACGCTGGTCGTCAATGTGACCAACAATAATGGCAAGCCCTTGTTCGGCCGTTATGGCGATTTCATGAGCGAGAATGCCACTGTCGTCGAACGCTTCATTTTCGATCCCGGCGGCAAGGGCTTCAACTATGTTGCGACCTTCACCGATCCCACGGTCTATTCGCGGCCCTGGACCGCGACGATCCCGGTCAGGCGCTATACCGAAGCGGATGCGCCCGATGGTTGGCACTATGACGTGAAACCGGCCAACCGTCCCGGCCAGCCGTTGCTGCACGAACGTGTCGAACGGGTCTGCGTCGAAAATAACGGCCCGTTTGGCGGCGGTGCTGTCGGCATCCCTTCGGACAAGCCCGTCATCGCCCGGTGATCTGATTCCATCATTGCAAGCGGCCTGATGGCGGCGTCTCCCCAATGGAGGGACGCCGCCATCTATGTCGCGCGAAAGACCATCATGACATGTAACCGACATTCATACCGGATGAGGGCAATGGCGGGATTGGCCTTCATCCTCTGCCCCTCTGGAGCCGCTGCCGAGGATGGGGCCGAAACCCCTTCGATCCTCGTCACCGGCCATCTCGAACGCGCCACGCTGACGCAGCCCAATGCAACGGGCAGTCGCCTTGGCCTGACGCCGCTGGAAACGCCGGCCAGCATCACAACGCTGGAGGGCGACCTCGTTCGCGCGCGGGGTGATCAGTCGATTGCCGAAGCCGTGAGCCGCGCTCCGGGGATCAGCAATGCAGCCAATCTGGGCAACGGCAATACGGCCCTGACGGCACGAGGCTTCAGCGGGCAGGGGTCGGTGCTGCAACTGGTCGATGGCGTGCGCCTGTTCCCAGCGGCGGGCACGATCACCTTTCCCACAGACCCATGGATGGTCGAACGGATCGACATATTATCCGGGCCTGCGTCGGTCCTGTATGGACAAGGTGCATTGGGCGGAGCGGTGAACGTCATCAACCGCAAGCCCAATGAGAGCCGCACAGTGGTAGAAGGCGAAGCGGGCTATGGCTCGCAGGACAGCTTTCATGCCGCCCTGGGCGTTGGCGGACCCGCGAGCGACCGGCTTTCCTACCGGGTCGACGGCAGCTACCGCCGATCGGACGGATATGTCGATCGCGGGCAATCGCGCAGTCTGGCCCTGTCAGGCACGCTACGCTGGAAACCGGTCGATACGCTGACGATCGCGGCGCGACACGATTATGGCGACCAGCGTCCCATGGCATATTTCGGGACGCCGCTGATCGACGGTAAGCTCGATCCGCGTGTCCTGCGTCGCAACTATAATGTTGCCGATGGGAAAGTGCATTTCCGCGACAATCGTACCACGCTCCAGATCGACTGGCAGCCCAGCGAAGCGATCACCGTCAGCAACCAGTCCTACCGTCTGACGAGCAAGCGTTTCTGGCGCAATCTGGAAAGCTATTGCTGGGTCGCGTCGGATGGCAATTGTCCCAACGGCTATAATGGCACGACCGGTACGCCAGGTAGCATCTACCGCACCGACAATATCGGCATCATTCACGATCAGGTGCAATGGGGTGATCAGGGCAGCGTGACGCTCCATTTCCCCGTGGCTGACGGCATCAGCAATGACATGGTCGCCGGGTTTGACGTCAATTCGGTGCGCCTGACCTATTCACATGATTTCGGGTCGGACCCGCAGATCAGCCCGGTCGATCCTTTCACGTTCGATCCCGGCCTCTTTTTCGACACGCAGGGAATAGCGCCGCGATACCGCACAAGGACGAACGAATATGCCTTCTTCGCCGAAGATCGGCTGAAACTGGACGAGACTGTCTCGCTGGTGGCTGGTATCCGCTACGAGCATAACCGGGTCAGGCGCTGGACGATCGAGGCTGGGGGTGGCGAGACGCTGGCGCTGACCAAGAGGCTCGCCAACACGACCTGGCGGATCGGCGCAGTCTATCGTCCCCGACCAGACCTGTCATTTTATGCCCAATATTCAACCGGCGTGGATCCGCTGGGGACATTGACAACCTATAGCGGCGGGCAGGTCCAGTTCAGCCACGCGACCGGCGATCAGGTGGAGATTGGCGCCAAGGCGCAGTTTCTCGACGGACGCGGGTCAGCCACGCTGGCCGCCTACCGCATCGTAAAGAAGGGGCTGCTCGTCCAGCGCACCTTGGCCAGCCCGATCGAACAGGTCGGGCAGCGGTCGGCAAAGGGGATTGAAGCGGCTTTCTCGCTCGATTTGCCTGCGGGCTTCGGGATCGATGCCAATGCCACGGTCCTGGACGCACGGTTCGACGACTTCGCATCGGCGGACGCGGTATATGACGGCAATACGCCCCCCAATATTCCAGAGACCGCCGCCAATCTGTGGCTGCGCTGGGATGCAACGGACCGTTTTCAGCTGCGGGCTGGTCTGCGCCATGTCGGGGCTAGCTGGTCCGACAATGGCAATGATTTCCGCATCCCCGGCTATACCACGATCGACGCGAGCGCTTCCTATGGCCTTGCGCCGTCCGTCGCGCTGGATCTGCATATCTTCAACCTGACCGACAAAGCCTATGCGGTGACCAGCTATAACGACCAGCAGTGGATCATCGGACGGCCCCGGTCGATCGACGTGACGATACGTGCCGCCTTTTAGGAAACGGAACGGCAAGCATCTGCGCCGCTGGCTCTTCCTGGTTCATCGCTGGATCGGTATTGCCAGTTGCCTGCTCTTCTGCATCTGGTTCGCGTCCGGGCTGGTCATGCACTATGTTCCCTATCCATCACTATCTCAACGCGACAGGCTGGCGGGCAGCCAGCCGATCGACTGGCCGCATGTTCGCGCGCTGCCGTCCGCAATGGTCAGCTCGATCGGGTCGCTTGAACTCGCTATGCGCGATAGCGAACCGGTGTGGCGTATCGCTGACGCGGATGGCAAGTGGACGGTCCTGGCGGCACGGACGGGCAGGGCGGTGTCGCCGGTCGATAGTCGCTATGCCCGTCGGGAGGCGGCGCGTTTTTCCGGTTTTAACGCAATCGACATAGCGACAATTGACAGGGACCAGTGGACGGTCGGGTCTGGTTTCGACGCCCATCGTCCCTTGTGGAAGGTGATGCTGGACGATCAGGCCGGCACCATTCTGTACATCTCTTCGACGACGGGCAGCGTCGTGCAGCGGACAACCCGGTCTGCCCGCTTCTCGAACTGGCTCGGCTCCCTGCCGCACTGGATTTATCCCACCATCTTGCGGCAGGATAATGGGCTGTGGCGGCAGGTCGTGATGTGGGTGTCCGGGCCGTGCATCGCCGCGGCCGTGACGGGATTCTGGATTGGCTTGCTGCGCATGCGGGCGGGGGCCAGACGCTATGCCGGTGGCCGCATGACTCCCTATCATGGCTGGATGCTCTGGCACCATGTAGCGGGTCTTTCAGGCGGCCTGTTTCTGATCGCCTGGATTTTCAGCGGCTGGTTGTCCGTCGATCCGGGCCACATATTCGCGCAAGGGCAGGGTGAGGCGGCGGCGCTTCGACAATATGCGGGTGATCCAATCCCCGACGCGGCAACGCTCGCCCGGCTCCGCGCACGCTCGCCCCGCGCCGTTCTGGTGCGGTTCCGGTCTGATGCGGGCATCAGGACCGCGGCCATCGAAGTCCCGGATGGCTCAAGCAAAATCCTCGCGAGCGCGACGATGGCACCTGCACCGCTCGCGACGCGGACCATCATGCAGGCAAGCGAGGCGCTGGTGCCGGGCGGAAGGCGGGTTGAAGCGCAATTGGTCAGCGAGCCGGATTCCTACTGGTATGCGGTTGGCAGGTCACCGATATTGCCAGTGCTTCAGCTGCGTTTCGACGATGTCGGGCAGACCTGGCTCTATCTCGATCCGCGGACCGGAGAGATTCTAGGGCGGATGGATGTGAGACGACGCATCTATCGCTGGCTGTTCGACATGCTGCACCGATGGGATCTCAACATATTGTTGCGCCATGCGCCCGCGCGCGAAATGTTGCTCTGGATCGGGTCGCTATTCGGCCTGGCGGTTTCTGTCAGCGGGCTTGTCCTGGGCTGGAGGCGGCTGGCGCGACCGAATGGAAAAGCGGTGGCTCAGAAACCTTCCGGTAGCGGCGGCGCAGGCGCCTCGATCTCCGGCGCGAAGCTAATGTGACAGGCGACACATTGGGCATTTATGTCATCGCCCGCTTTCTGTAACCGGTCAAAGTCCTGATGCTCGGCCGCGTCGGCGCTTGCGCTGGCCGCCGCCCGGAAACTGGCCAGATGGCGATCCCAATTCTTGTCGTCGATACGATAGGCTGCATGTTCGAGCGCATAGCTTAGTTGTTGCAAGGTCAGCGCGTCGCTTTCCGCGTCCTCCCATTCCTCCGCAGATGTCGGCTTGCCCGAACGCTCCCCCTGATCGTCGCTTTCGAACGACGTCCAGTGCCACAATTGCTGCGCATTGCGCTGCATGACATGACCCATGAATTCCTTGATCGGAAGCGGCGCTGCATCGCGCAACGGCGGCTGGGCGATAGCGCCTGCCGCTGCAATGCACCCCGCCACGACAATGGCTGCTGCACCGGATTTCGTCATTCTATATCCTTGTCCCCGCTATGGGCGTACCAGCCGGATAGGCCGCGGCGCGATTGCCGCCCCTGATCGGGCAGATCCTTTCATCGCTTCTAAAGGCCGCACGGCCCCATCAAACCAATGAAATGGCGATTAGATATTCTGTGGAGGTGTAAAGCCCTTCTGTCGCAGTGGCGGATATATGGCGTGCCTTGAGCCAGCATGACTGACACAAATATATGATATATAAAGGTTTATAGTTAGGAATCGTGGGACAGTCATGCCGCGCGACCGGCTGATGCTGACCGTCTGGGGGATTTTCACACCTCTTGCCATTTCGTCAATTCTCTATCACTTCAGTTGAGTAATGAAGCTACCCTGCCACGGATGCTGACGCCACATTCTTAAGAGGGGGAAGCATGGCCATTTCCAGCAGCAACATCGTGCATCGCGCACGGGCCACGGGCGTGGCGGTCCATTCCGTCAAGGTGTCGCTATGAACTTCCAGCAGCTGAAATATGTGCGAACCGCGATTCAGCACAATCTGAACCTGACCGAAGTCGCAAATCAGCTTTGCACGTCGCAGTCGGGTGTCAGCAAGCAGATCAAGGAGCTTGAGGCCGAGTTGAAGGTCGACATTTTTGTTCGCCGGGGCAAACGGCTCGTCGGCCTGACCAAGGCGGGCGAAAATGCGGCGCAGGTTATAGAAAAGCTGCTGCATCAGGCCGACAATCTCAAGCGGCTGTCGGCGCAGTTTGCGCAGGAGGACAAGGGGCGGCTGGTCATTGCCGCGACCCACAATCAGGCCAATTACATCCTGCCGCCGGTGCTGGCGCGGTTCAGTCCGTTGTTCCCGGATGTCGAAATCGAATTGCGTCAGGGCACCCCAAAATATGTGGTAGATCTGGTCTTGCGGGGCGAAGCCGATCTGGGCCTTGCGACAGAGGCGGTCGATGACCATGCTGAGCTTCAGACCTACCCCTGCTTCACCTGGGAACATGTTGCCATCATCCCGCCCGGCCACCCGCTGACATGGCGCGAAAAGGTAACGCTCGCCGATATCGGGCGTTATCCCATCATCACTTATAATCCTGAATTTACCGGCCGGTCGCAGATCAACAGCGCGTTTGAGGAGGCCGGGATTGAACCCGATATCCGGCTCACCGCGATGGATGCCGACGTCATCAAAACCTATGTCCGCCTAGGCATGGGCATCGGGATCGTCGCGCAAATGGCGATTGCCAATGGTGCTGGCGATGGTTTGCACGTCATTGCAGGGTCCAATCGCTTCTTCCATCCCAGCACTACGAAGATCGCGACGTTGAAAGGCTCATTGCTGCGAAATTACACCTATCGGCTGATCGAGATGCTGGCGCCGCACCTGGATGCCGCCGTCCTGTCAGGCGCACGCCGCCATCCCGCAGCCGACCGGACCCAGCACATCCTGCGCTTTGAGGATCGGGCCGATTTCAAGCCCGGCTTTGCAATGGCGGGCCTCCAGGCGGTGGCGTGAATGTCCCACAGACAGCGGGTCGTTTCGATCAAATCGAGAAGCTCAGTATGAATCCTGTCAATCGCCGCCGCTTCATGGCCCAGGCATCCGTAGCCCTTGTCGCGGCTCCCGCAATCGCTCGAAGCGAGGCCATTCGCATGCCGTTCGCAAACGGCGACCGGCCCTTGGTGCGTCTGCCGCAAAAACGGCCCTTGATCGGTCTGACCATGCGTCCCCCGCAGCTGGAGACACCGTTTCCGATATTTAACGACGGCATATTGACGCCGAATGATGCCTTTTTCGTGCGCTATCATCTGTCCGACCTCCCGACGACGATCGACCCGGCGACATATCGGCTCAGCATCGGCGGCCATGTCGGCGCGCCGTTGTCCCTGTCGCTCGCACAGCTGAAACGGGATTTCCCCGTTCAGGAGATCGTCGCTGTCAATCAATGCTCTGGCAATAGCCGCGCCTTCTCCGACCCGCGCGTGGGGGGCGGCCAGTTGGGCAATGGCGCGATGGGCAATGCACGCTGGCGCGGTGTCTCGCTCAGGGTGTTGCTTGATCGCGCCGGGGTGAGGGCGGGGGCGCGGCAAGTGACGTTCAATGGCCTCGACGCCCCACCGGTTGAAACGATACCGGATTTCGTCAAGGCGCTGGATATCGATCATGCCCGGAACGGTGAAGTCATGGTCGCCTGGTCCATGAACGATGCTGATTTGCCATTTCTCAACGGCTATCCCTTGCGACTGATCGTGCCGGGCTATTATGGCACCTATTGGGTCAAGCATTTGCACGAAATCACCGTGGTCGATCGCCAATATGACGGCTATTGGATGAAAACCGCCTATCGCATTCCCGACAATGACTGCCATTGCGTCGCACCGGGGCAGAAGCCGGACAAGACCGTTCCGATAGCAAGTTTCAATATCCGCTCATTCATCACCAGTCACCAGGCGGGTGAACCTGTAGTCGCCGGGCGAGCAGTTCCTCTGCGGGGTATCGCCTTCAACGGCGGCGCAGGGATTGCCCGCGTCCAATTGTCGATCAATGGCGGGCGCGACTGGCAGGACGCCAGTCTCGGTCAGGATCATGGACGTTACGCCTTTCGCGAGTGGCGGTTCGTCGCGACATTTCCCAAGGGACAGCATGGCGTCAAAGTCCGCGCCGTCGGGAATGATGGAGAAATCCAGCCGCCCAACGCGCTATGGCAACCCGCCGGCTATATGCGCAATGTCGTCGAAACCGTCCAACTGGAGGCCATCTGATGCGCTGGGGCCTGTTCATCAGCGCGCTGGTTCTGCTGGGTGGCGGCGCGATCGCGCGGCCGCGAACCTATGCGTTGCCGAGCGACGAGATCCCGGCGCGCCTGAACGGAACGGCAGCAGAAATCATCGTCACCAATTGCGCGGCGTGTCACGCGCTCGACTACATCACGACCCAGCCACCGGGCAAAGGGCCGCCATTCTGGCGCGATGCAATCAACAAAATGGTCACCGTCTATGGTGCGCCGGTTGATCCGACTGATGTCGATGCTCTTACCGTCGCACTGCAAAATGCCGAGTCAAACTAGCCGATTCAGGTCTGACGGTAGACACAAATGTTGCTGTCAGCTGATCTCGTGCATCACCCGGCTTTGATTTTTCTGGCGACCCCTATGTCATAGCAACGTATTGATATTCCATGGAAAATTATATTGCGTATGATTATTATGCCATCTGTCCATTGGGATTATATGGATCGAAATGACCCTATCCTTTGCGTCAGCGATCGTTACGCCGAAGACGAGGCACGGCGATGCGGCGCGTATCGGCGGAGTAGCGTTGCAGATCGGGCGCGACTGGGTCGTGCGGTTCAATGATCGAGGTCCTGATGGGCTCGTCGACGACAAGGCGTAGCCTACGCGCTGTCAAGCAGGCCGAAGCCGTGTCGTTCCCTCGCACGAGCGCCTTGTCGTGCGATTGGATTTCTTCGTGCAAGGGTCGCCAAGGCTCGTAAGGCGGTTTTGGCAGATGCCATGGTCGAGGTCATTGCGCCGGGCCTGAATGCAGCAATATATCGGATCAGCGCAGTTTTCCGCTTATCTGATCGAGCGTGTCGCCCAGCGCTGCCGGTGCGTTGATGATCAGGGTTTCCAGCCTCACCATGGCCTGTGATAGGCATTTGACCACTGTGCAATCGCTATAGCGTTCCTGCTTCCTTTACGAATCCTCGGCTACGGATTCCTTCGCGCACCTGCTTCGTTACTTCGCGCCACTGGTACTCGTATCGGGATAGGTGATACCCAACTGCTCAAGGTAGCTGCCATATTTTGCGGGGTCGTAATAATATTGCGCCATCTTCGGGCGCAACTGCTCCATCAGGTCCTTGTTCAAATGGATGGCGGGTTTGTCCTGCGCGGTGACGACAGGATCATATTTCACGTCCTTGGTCTGCACATTGGTGAAATAGGCCTTGGCCGCGCTGACCAGTGTGGGCGTGGTCATGATGTCGAGGACGGTCATGGCTACCGCTTTTGCGCCGGCTACAGCGCCCTTATGTGCGATCGGGGTCGCCATCGCTATGGCGGCGGTCACATGATGTCCGATCGTATTGGGAATGTTGGATGGATAGCCAATGGTGATGGTGGGCACGGTCCACATGATGTCACCGATATCGTCGGACCCACCAAAGCTCGCGCCGCTGCGTGTTTCAGGGGTCGACAGGGGGGTGACCTTGCTGTCCAGGGGCTTGAGCGTGAAGCCGTTAGCCTGTTGTACCGCTTTTGCGAAGGCCTGATCAGCCTCGCTCCACCGGGGCATCCCCACCATTTCGATATTGGCATAGGCGGCTTCGGCCAGCGGCTTGTTCCCGAAATTGGGCGCGGCATAGCCCAGCAGGCGGCGGGTGACGGTGGTGCCGGTTGCCTTGGCCGCAGCCTCCGAAATCTCGTTGCCGGTTTCGTACAGTTTGCGGACCGAAGCGAAATCCTTGTCACGGAAATAATACCAGACGCTCGCTTCGCCCGGCACGATGTTGGGCTGGCCCCCGCCGTTGGTGATGACATAATGCGACCGCTGGGTTAGCGGCAGATGTTCGCGCCGGAAATTCCATGCGGCGTTCATCCATTCGACCCCATCGAGCGCGCTGCGGCCATTCCATGGCGCGGCACCATGGGCCGTCTTGCCATGGAAATCATATTGAACCGAAACCATGCCGGTCAGGCCCAGATCGCCCCAACCGGTGCCGAAACCCGAATTGACATGCGTGAAGATGGAGGCGTCGACATCCTTGAACAGCCCTTCGCGCACATAGAAGGCCTTGGTTGCCAGCAATTCCTCCGCAACGCCGGGCCACAGCATCAGCCGTCCCTTTAGCCCGTGCTTTTCCATCACATTCTTGGTGGCGATGGCGGCGGCGATGATGAGCGGCATACCCGAATTATGCCCTTCGCCATGCCCCGGTGCGCCTGCAACCATCGGCTTGATAGTCGGCGAGCCAGGTGTCTGGGACAAGCCAAGCAGTCCATCAATGTCGGATCCCAGTGCCACCAGCGGGCCGCCCGCACCCCAGGTCGCGGTCCACGCCGTCGGGATGCCCGCAACGCCGCGCGTAACGGTGAAACCGTTTCGTTCGAGGATGGCGGTCAAATATGCCGAAGTCTTTACCTCCTGAAAGCCCGGTTCGGCGAAGCTGAAGATGCTATCGACCATTTCCTGCACCAGCTTGGCCTCCCCGTCGATCAAGGTCGCGACTTCCGCCTTGAGCGCTGGGGGAGCTTTGGCCGTGGCCGTGGCGCTGAAAGACAGGCTGGAGGCGGCAAGCAACAGGCCGATCGTGGACAGGACATCATGACGGGATGGGGCGGGCATGGGCGCTCCGAAGATGAGGATGGACGCAGGGTTTCAGGCAGGGGCTGCTATTTCGCGACACCAATATCCGTATTGGGATAGGCGATGCCCAGCTGTTCCAGATAGCTGCTATACTTTGCGGGATCATAATAGAATTTCTCCAGCTCCGGTCGCATCCGGTCCATGATCTCCTTGTTCAGATGGATAGCCGGCTTGTCGTCTGCGGTCAGCACCGGATCATATTTCTGGTCCTTGGTCTGGACATTGGTGAAATAGGCCTTGGCCTCGCTGACCAGTGCGGGGGTTGTCATGATGTCGAGGACGGTCATGGCTACCGCCTTGGCCCCCGCGACCGCGCCCTTGTGCGCGATCGGCGTCGCCATCGCGATCGCCGACGTGACATTATGGCCGATCATGCTGGGAATGTTGGACGGGAAACGGATGGTGATGGTCGGCACGGTCCACATGATGTCGCCGATGTCATCGGATCCGCCGCCGTTCGACTTGCCGCGCGTTTCGGGTGTGGAAAGTGCGCCGACCTTGTCCTCCAGCGGCTTTATCTCCAACTTGTTGGCCTGCTGTGCCGCCTTGGCGAAGGCCTGGTCCTCTGCGGTCCATTTGGGCATCCCGACCATCTGGATGTTGGCATAGGCCGCCTCGGCCAACGGCTTGTTGCCGAAATTGGGCGCGGCATAGCCGAGGATACGGCGGGTGACGGTGGTGCCGGTCGCTTTGGCCGCCGCGTCCGCGATCTCGCTGCCGGTTTCGTAGAGCTTGCGGATCGAATCGAAGGTCTGTTCGCGGAAATAATACCAGACGCTGGCCTCGCCCGGCACAATGTTGGGCTGGCCCCCGCCATTGGTGATGACATAATGCGAACGTTGGGTGATAGGCAGATGCTCGCGGCGCATGTTCCAGGCGAAGTCCATCAGTTCGACGCCGTCAAGTGCGCTCCGCCCGGCCCAAGGTGCGCCAGCGGCGTGCGATGTCTTGCCGTGGAAATTATATTCGACCGACACCATCCCGTTATTGCCCATCTCGCCGTAGCCGGTGCTGAAGCCCGAACCGACATGCGTGAAGATGGAGGCGTCGACATCCTTGAACAGGCCAGCGCGGACGTAAAAGGCCTTGGTCGCCAGCAATTCCTCCGCAACGCCCGGCCACAGCATCAGGCGACCCTTGATCCCGCGCTTTTCCATCACATTCTTGGTCGCGATGGCGGCGGCCACGATGAGCGGCATACCCGAATTATGCCCTTCGCCATGGCCTGGAGCGCCTGCGACCATCGGCTTGAGCGTGGGCGATCCGGGATATTGGGAAAGACCGAGCAACCCGTCTACGTCCGAGCCGAGCGCGACGAGTGGGCCACCTGTACCCCAGGTCGCAGTCCAGGCCGTCGGGATGCCCGCCACGCCCCTGGTGATGGTGAAGCCATTTTTTTCCAGAATGGCAGTCAGATAATCGGCTGTCTTGAATTCCTGAAAGCCCGGTTCGGCGAAGCTGAAGACGCTATCGACCATTTCCTGCACCAGCTTGGCTTCCCCGTCGATCGCCGTCGCGACTTCTTTCTTCAGCGCGGCAGGTGCCTTGGCAGCGGCGGGAAGCGGGGTAGTGGCGAGCATGGTCGAAACCAGCAGGGCAGCAAGCGACTTGCCGTACAGCGATGGGGCGACGGATTTCAGCATCACGAATATCTCCCGAACGGATGGATTATGAGTATGGTGCGGTCGACGGCGCGGGCCGCCGACCGCAAGAGGCAGGTCAGATGGACAGGCGTACGCCCATGCGGAACACGCGGCCCAGAACGTCGTAGAGGGCGCGGTTGGTCTGCGGATAAGCGGGCGTGTTGTTGCCCGTCGGGCCGATGCCGACCAGCACGGGATCCTTGTCGAATATGTTGCGGACAGACAGGAACAATTGCGTCTTCGATCCGCCCATGTCGAAATTATAGCTCGCGTTGAGGTCGAAGTAGAAAGCGCCCTTGATCTTGTTCATGTTGATCGTGCGATTGTCGGCGGTCGAAAGCGGGCAGGCGGTGTCGCAGACGACATAATTATTGTTGTACACGCCGCTGGACACGCCGCGCGCAACGCCCTGGATGCTAAAGCCTGCGTCCATGTCGTATCCGGCAGTGAAGCGATAGGTCCAGTCGGGCAGGCCGCCTGTATTCTGACCGGCCGCATCTGTCGTTGCGGTGACGCCATTGTCCAGTTTCAGTTCAAACGCCTTGCTGACCAGCGCGCGCAGAGTCATGTTGCCGGGACCGACCTGCCTGCGATAGCTGGCTTCAATGTCGATGCCGCTTGTCTTCTCGGTCACAAAGTTGGTCGGCTTGATTTCGATGCTGGTGATGGGCAGCCCTGGGGTGACGATGCCACGCCCACCGCTGGTCGATATGGCGGTACAGGCCAGCGCGATATTTTGCAGATAGCATTGATCCACCAGCGTCTGCGCGACCAGAGAGGAGATCGACCCGTCGATCTTGATATTATAATAATCCACCGACATGGCGAAGCCCGGCAGGAAGGTGGGCGTCAACACGACGCCCGCGCCATAGGTCTTGGCGATTTCAGGTTGCAGGGTCGGGTTGCCGACGGTGGATTCGTTGAACTGGTCCGCGCGCACCGTCGCGCCACTGGGGACGTTGACGGTGTTGGTGCGCCCGGTGCCGGGCGCGAACAATTCGCTCAGATTTGGCGCGCGAATGTCGCGGGACACGGTGCCACGGAACTTGATGTCGTCCATCGCCTGCCAGGTAAGGCCCGCCTTCCAGGTGTTGACGCTGCCCGACGTCGAATAGTCGGTCATGCGGAACGCGCCGTTGAAATCCATGCCCCGGAAGATCGGGACGATGGTTTCGAGATAGGCTTCCTTCACATTATAGCGGCCGATCGTGGGCAGATAATTGCCATAGATCCAGGTGCCGGTCGTGACCCCGTTCGAGACGATCGGCTGGAACAGGCTATCGACCGATCCGGTCACCGATTCCTTGCGATATTCGCCGCCGAACGCGATCGAGATCGGTCCGGCCCACAGGTCGAGCAGATTGTTGGTCGAAAAATTGATCGCCGCCACTTCCTGCTTGAGTTCCTGCTTACGCAGCGGCTGGAGACCGTTATACAGCACATAGTCGATCGCCGCCGCCGATGCGCCATTGGTGCCGATGCGGTTGAGCGGGACGCAGCTTTGGTCGTTATTGTTCGGGTTGGCATCCACATTGATGCGGCAGACGATCGTTCCGGGGGCATAGCCGCCGACATTGCCGGCCGCCGCGACGACCGCGTCGGTGGCGCTTGCCATGCGCGCGATATTCCATGCGTTCGTCAGCAGTTCGCTCGTCTTGGTCTTGCCAAGCTGATAATAGGCGTCCCAGGTCCAGTCGCTCGACGCGACCGAAAATTCGCCGCGTCCGCCCGCGACATAACGGAACACCTGCCGCGTATTGTCGCTACCTTGCGGCGGCAGGAAGATGTTGCTGGTGCCGATCTGGACCGACGTCAGGTTGTTGGCGACCATCGCCGCCCGTACGCTGTCGGGCAGGAAGGCGTTGTCGCGCTGGATGGTGACGCCCACGGTCGGGGTCTGCTGATAGAAGCTCTGGCCGTTATAGCGACTGTAGGAAAACTGGCCGAACACTTCGATCAACGGCGAAAATTCATAGCTCAGGCGACCAAAGGCGCTTTGCCGCTTTTCCGACGGCAACAGGGTCGCGCTGCCGCGATGTCCCTTGGTGGTGATGTCGGTGTCGCCGCCGATCATCCACTGCCCGTTGGTCGCACCGAAATTGAGCTGGTTGACCGACGCCTTGCCGGTGGTCGGGTTGATCGACCCGAAATAGGTGCCGCGCAGCGGGCCTGTGCTGATGAGGCCGCCCGGTGTGAACTGGCCGGTGCCGATGCCCGCCTGGATGATATATTCGGGGACGCAGGGCGTATTGAGCGATGCCGCATCGGTGCAGCGCGCGCCGCTATAGGCCGGGTTGTTGGCCAGGAAATAGCCGCTGTCGTTCCAGTCGCGATCGATCGACTGGATCCCCGCCTGCTCGAAATATTCGCCCGATACCAGGATATGCCCCTTGCCATCGGCAAAGGATTTTCCGCCGGTCGCGTTGAACTTGTAGTTTTTGCCGTCGTCGCGGGTGGTGACGCCATATTCATATTCGGTCTTGAAGCCGGTGAAGTCGCGGTTGAGGATGAAGTTGACCACGCCCGACACGGCGTCCGAACCATAAGCGGACGATGCACCGCCGGTCACCACCTCGACCCGCTCGATCAACGCCTGTGGGAATGTGTTGACGTCGACTTGGCCGGTCGTGGTGGAGGTGACGGAACGCTGGCCGTCGAACAACACAAGCGTGCGGTTCGCGCCCAGATTGCGCAGGTTGACGCTGTTGATGCCCGCCGCGCCGTTGCTGAGCGAACCGTTGGAGGAGGCCGCCGTGCCGCTGCCGCGCACCGCAGGCAGGGTATTGACGAAGTCGGAGATATTGGCTGGCGCTTCCGCCTTCAACTCCTTGGTGCTGATGATGCTGACGGGCGTCGGCGCGTCATATCCGTCGCGGACGATGCGCGATCCGGTGACTGTGATGTCGCTCGAATTGTCGGTCGCGGTCGCCTGCTCGTCGGGCAGGGACGCGGCGGTCTGCGCCGCAGCGATTGTCGACGCTGCGCACAGGGCTGCAGCGCAGACCCTTCCCAGCAGTCGGTGCGCGCGTCGGCTGGATGCGTGACCGATATGGTCGGATTGCGTGATGTTCATGTGTGGCCCCCTGTTGCTACTGCCCCCAGGCCTCCACGCACCTCTCCATATACTATTGTATTTATTACATTTTATTCGTATTCATTGCCTTATTTGCGACCCAGAGGCTTTTGTTCATAATCCCTCGCGGACAGAAACGAAGCGGGTTTCGTCAATCCACTATCGCCCCTTCGCCCATCTCTTGCGCACCAACGAGACTAACAGAAATTCTGTTGCGATTTCTGCTAATTTGCCGCAATTTTCACGAAGAGATTTTTAATATCCGTCAAAAACTAAAGGATTTTTGATGTATTCCAACAATCCTTCCCTCGATTCCGTTGATTATCGAATCCTCAAGGCGCTGTCGGAGGATGGGCGGGCGTCCGACGTGTCGGTCGGGGAACAGATCAACCTGTCCAGCACGGCGGTCGCACGGCGGCGGCGGATGATGGAGGAATCAGGCGTGATCGACGGCTATACCGCCCGCCTCAACCTGCGCGCGCTGGGTTTCAGCGGGGTGGTGATGGTAATGATCGAACTGGTGTCGCAAGCGGAAAATGTCCTGAACGAATTTGAAAAGGAGGTGGTCAAATGTCCCTCTGTCTCCTTTTGCGGTTTCGTGTCGGGAGACACCGACTTCATGCTGATGATCCATGTCAGTTCGCTCGACGAATATGACTCCATTTATCGGAAGGAATTGTCGATCCTGCCTCATGTCGCAAAGATCAGGAGCAGCATCATACTGCGTGAAGTCGCGCGCCGCGCGAATGTACCGATCCTGTTCGAGCGGTCGACAGTCGGATCGCGATAGCGGATTGCGGTGCGTCGCGCGTTTGACAGATGCGGGGGATCATTCTGGTCGCCAATGGCCGGGGGAGTCGCACATGGCTGCAAGGGGTCCACGTTCAGTTTCACGCGCACACCGCCGGGCGGTCCACGCCGCCACCGGGGCGATGGCGCTGGCCCTGATCGCGCCCGGCGGCACGGCGAGCGCGGCTCCAACTCGACCGCCGCTGGTCAGCAGCGCCGCCGCAACCACCCTGATGGACGGCTTCATTCCGCTGCGTTGGGATGCGGCGAAGGGGCGGGTGCTGCTGGAAATTCCGGCCTTCGATCAGGATATCCTCTATTATGTCTCGGCGGCGACGGGCGGCGGCTCCGTCGAACTGCCGCTGGACCGGGGCGTCATGTACAGCGCGGTCATCCGTTTCCAGCGTAGCGGGGCCAAGGTGCTGGTGTCGGAAATCAATCAGGACTACCGCTCGCTGGGCGGCGACACCGCGCACGCGCAAGGTGTCGCGGAATCCTTCCCGACCTCGGTTCTGGCGGCGTTGCCGATCGAATCCGACGCAGGGGGCAACGTGGTGGTGGACGCCACTGCGCTGTTCATGCGCGACGCCGCCAATATTGAAGCGACTTTGAAGCGTGCCAATCAGGGGACATATAAGTTCGACGCATCGCGCAGCAGTTTCTACCCCGCCCGGATCAAGGCTTTCCCGGACAATAGCGAGATCGAGACGGTAGCCACCTTCACTACAGACGCCCCCGGCGCGCTGGTCCGCAACACGACGCCCGACCCGCGCGCGGTGACTATGCGGATACATCACAGCTTTCTGCGCGCGCCCGTCGGCTATACCCCGCGCACGGGCGATCCGCGTATCGGCGTCAGCACCATGAAGTTCCACGATTATTCCAGACCGTTCAGTGAAGGCCCGGAAACCGAGTGGGTCACCCGCTGGCGATTGGAAAAGAAGGATCCATCCGCCGCAATGAGCGAGCCGGTCAAGCCCATCACTTTCTATTTCGATCCCGCCATTCCAGGTCCGATCCGCCATGCGATGAAGGCTGGCCTGCTATGGTGGAACAAGGCGTTCGAGGCGGCGGGGTTCGTCAATGCGATCCGAGCGGAGGATGCGCCGATCGACATGGACCCGATGGATATACGCTATGCCTATGTCCTGTGGATCAACCGCGACGAGCGCGGTTTTTCGAGCGGTGGCACCTATCGCGATCCGCGTACAGGCGAGATCATCGGGTCAAAGACACGGATGGACACCCACCGGATCCGCACGATCGGCAATTATTGGGACGCCTATATGGGCGGGTTACCTGCTGACGGCAGCGGCGTGACGGTGGCCGACTCCAGCCTGTTGATGCCCGGCACCATGACTGACATGCCTGCGGGCCAGCGCGACATGGTGCTGCTGCGTCAGGCGCTGCTGACGGCGCATGAATTGGGCCATGCTGTCGGTTTCGGGCATAATTTTGCCTCCAGTCTGAACGACCGGGCTTCGGTGATGGAATATCCCACGCCCCGCGTGAAGGTGGTCGATGGCAAGCTGGACATCAGCGAATCCTTCCAGAAGCAGATCGGCGCCTATGATATGGCGATGGCGCGCTATGCCTATAGCGTCTTTCCCGCTGCGCAGGAAAAGGCGGGCCTGAACGGGGTGATCGCGGACATGCGCGGGCAGGAACTGCTCTATGTGCCAGACACCGATCCGCGCTGGACCTGGTATGACGACCGGGCGACGCCTACCGAAAATCTGGCCGAAGCGATGGCAGCCCGCAAGATCATGATCGCCCATTACGGTCCCGACATGCTGTTGCCCGGCGAACCGATCGGATCGCTGCGCAATGGACGGCTGTGGATGGCGTATCTGCACCACCGCTACGCGATCGAATCCGGCCTCAAATATGTCGGTGGCCTGTATGAGAATATCGTGGTGAAGGGCGAGACGATCCCGCCTACTGAGTTCGTCCCCGCGACCCTGCAACGCGATGTGCTGGGCCTGCTGATGGATGCGATCGAACCAGCCAACCTGACTCTGCCCGAAACGCTGCTGGCCCAGTTGACGCCCGATCCGGGCGATAATCTCGAAGATCTGTCGAGCGACGATGCGTTCGACCAGCTTAAAGCAGCGCGCATCCTGTCTGCGCTGGTGCTGGAGCCATTGTTCGAGGGCAAGCGGGCGACACGGATGATTGCCTTGGCCGCGCGCAGGCCCGACACACTGACGCTGCCCGAAATGGTGGATGCGGTGATGGCGCATAGCTGGCGCGCGCCGCGCGACGCCGATGCGCAAGGACGGGCGCTTCGCCGGGTGACGCAACGGGTAGCGCTGGAATCGATGATGATCCTGAGTGGGGACACGACCGCTTCAGCCGAGGCACGCGCCTATATCACCGAACGACTCGTCCAGCTTGCGGACGACCTTAAGACGCGCAAGGATACCGACCCGATCACGACGGCCCATTACCGGCAGGCCGCTCGCGACATCGGGCTTTATCTGGAAGACCCGGTCGCGCATACGCCCAAATCCTCCTCCTCACCCTGGGGCAAGGGGCCGCGCTCGCGCTTCCCGATGCCGCCAGGCCCCCCGCTCGGCGGCTGAGGATCAGGTCGCGCGGGCAGTTGCGATGCGTTTGTCCAGATCGCTTCGGGCGCTGTCCATCGCTGGATCATAGCACGCCTTATAGTCGCGCTTTTCGTAGAGTTCGCGCGCGCTGTTGATGTCGCAAACCTGCTTGAGAGCATAGCGTATGCGGCTCTCAGCGCGGTCCACAGCGCGATCGTGACGCAGGTTCAGATCAGCTAGTGCTACGGTGATGCTGCGCTTTTCGCCGCGATATTCGCCCGTCACCAGCATGTCGTTGCCGCCTGACCGCGCAGTTGCGGCCATTGGTAACAGGAGCGCGACCAGAGCCGCGCCCATCAGGGATTTCTTCAACATCCTCTCATCCTTTTGCGATCGCCTCTTCGGGCCTCATTTAGATAGGCTTTCCGGTGAACAAAGGGAAGGAGTAAACCCCGAAAGTAGCGGATTCTGCCCAGCGTTCGAGCCGACTGACCGTGAAGAGGCCAATCGATCAGACTTGGCCGTACCCATCCTGGATATCCGGCTTCCTTAGCGGCGATGGCTTTCAAAGGATGCGTGCCGACCTTCGCAAAAACTGCGATGAAACATGGGTGGTCGATTACTCCCCGAAAGGCCACCAGCCCGAGGTTGCTGCAATCCCTGGCGTTGGATGATCGACAGAAGGCGCAAGGCCGGGCCGCCGGGCCGCTTAACGCCGCGTTCCAATCCGACACGAGATTGCGCGAGATGTTGAGATAGGCGGCGAACACCGGCTGCGAGACATGCTCGCGTTCGCGGATCGCCCGTATTTCATTGTCTGCCAGCGCGGGGGCGGGGGAAAGGCAGCTTCGATGGTCTGTCATAAGGCGACTTGGATTTTCGCCTTTCCGAACGTGCCGGTTACGACATGTTGCCCATCGCCCGGAAGCCGTTTCTGATACTCTCTGGGAGAGTATTTTGGTGACCCCTACGGGAATCGAACCCGTGTTTCAGCCGTGAGAGGGCCGCGTCCTAACCGCTAGACGAAGGGGCCATGGGCCGCGTCGGGCGGCTGGCAGGGGCTGGCCTTTAGGAAGGCGCACCGCGCGCGTCAAGGAAAACCGCGTCGCACCCAATCCGCTTGGAAAAGCAACACTCCAAAAAAAACCGCCCCATGCAGAGCATGGAGCGGCCTAGGTTCAGGGAGGAGACGCCTCCAAAGGGGGGAGGCGCCCATACGATACACCCGAAAGGGGGGCAGGTGCATCGCATGTTCAGTAGATAGGCCAGGTCACATTCCGTTTCAAGAGGAGATGCAATCGCTTTTATATCAAATATTTCCGCCGTTTCGGGTTAATTCCCGGTTCAGGCTTCGGCGGGCTGCGGCGCGGCTGGCTGGGGGATCGGCCCCTTGCCCAGATTGACCTGCGCCTCGAAAATGTCGCGCATCAGTTGCAGCGAGAAGAGGTGGGCGTGGATCAGCGGCAGCATCCCGCTCTGGTTGATCTTGCGCAGCTGGTCGCCGCGCAGGTCGCGCAGCTTTTCCTCGTTGATCATGCGGAAACCGCGATAGACGAAAGGCTGTTCATTGCCCGGCGTCTGGATCGCGACTTCGCCGTCCATCAACAGATCCATCTCCTGCAACTCGCGCACGAACTGGCCGGTGCGGGCCGCGGCCTGCTCGAAATCCTCGCAGAATTTCAGCACGCCCTGGGTCAGCTCGCTGGGCTTGCCATCCTCGAACAGGGGCTGGCCATCCTCGAACGCGCCGATCGCCGGGTTGGTCGGGTCAAAGCAGAGCGACAGCTCGTCCGTGTCCGGGCGCAGCTTGGCCAGCATCCAGGGATAGCGGCGGACATAGGCGGGGACATAGGACGGGCCGCGCAGCTTGCCTTCGTCATCGACGAAGATGTTGACGCCTTCATTGAGGCCCATCAGCGCCAGCGGCACCGAATCTGCGCCAGCCGAAAAGATGATCGGTACGAAACGCTGGGCCGACACAAATTCGTCGATCGTCAGCGGAATGGCGTGCTGGCTGGTCAGGAACGGGGCCGAATCGACCGCCTTGCTGCGGAAATCGGCATGATCCAGGCTGCTTAGCGGAATGAGGTCATTGTAGAAGATCGGCAGGTTATTCGCGGGCGCGCTGGCCATGATCCGGTATCCATTCTGTCAAAAAGCGACGCTGTGCAGACGCGCCGCCGGGCATAAAACTGGGAGAGGGCGATAAAGCCCTGCGCAGCGGGTGGCAATTGCTTTCACATATTGGTTGAGGCCTGATCCTCAGGCTTCATCGGGCAGGGGGATGAGTTTCCCCGGATTGAACAGTCCCTTGGGGTCGAACGCGGCCTTGATCGCCCGCAGCGCGCCGATCCGCGCTGGACCCGCCAGCCGCGCCAGCTCCGCGCGCTTCATCTGGCCAATGCCATGTTCGGCCGAGATCGATCCGCCCGCTGCGACCACCGCGTCATGAACGAAAGCATTGATCGCTTGCCCCTGCGACGCGATCCAGCCCGGCCCGTCGCTTGTCCCTTTGGGCGCGCGCACATGGAAATGGACATTGCCGTCGCCCAGATGACCGAAGGACGAGGCCGTAGTGCCGGGAAACTTCGCCATCGCCGCATCAGCCGCCTCGATCATGAAAGCAGGCATCCGGGCCACCGGCACGCTGATGTCATATTGCAGCGCTGGCCCTTGCGCCTTTTCCGATTCCGACAGCGATTCGCGGATTCGCCAGAAGGCCTCGGTCTGCGCCTCATTGGCCGCGACCACGGCGTCGATCGCGATGCCCCGCTCGAACGCCATCGCCAGCGCGCCCTCCAGCCGCTCGCCCGGACCCGGATCGCGCAGATCCGCATGATCCACCTCGATCAGCACATGCCAGGGCGTCCGCGTCTCGATCGGGCTGCGCGTGCCGGGAATATGCCCCAGCACAAAGCCCAAAGTCTCGTCGGCGATCACCTCAAACCCCTCGACACTGTCGCCCAACTCCGCCTCGACCAGCCGCAGCAGCGCCAGCGCATCGGAGGGGGAGGCGACCCCGACCCAGCCGACCGCCCGCGCCGCAATGGCCGGGACCAGCCGTAGCGCCGCCGCAGTAATCACGCCCAGCGTGCCTTCCGCGCCGATCAGCAACTGCTTGATGTCGTACCCGCGATTATCCTTTTTCAGCGCGTCCAGCCCGTGGAAGATGCTGCCATCGGGCAGCACCGCCTCCACCCCCTCGACCAGCGCGCGCATCGTCCCGTGGCGCAGCACCTGCGTGCCGCCCGCATTGGTCGACACCAGCCCGCCGATCGTCGCGGATCCCTTCGCCCCCAGGCTCAGCGGAAAGCGTCGCCCGGCGGCTTCGGCGGCATCATGCAAGTTGCTCAGGATCACGCCCGCCTCGCAAATCGCCAGATTATCGTCCGCGCTCAGGCTGCGAATCCGGTTCATCCGCCGCAGCGACAGGATCAGCGCCGATCCGTCGGCGGGCGGCGTCGCGCCCCCCACCATCGACGTATTGCCCCCCTGCGGCACCAGCGCCACCCCCAGTTCCGCCGACAACGCCACCACGGCGGCCACCTCCTCGACGCAGGCAGGCGACAGGATCGCCGCCGCCGCGCCATGATAGCGCCCGCGCCAGTCGCTGACCCAGGGCGCGATATCGTCCGGGTCGGTGGTGACGCCCTTGGGGTCAAGCAGCGCGGCAAAGCGCGCGATGATATGCTGTCCGATCATGGGACGCACCTATCCCCGGAATTCATCGACTGTTCAACCACGGGTCGATAGCGTCCGATTCCCAAAAGGGGTCCGATTTGGTTCATTCCATCATGCTGTTGATTGCCGCCACGACGGCTGACCCGGTTCAATGGGCGCAACTGACGATCGAGCAGCGCGTCATCATTCGTGTGCCTATGGCGAAAAAAGGCAAGGCGCCCCCGCGCATCACCGAAAAAGCCGCCGATGCCTGGGACGAGAAAAAAGGGCCGCGCTGCGTCGCCCTGCGCTCGATTCGCGCCGCTGCCATCGTCGTGCGCAACGGCGTCGATCTTATCCTGGCCGACCAGCATCGTTACCGCGCCCGTCTGGAAAAAGGCTGCGATGCCGCCGCTTTCTATTCCGGCTTCTATGTCGAGCCGGACGAGGACGGATCGCTCTGTTCGGGCCGCGACGAGTTACAGGCGCGCGGCGGCACCAGTTGCGCCATCGACAGCTTCAAACGGCTGATCGCTGCGGAACCCGACGACTGAGCGCCCCTATCGGGCAACGACCGCCCGCCAAACCGCGCGATTTCCTTGACAAGCGGCCGATATTTCCGCAATGCGCGGCCGATTTCCGTCTCGCTATCGTGCAGGACGGACAAGCCTCCTGTTCCCGGACCATTGAATGACTTTTGCCGATCTCGGCCTTTCCGACGAATTGCTCAGGGCCGTAACCGAGTCCGGTTATGATACGCCCACGCCGATTCAGGCGCAGGCGATTCCGTCCGTCCTGATGATGCGCGACATTATTGGCATCGCCCAGACGGGGACGGGCAAGACCGCCAGCTTCGTGTTGCCGATGATCGACATCCTCGCCCATGGCCGCAGCCGCGCGCGGATGCCGCGCTCGTTGATTTTGGAGCCGACGCGCGAACTCGCGGCGCAGGTCGCGGAAAATTTCGAGAAGTACGGCAAATATCACAAACTCTCGATGGCGCTGCTGATCGGTGGCGTGTCGATGGGCGACCAGCTTGCCGCGCTCGAAAAGGGCGTGGACGTGTTGATCGCGACGCCGGGCCGGCTGATGGACCTGTTTGGTCGCGGCAAGATCATGCTGAACGGCTGTTCGCTGCTGGTCATCGACGAAGCCGACCGGATGCTCGACATGGGCTTCATCCCTGATATCGAGGAAATCTGCACCAAGCTGCCCGCGCAGCGCCAGACGTTGCTGTTTTCGGCAACGATGCCGCCGGTCATCAAGAAGCTGGCGGACAAATTCCTGTCCAACCCCAAATCGATCGAAGTCGCGCGCCCCGCCAGCGCCTCGATCAACATCACCCAGCGCCTGGTGAAAGTGGAGTCGCGCAAGAAGCGCGATGTCCTGTCCAAAATGCTGCGCGAAGCCGACGTCACCAGCGCGGTCATCTTCTGCAACCGCAAGACGACGGTGCGGGACTTGAACAAGAGCCTGCAACGAGACGGCTTCAAGTCGGGCGAGATCCATGGCGATATCGACCAGGGATCGCGCATCGCCGAACTGGAGCGCTTCCGCGCCGGCACCGTCAACATCCTCGTCGCGTCGGACGTCGCGGCGCGCGGGCTGGACATCAAGGGCGTCAGCCATGTGTTCAACTATGACGCGCCCTGGCACCCGGACGATTATGTCCACCGCATCGGTCGTACCGGCCGCGCGGGCGCCAGCGGCGTCGCCTACACCTTCGTCACCGAAGCCGACGCCGAGGCGATCGACAATATCCAGAAGCTGATCGGCACCAAGATCGAGGTCGTCGGCGCGGCGCAAGCTATCGCTGCGATCGAACCGAGCGAAGAAGCCGCCCCCCGCGCACCAAGGGGCCGCAAGCCCCGCGCTGCCAAGCCGGTCGTCGAAACGCCAATGGCAGACGAGCCAGTCGCCGAAAAGCCCCGCGCCGCCCGCCAACCCCGCGCCGAAAAACCACGCGAAGAAGCCCCCCGCGCGCAGACACCGCGAGAGGAAGCCCCGGCTCGTCCAGCCGTCGCTCCCCGCGCCGCCGAAGCCCCCGCCCGCCAGCGCCGCAACGACCATCAGGACGACGGCCCCGATGAAGGCTGGAACGGCCCGGTGCCGGAATTCCTGAACTTCGGCTTCGACGCCTGACTGTTGGGGTCGGATGGGCTTTGAGTCTGTCCGCCAAGGAGCAAGGCCAGCAAGGCCCACCTACGTCACCCCGGACTTGATCCGGGGTCCCGCTTTCTGCGCGAAGAAAAGCGGGATGCCGGGTCAAGCCCGGCATGACGTTGGGAATGGGAATAACGACTACTTGTTGACATAGTGACCGACGAGCATTTGTCTTGAAAGCAGACGAACGTGATGCGGGGCAGTCGTGCCGATTGAGAAGTTAAGTTCAGAGGATGCGTTAGAGCGCATTAAAGCCAGCACACAAAGCGGGCGGCGGGTGCTTGGCGTGGACGGTTTCAAAATCGTATCTGAGGGCTATATTGGATTACTCGACCTAATTCTCGACTTGGCTGTGCATCCTATGTCGCCTCACGCTGCCGAAAGCGCCGCTTTGCAATTCGTTGAGGCTCATGCACGGGAGGGCATCATGTGGGAAATTGTTATTGGGCCGCCGACCCTCGTCTAATGACCAAAGGCTGACCTTGTTCCCCCTCCCGCAGGCGGGAGGGGGCTAGGGGGTGGGCCTGCGCAACGTAGCGATGGCCCACCCCGCTGCGACTAAATTCGCTCCGCTCATTAAGTCTCGCTGCCCCTCCCGCAAGCGGGCGGGGAGTACCCCCCCCTCACAACAACCCCATAGCCCGCATACTGCTATGCCCGTTTGCGCCGACGATGATATGGTCATGCACCGCGATGTTCAGCCGCTTGCCCGCTTCGATGATCTGCCGCGTCACCTCTATGTCCTGGCGGCTGGGTTCGGGCGATCCGCTGGGGTGATTGTGGACCAATATGATCGCCGCTGATCCCAGGTCGATTGCCCGGCGAATAACCTCGCGCACATAGATGGCCGCCTGGTCGATCGACCCGTCGCCCATATTTTCGTCGCGGATCAGCATGTTGCGCGCGTTCAGATGCAGCACCCGCACCCGCTCCACGCCCAGAAACGCCATGTCCGCGCGCAGATAGTCGAGCAGCGCCTGCCAGCTGGCCAGCACCGGCCGCGCCGCCACCTCGTTGCGCAGGGTCCGCAGCATGGTCGCCTGCACGATCTTGATTGCCGCGATGCTGGTGTCGCCCATGCCCGGCACCCGTGCGATGGCCTGCCAGTCCGCGCTCATCAGCCCGCCAATCCCGCCAAATTCGCGCAGCAGCGCCTTGGCCAGCGGCTTGGTGTCGCGCCGGGGAATGGCCAGCGCGAGGAGATATTCGATCAGTTCATGATCATGCAGCGCATCCCCGCCGCTTTCCGCCAGTTTCTGCCGCAACCGCGCGCGATGCCCTGCGCCATCATGCGTGACTTTTGCGTCCTGCTCCGCCAAACCCGCATCCCTCGCTACCGGCCATGGACGCTATAAGTTGCGGAATCGCGGGGCAAGGATATTTAAGCGGGCACAGACGTTATGGTCCCGTTACGGACCATCAGCGTTACTTGAAAGCCGGGGTTGGCCATAGGCATGGAAGAACAGGACGGCGAAGAGCAGGTTCGCCGGGGTTGGCTGCGCTGGCTGGGTGTCGGCACGGGGTCGCTTGCGCTGGTGCTAGTCGCGCTATGGACGCAGCGCGCGCCGATCGCGGAAAATTTCGTCAGCCGCGAACTCAACCGGCGTGGGGTGCAGGCCAATTATGATCTGGTCGATGTCGGCCTGCGCACCCAGCGGATCGAACATATCCTGCTGGGCGATCCGGCCAATCCTGATTTGACCGCCGACTGGGTCGAGGTCGACATCGCCTTTGCCGGTCTGACGCCGCAGGTCGCCGCCGTGCGCGCGGGCGGCGTGCGGATGCGCGGCTCCTATCATGCCGGCGTGCTGCGCCTTGGCGAACTTGACAAATTCCGCGATCCCGATTCTACCGCGCCCTTCAGCCTGCCCGACATTCTCCTCTCGCTCGCAGACGCGCGGCTGCGTCTCGATACCGACGCTGGCCAATTGGGGATGCGGATAGACGGGGAGGGCAATTTGCGCTCCGGTTTTCGCGGCAAACTCGCCGCGGTCATGCCCCGCGCCGCCTTCGCCAGTTGCGGCCTGACCGAAGGCAGCGCCTCGCTCGCGCTCGCCATGAATCAGGGCCGCGCGCACGTCACCGGCCCGGTCCGCGCCGCCGCGCTGGCCTGCCGCGATAGCGCCGCCATCGCCAGCCCGGTCGCCACGCTCGACCTGACCCTTGGCGCCGCCTTCGATCGCTGGAGTGGCCATGTCGATCTGGCGGGCGACGCGCTCAAGGCCAGCGGCATTGTCCTCGCCGCACCCAAAGGCCGCGTCGATTTCGACGGCACGGCAGCCGCCACCCGTGGCCGCGCTCGCATCGGCGCACAGGCTTTGGCGGGGCAGGGGGCGATGCTGGAGCAGGCCGATCTAAGCGGCACATGGTCGGTCAAAAGCGGCGAAACCGCGCTGCAAGGCGAACTCTCCGGTCGCCAGCTCCGCGTCTCCGGCCGCGATCCGCTGGCCACCCTGCGCGCCTCGACGATCGGCACCCCGGTCGCCCCGCTCGCCGCGCGCCTCGCGGATGCCGTGCGCCGCGCAGGCGACAGCAACCAGATCCGCACCCGCTTCGCCCTGGTCCAGCGCGGCGCAACAGGCAGCCTCGTCCTCACCGACAGCCGCCTGACCGCCCGCAGCGGCGCGCAGGCGGGCCTCGCCCAAGATGGCCGCATCACGCTCGGTTGGCCCGGCCGTGCCGGGTCTGCGCTCGACTGGGCGCTCGAAGGCGCTCTGCGTACAGAGGGCGGCGGCCTGCCCGATGCCGCGCTCCGCCTTGCGCGTCGCCCCGGTGGCGGCTTTGGCGGCGAATTGTTCGTCAATCCCTATGCCGCTGGCGATGCACGGCTTGCGATCGACCGCGTCCGCTTCCTCGCCCAGCCCGACGGCACCACCCGCTTCTCGACCGCGCTCCGCCTCGACGGTCCGCTGCCCGACGGACGCCTGCGGGGCCTCAGCCTGCCGATCGAGGGCCAGCTTGCCGCCAATGGCGCGCTGGCGATCAACCGCCGCTGCGTTCCCCTGTCGCTGCTCGAAGCCCGCTATGGCGCCTTCGCCATCGGCCAGACCCGCCAGACGCTCTGCCCGCTAGGCGGAGGAGCGCTTTTCGCCATGGGACCAAAGGGCATGAGCGGCGGCGCGGACATCCGTAATCTCGCGCTCAGCGGCACCAGCGGTGAAAGCCCGCTGCGCCTGACCGCCGATCATGCCCGGATCGCGCTGGGCCAGTCCGGTTTCGCGCTCGCCAATCCCGCGCTGACGCTCGGCCCGAACGACGCCCCGGTGCGCCTGACCGCCGCCAGCCTCGACGGCGCGATGACCGCGCGCGGCATGAATGGCAAAGTCGGCGGGGCAGGGGGCCAGATCGGCACCGTCCCGCTGATCGCGGAGCAGGGTAATGGCACCTGGAGCTTTGCCAATAGCGCGCTCGATGTCCGCGCCGCCATGACCGTGCGCGATTCGCAGTCGCCCGTCCGCTTCAACCCGCTCGCCGTTCCCGATTTCGCGCTGACCCTCAAAAATGGCCGCATCGCCGCCACCGGCACGCTCACCGCGCCGCGCAACGGCGCAACCGTCGCCCGCACCGTGATCGCGCATGAGCTTGGCAGCGGCAAAGGTCATGCCGACCTGACCGTTCCCGCCCTCGCCTTCGGTCCCACGCTCCAGCCCGATGAAGTCACCCCGCTGGCGCTCGGCGTCGTCGCCAATGTCGCGGCGACCGTAACCGGGGAGGGTCGGATCGACTGGACCGGATCGGCCGTCACCTCCACTGGCACCTTCCGCACCGACAATGCCAATCTCGCCGCCGCCTTCGGCCCGGTGCAGGGCCTGTCGGGCGAAATCCGCTTCACGGACCTCATCAACATGGTCACCGCGCCAGGCCAAACGGTGAAGATGGCCTCCGTCAATCCCGGCGTCGAAGTGCGCGACGGCACGGTCCGCTACCGGCTGGAAGCCGGGCAGAAGGTGCGAATCGAAGGCGGCGGCTGGCCCTTCTCCGGGGGGCAACTGGTCCTGCTCCCCACGACCATGGATTTCAGCGCCGATGTCGATCGCTATCTGACCTTCCGCGTCATCGGCCTGGATGCGGGCGCGTTCATCCAGGCGATGGAGCTGGACAATATCTCGGCCACCGGCACGTTTGACGGGCTGATGCCGCTGATCTTCAACGCGCAGGGCGGACGGATCGCGGGCGGGGTGCTGGTCGCCCGGCAACAGGGTATGCCGCCGCTGCTGATGCCCGAAGGCGTGCTGCCGACCATCCCCTGCGATCCCGCGCTCCAGTCCGGCGTCCTCTCCTATGTCGGCCCGGTGTCGAACGAACAGCTTGGCACTATGGGACGGCTGGCCTTCGACGCGCTCAAAAATCTGCAATATAAATGTCTGACAATCCTGATGGATGGCGCGCTGGACGGCGAGATGGTCACCAACGTCGTGTTCAACGGCGTCAATCGCGGCCAGCTGGGCGGCGCACCGGCGGGGCTGGCGCGCAACTTCACCGGCCTGCCTTTCCTGTTCAACGTCCGCATTTCCGCGCCGTTCCGGGGACTGCTCGGCACCGCCCAGTCCTTCATCGACCCGTCGCAACTGATCCAGAACAGTATCGGCGACCAGATGCAGGCGAACATGAAGAGCAAATTGAACGAAAGCCTTGCGGTTCAGCCTGCGGAAAGCGACAACATGCCAAACGGGGAGCGCAAATGAAGAAGCAAGCAATCATGATGGCGGGTTTCGCCGGTCTGGCCCTTGGGGGCTGTATTCAGGTCAAGGCGCCTGATCGGCCGATCGAAATCAACCTGAATGTGAAGGTACAGCAGGAGGTCGTCGTGCGCCTGCAACGTGACGCACAGGACCTCATCCAGAATAACCCGGAGTTGTTCCCGCAATGACACGCAAGATTCTCCTGATCGCCGCCGGTGCCGCTGTCGCGCTGGCGATCGGATTTGCGATCACCGCGCCCGCCCGCGCCCAGACCGGTGCCGTGGCCAGCGCGATGGCGGCCGGCACGGTGGGTGAACAGGCCGACGGCTATCTCGGCATCGCCGGGTCGGTTGGGGCCGATGTCCGCGCCGAAGTCGAATCGATCAATATCAAGCGCCGCGCCGCCTACACCCAACTGGCCAGCCAGCGCGGCGTCACGGTGCAGGACGTCGCCGCCGCCACCGGCTGCCAGACGCTCAGCAGCCGGGTCAAGACTGGCCAGGCCTATCGCATCGGCGCTGGCGCGTGGCAGACCAAGGGCGCAGGCGCGATCGCGCTGCCCTCTTACTGCGCAACCGCGGGCTAATTTCTCCATCCTCCCCTTTAAGGGGAGGTGGCTGGCGCAGCCAGACGGAGGGGTGTCACCCTTTCGTCAACAAGCCAGCCCAACCCGGTTCACGACGGCCAGCAAATCCCGCTCTGGCGGACTTTTCTCATTCCTTCGTCCGGGTGGGGCAATCTCTGCCCAACCATGGTTGACTATCCGCAATCGCCTTTCTAAACGGGCCGCGCCTTGACGGGTGCAGCCGCAAGCGCCATGCCGCCTGCCATATGGGGTCAAACCCGGATGGAGGATGAACATGGTTGCGGATGGACCCGGACAGGACCCGGCGGGGGAGGACGCGCGCATCACGTCTCTGGAAGAGCGGATTGCGCGTGCTGAATCCGTCGAAAAGGTCAGGCAGGGGGCTGTGGAGCAGCAGGCGGACGATGGGTCTCGCTTGGGCAACCGGGTTCTTGCAGAACTGATCGGCGGTCTTGTCGGCGGTGCGTTGATCGGCTGGGTTCTCGACCGGCTGTTTGGCACATCCCCATGGCTCCTGCTCGTCTTCCTCGGTCTTGGCATCGTGGCGGCGTTCAGGAACATCATCAGATTGACGACGACGAAGCGTCCCCCGGAATAAGGGACGCTTTTGTCTGGGAGCGGTTTCTAATCAGATGGAATCATCTGATGACTCGGAAACCGCGCAAAAGCATAGATTTAGAGCGGTTCGTAAACCGCTCTAATCCGACGGTTTAGACGTAACAGGGGTCCAGCGTGGCAGAATCCGGCAAAATCGATCCGATGCATCAATTTGCGATCGAACCCCTGTTCGGTACGGATCATCTGTCGCTCGGCGGCTTCAACATCGCCTTCACCAACAGCGCCCTCTATATGGTGCTGGCCGCTGTGGTGCTGTGGATCTTCGTGATCGGCGGCATGAAGCGCGAACTGGTCCCCGGTCGCTGGCAGATGGCGGTCGAATATATGACCGGCTTCATCAAGAACCTGCTGATCGCGAATATCGGTGACAAGGGGCGCAAATATATCCCTTACGTCTTTTCGCTCTTCATGTTCATCCTGCTGGCCAATCTGCTTGGCATGTTGCCGCTGGGCCTGGTCGGGCTTCACCCCTTCACCTTCACCAGCCATTTCACCGCTACTGGCGTGCTGGCGATCATGAGCTTTTCGATCGTCCTGATCGTCGGCTTTGCCAAACATGGCTTCCACTTCTTCTCGCTGTTCATTCCGCACGGCACGCCCGCGCTGATGATCCCGCCGCTCTTCCTTATCGAACTCGTCTCCTTCATGGTGCGTCCGTTCAGCCTGGGCCTGCGACTGTTCGTCGCGATGACCGCTGGCCACGTATTGCTGAAGGTGCTTGCGGGCTTCGTCATCAACAGCGCCAATGCGTCGCCTGCCCTGGGCCTCACCGTCGGCACCGCCAGCTTCATCCTGATGATCGGCATCAGCGCGCTGGAAATGCTGGTCGCCGTGATCCAGGCCTATGTGTTCGCGCTGCTGACCTCGGTCTATCTCAACGATGCCGAGAACCTGCACTGAGTTTCATCTGATTTCGTCAACAAGTATCATATTCTAACGAAGGAGTTTACGACATGGACGCAGAAGCCGCAAAGCTGCTCGGTGCTGGCCTGGCCGCCATCGGTGCGGGCATCGCCGCCCTCGGTGTGGGCAACGTGTTCAGCGCATTCCTCGAAGGCGCGCTGCGCAATCCGGGTGCCGCTGATGGCCAGCAGGGCCGTCTGTTCATCGGTTTCGCCGCGGCGGAACTTCTGGGTCTGCTGGCGTTCGTTATCGCCATGATCCTGGTGTTCGTGGCCTGACACGTATCGGACGCGGGCAGGGCGGTATCGTGCCGTCCCGCCCGCATCCCCTTAAATTGACCGCGCCCTGATCGGACGGATAGATATGCCTCAAATCGCGCAAATTGCCGAAACCTACTCCAGCCAGATTTTCTGGTTGCTGTTGACCTTCGGCTTCGTGTTCTTCGTCATCGGCCTCGGCATGGTGCCCAAGGTTCAGGGTACGGCGGACGCGCGCGACGCGAAGATCAGTGGTGATCTGGACGCGGCCAAGGCCGCCTTCGCCCGCGCCGACGAAGCGGAAGCCGACTATCGCGTCCGTGACGCGCAAAGCCGTGCCGCCGCCCAGGCGACGCTGGTTCAGGCCAAGGCGCAGGCCGCCAAGGCATCCGAAACCAAACTCGCAGCCGCCGATGCCGAAGTCGCCGCCAAAATCGCGGCCGCCGAAGCCCGGATCAAGGCCGCAAGCGACGCCGCTCTGGCAGAAATTGAAACCGTCGCTGCCGATGCGGCACGCGACATGGTGGCCCGTATCGCTGGCGTGCAAGCGTCGGACGATGCAGCCCGCAACGCAGTAAAGGCGGCACTGGCCCATGGCTGAGGCAGCAGCACAGCATTCGGCGGAAACGCCCCCGACCCTCGACCAGGCGATCCATGCCGAAGGGATGGAGCCGGTCGGCACCGTCGCGCATGAAGGCGTCGCGCCCCACACCGATCCCAAAGCGGTCGGCATGGACGCGACCGCCTGGGTCAGCCTGGCCATGGCCGCGTTCATCGCCATCCTCCTGTTCAAGAAGGTTCCGGCTCTGATCGGCGGCGTTCTCGACGGCCGGATTGCGCAGATCAAGGCCCAGCTCGCCGAAGCCTCCAAGCTTCGCGCCGAAGCTGACGCGCTCAAGGCGGAATATGAGGCGAAACTCGCCGCCGCCACGGGCGAAGCTGAAGCGATGCGCAAGTCCGCCGAGCATGAGGCCGAAACCCTGCTGGAGGATGCCCGCACCAACGCTGCCGATCTGGTCGTCCGCCGCCAGAAAATGGCCGAGGACAAGATCGGCGCTGCCGAACGCGCCGCCATCACCGCCATCCGCGCCCGCGCCGTCAACGCTGCGACCAGCGCTGCCGCCAGCTTGATCGCAGAAGGCCATAACGCCAGCGCCGACAAAGCTCTGGTCGATAGCGCCATCAAGGGACTTGGCCCAGTCGTCTGACCGAACCACGCTAGACAAAACGCAAAAGGGCCGGGCGCAATCCCGGCCCTTTTTCATTGGCACGGAAATCCTCCCTGCAAGGGGAGGGGAATTGCATATGACTTTTCGTTATTTCTACAACGTCATCCTGAACTTGTTTCAGGATCCATCGTGCCCCAAACGCCGCCGGCGCGCGTGACGAAAAATGGATGCTGAGCCGAAGGCCAGCGCAGCTAAACAAGTTCAGCATGACGATGAAGGGCGGGGGGGCGTTTCATATGCACAATAACACTGCCGGAAGGGGGGAGGCTTCTCTGTAGCCCTTACCCCCACCGCCCCCATTGCGATCCCCGCCCGGCACGCTATCTCATCCCCATGTCGCAACCCCAATCCCCCGACCGTTTCAATGAGGACAAGGCCAGCTACACGGTCCGCGGGTCCGGCGCGCCCGACCTTGACGTTGGGGTAGAGGCGATCCGCACCACGCTGCGCACGCTGCCGACCCGCCCCGGCGTGTACCGGATGCACGACGCGCGCGGCGATGTCCTCTATGTGGGGAAGGCGCGCGCGCTCAAGAATCGCGTCGCCAATTATACCCAGGTCGACCGGCTGCCGCGCCGCCTGCAACGCATGGTCGCCCAGACCCGCAGCATGACTATCGTGACCACCAACAGCGAGGCGGAAGCCCTGCTGCTGGAGGCGCAACTCATCAAGCGCTACCGCCCGCCCTACAACGTCCTGCTGCGCGACGACAAAAGCTTCCCCTTCATCCTGCTGCGTGAGGATCATGCCTTCCCCCGCGTCCAAAAGCATCGCGGCGCGCGCAAGGCGAAGGGGCGCTATTACGGCCCCTTCGCCAGCGCAGGCTCGGTCACCCGCACCATCAATGCGCTGCAAAAACTCTTTCTGCTCCGCTCCTGCACCGACAGTTTCTTTGCCAACCGATCGCGCCCCTGCCTCCTCTATCAAATCAAGCGCTGCTCGGCCCCCTGCGTCGATCGCATCGACCCGGACGGTTATGCCGAACTGGTCCGCGACGCGCAGGATTTCCTGGGCGGCAAATCTACCGCCGTCCAGAAGAAGCTCGGCACCGCGATGCAGGCTGCGTCCGACGCGATGGATTTCGAGCAAGCCGCGGTCATCCGCGATCGCCTCAAAGCCCTGACCTTCATTCAAGGGTCGCAGGCGATCAACGCAGAAGGCCTTGGCGACGCCGACATTTTCGCGCTGGCGCAAAAGGGCGGGGCGATGTGCATCCAGGCCTTCTTCATTCGCGGCGGCCAGAACTGGGGCCATCGCAGCTTCTTCCCGGTCCACACCGCGGAGGTGGCCGAGGATGAAGTGCTGGCCAGCTTCATGGCGCAATTTTACGAAGAAGTGCCGCCGCCCAAGCTGGTCCTGACCGACCGCGCCCCCGCCGAATGCGAATTAATGGCGCAGGCGCTGACCGAACGGATCGGCAGCAAGGTCCGCATCGAAGTCCCCCAGCGCGGCGACCGCACCCGGCTGATCAAGCAGGCGCAGCGCAATGCAGTAGAGGCGCTCGACCGCCGCCTCGCCGAAACCACCAGCCAGGGCAAGATACTCGACGAACTGGTCGAAACCTTCGGGCTGGATGGCGTCCCCGATCGCATCGAAATCTACGACAACAGCCATATTCAGGGCGCTCACGCGCTTGGCGCCATGGTCGTTGCCGGACCCGAAGGCTTCCGCAAAAACGCCTATCGCAAGTTCAACATGAAAAATCCCGAAATCTCCAACGATGATTTCGCGATGATGCGCGACATGTTCGAACGCCGCTTCGGCCGCGCCCAGCGCGAAGATCCCGACCGCGACAGCGGCGAATGGCCCGATCTGGTCCTGATCGACGGCGGCAAGGGCCAGCTATCGGCCGCCCGCGCCATGCTGGAGGAAATGGGCATCGAGGATGTCACGATGATCGGCGTCGCCAAAGGCCCGCATCATGGCCGCGACGGGCGGGAAGTGTTTCACCTGATGGACGGCCGCGAACTCATGCTGCCGGTCAACCACCCGGTCCTCTTCTACCTCCAGCGCCTGCGCGACGAAGCCCACCGCTTCGCCATCGGCGCCCACCGCGCCAAGCGCAGCAAGGCGATCACCGTCTCGTCGCTCGACGAAGTCCCCGGCATCGGCCCCGCCCGCAAGAAAGCCCTGCTCATGCACTTCGGCACCGCCCGCGCCGTCCGCGACGCCGCGCTGGAGGACCTAGCCCGCGCACCCGGCGTTTCGACGGCGGTGGCGCAGCAGGTCTATGACTATTTTCATGGGTGATCCCGGCGGGCTAGGATAGGCCATGTCCATCCTCGCCACCCCCGCTATCGTCTGCTCATTGCGCCCCCATGGCGAACATGGCGCGATTGCGCGGCTGCTGACGCCCGATCATGGCCTGATCGCGGGCTATGTGCGGGGCGGGCGATCCCGCGCGATGCGTCCGGTGCTGCTGCCCGGCAACACCGTCGCCGCGACCTTCCGCGCCCGGACGGAGGATCAGCTTGCCGGCCTGACCGTCGAACTCGCGCACAGCCGCGCGCCGCTTCATGCCGAACCCTTGCCCGCCGCCGCGATCGACTGGGCCTGCGCGCTCACCGCCATCGCCTTGCCCGAAGGGACGCCCTATCCCGCGCTCCACAGCGCGCTCGACGGCGTGCTGGGTGCGGTGGAGGCCGCTCCCGCCGCACGTGGCTGGGCGGTGGCGCTGGTCCGCTACGAACTGCTGCTGCTCGCCGAACTGGGCTTTGGCCTCGATCTCTCCCGCTGCGCCGCTCTGGGCGATGCCGATGACCTCGCCTATGTCAGTCCGCGCAGCGCGGCCGCCGTCAGCCGGGCAGGGGCGGTGGGCTATGAAAGCCTGCTCCTGCCGCTGCCCCCCTTCCTGCTGGAGGGCGGCACGGGCGAATGGAGCCAGATATTGGAAGGATTGCGCCTCACCGGCTTCTTCCTCGAACGCTCCATCCTCACCGATTGGCGCGCCGACGTGCTGGCCGCCCGCGAAAGGCTGGTCGATCGACTCAAAAGGGCGGTTGCGTGAAACCTCCTGTCTCCATAAGGGGCAGCCACGCAATATAAGGAGTCTCGCCATGTTGATCGCCCTGTTTCCCGGAGACGGCATCGGTCCCGAAATCGTCGATCAGGCCAAGCGTGTGCTGGATGCGCTGGCGATCGATGGCCTGACCTATGAACAGGGTCTGGTCGGCGGCGCGGCCTATAAGGCGGTCGGCCATCCGCTCCCGCCCGAAACGCTGGAACTTGCGAAACGCGCCGACGCCATCCTGTTCGGCGCGGTGGGCGACCCCGATTGCGACGCGCTCGAACGTCATCTGCGCCCCGAACAGGCAATCCTTGGCCTGCGCAAGGAGCTGGGCCTCTTCTCCAACCTGCGCCCGGCCAAGGTGTTTCCCGAACTGGCCGGTGAATCCGCGCTCAAGCCCGAAGTCGCCGGTGCCATCGACCTGCTGATCGTGCGCGAAACCAATGGCGATGTCTATTTCGGCGAAAAGGGCTTCCGCACCACCGCTGACGGCCTGCGCGAAGGCTATGACGTCATGTCCTATAACGAAGCCGAAGTGCGCCGCATTGCCCATAGCGGCTTTCAGGCTGCCCGCGCCCGTCGCGGCAAGCTCTGTTCGGTGGACAAGGCCAATGTGCTGGAAACCAGCCAGCTGTGGCGCGACGTGGTGATCGAGGTATCGGCGGACTATCCCGACGTGGCGCTCAGCCATATGTATGTGGACAATGCCGCGATGCAGCTGGTCCGCAACCCCGGTCAGTTCGACGTCATCGTCACCGGCAACCTGTTCGGCGACATATTGTCGGATCAGGCCAGCATGTGCGTCGGCTCCATCGGGATGCTGGCGTCTGCTACCCTCAACGGCAGCGGGCAGGGGCTGTACGAACCGATCCACGGCTCCGCCCCCGACATTGCCGGTACTGGCAAGGCCAATCCGCTGGCGACGATCCTGTCCGCCGCGATGCTGCTGCGCTATTCGCTGGGGATGCCCGAACAGGCTGACCGGATCGAGAAGGCGGTAGCAAAGGCTCTGGCCAATGGCGCTCGCTCGCCCGATCTGGGCGGCACCATGACCACGGTGGACATGGGCGATGCGGTATTGGCGGTCCTCTGACCGCCCGCCGCATCCCTTAAGATTTTGCTGCCCCGTCGTTCTAAGTAGAAAACGGGGACGCACCTATGTCGATAACATTGAAGCAGGATCATGAAGCCTTGCGGGTGATGATGCGCGAATTCGCGCACATCATGCGTACCAGCGGTATCGAAGCCCTGCCGGACATCGCGCGCAAGCGCATCGCCTTCTCCCAATTGTTCCGTGAACATATGGGGCGGGAGGATGCCCTTGCCCTGGCCCTGCGGGACGGCCATTTGGCGGCGCAGGCCGATCCGCTCTTGCGCGAACATGGCCGGGCGATCCGCGCCCTGTTTCTGCGCTATAGCGATCATATCAAATATTGGACTCCCACCATGATCGCGCAGGATTGGAGTGGCTATCTTAAGGCCGTCCTCGCGCTGCAAGGCGAATTGGCCGAACGGATGGCGTGGGAAGAGCGAAATCTGCATCCGCTGATGGATGCGCAGCCACGTCGGGCGGCCTGATTGAAGGCCAATTCGTTGGTAACGGTTCTGTCCTCGTCCCGGAGCGGCAGTTAGAGCGCCGGGATGACTGACTTCTCCCTCGCTTCGCTCCGCTCTGCCGCCGCGATGGTCCATGCGCAGGTGCCGCCGACCCCGCAATATGCCTGGCCGCTGCTGGCTGCGCGCGCCGGGTGTGACCTGTGGGTGAAGCATGAGAATCACACCCCCACGGGCGCGTTCAAGGTGCGCGGGGCGATCACCTATATCGACTGGCTCCGCCGCACTCACCCGCACGTCACCGGCATCATCACCGCGACGCGCGGCAATCACGGCCAGGCGCAGGTGCGTGCCGCCACCGCAGCGGGCCTCAAAGCCACGATCGTCGTCCCCCATGGCAATGCGATGGAAAAGAACGCCGCGATGCGTGCGTTCGGCGCAACCCTGATCGAACATGGCCATGACTTCGACAGCGCGAAGGCAGAAGCGCTCCGCCTGTCCGCCGAACAAGGATTGTTCATGGTCCCGGCCTATCATGACGAGCTGGTCCGGGGCGTCGCCAGCTATGGCCTGGAACTGTTCGATGCCGTGCCGGACCTCGACACCGTCTATGTCCCCGTCGGCTGCGGCTCAGGCCTGTGCGGCACCATCGCCGCGCGCGACGCGCTGGGCATCACCACCAAGATTGTCGGCGTCGTCTCCGCCCATGTCGATGCCGCCAAACGCTCGTTCGAGGCGGGCCGATTGCTTGCCAGCCCCACGGCCTACACTTTTGCCGATGGCGTCGCCGTCTGCACCCCGGTGCAGGCAGCGCTCGACTATTTCGGTCCCCGCGCCGATCGCTTCGTTGCCGTCACCGACGATGAAGTCGCCGCCGCGATCCGCCATTATTGGCAGGACACCCATAATCTGGCCGAAGGGGCAGGGGCCGTCGCACTGGCCGCCGCGCTACAGGAAAAGGAGGTGATGCGGGGCAAGAAGGTTGCAGTTATCCTGTCGGGCGGTAATGGCGACATGAGCCAGATGGCGGAAATTTTGGGCGGCGCTACCCCGGTAGTGCGGCAAGACATGCGGAAAGCGATATGAAGCGGAAAAGCGGTCAGAACCCGGATATCACCAAGAACTGGAAGCCAGCCACGCTGGCGATCCGGGGCGGCACCGCGCGCAGCGAATGGGGCGAAACCTCCGAAGCGCTCTTCCTGACCAGCGGCTACAGCTATGACCGGGCGGAGGACGCCGCCGCGCGCTTCGCCGGTGACCAGCAGGGCATGACCTATTCGCGCCTCCAGAACCCGACCGTGGAGATGCTGGAACAGCGTATCGCCCTGCTTGAAGGGGCAGAGGCCTGCCGCGCCACCGCCACCGGCATGGCGGCGATGACCGCTGCCCTGCTGTGCCAGCTATCGGCCGGCGATCATGTCGTCGCGGCCAAGGCAGCGTTCGGCTCCTGCCGCTGGCTGACCGACACGCTGCTGCCCAAATTCGGGATCGAAACCACCACGATCGACGCGCGCGACACCGCTGCGTGGGAAGCCGCGATCCAGCCCAATACCAAGGTGTTTTTCTTCGAAACCCCCGCCAATCCGACCATGGATGTGGTGGACCTGCGCGCCGTCTGTGCCATTGCCAGGGCGCATGGCATCACCAGCGTCGTCGACAATGCCTTCGCCTCGCCCGCGCTCCAGCGGCCGATGGAATTTGGCGCGGACGTCGTCGCCTATAGCGCGACCAAGATGATGGACGGGCAGGGCCGGGTGCTGGCGGGCGCGATTTGCGGCACGCGCGACTGGATCGACAATGTCCTGCTGCCCTTCCACCGCAATACCGGCCCGACGCTCAGCCCGTTCAACGCCTGGGTGGTGTTGAAAGGTCTGGAAACGCTCGACCTGCGCATCCGCCGCCAGAGCGAGAATGCGCTCAAGGTCGCCGCCTTCCTCGAAGGCCGCGTGGCCAAGGTGTTGTATCCGGGCCTTCCAAGCCATCCTCAGCACGCGCTTGCCATGTCGCAGATGGACATGGCCGGGCCGATCTTCTCGCTCTATGTCGGCGGTGGCCGGGCCGAAGCGCATGGCCTGCTCAATGGTCTCGAACTGGTCGATATCAGCAATAATATCGGCGACTCGCGTTCGCTCATGACCCATCCTGCCTCCACCACCCATTTCGGCATGGCCGAAGCGGCGCGGCTGGAGGTCGGCATTACCGAGGATATGCTCCGCCTGAACGTGGGACTGGAGGATGCTGACGATGTGATCGCCGATCTCGATCGCGCGCTTACATCAATAGGGCGTTGACGGGAGGCCTCGGCCAAGCGCATCTCAGCACCATGAACGCGCTCTTTCCCTTCCACGCGACGACGCGCGACGTGATTGTCCATGTCGCCGTCTCCTTCCTGCCCGAACAGTCGGAGCCGGACCGGGGCCGCTGGTTCTGGGCCTATCATATCCGCATCGAAAATCAGGGCGACCTGCCGGTGCAACTGCTGACCCGCCACTGGATCATCACCGACGGCCGCGGCGTCCAGCACCGGGTTGATGGCGATGGCGTCGTCGGCGAACAGCCGGTGGTGCAGCCGGGCAAAAGCTATGACTATGTGTCGGGCTGCCCGCTCAACACCCCGACCGGCTCCATGACCGGCAGCTATCAGATGATCGGCGTCGGCGGCGAAACCTTCGAAGTCGCGATTCCCCATTTCGCCCTCATTGCCCCGGCGGTCGCCGAATGAAGCGCACCCATTTGCCGCTCAACGGCCTGCGCGTGCTGGACGCGGCGGCCCGGCACCTGTCCTTCACCCGCGCAGCCGACGAACTGGCGGTCACCCCCGCCGCCGTCGGCCAGCAGATTCGCGCGCTGGAGGATCTGCTGGGCGTCGTCCTGTTCCGCCGCACGCCCAAGGGGCTGGAACTGACCCCGGAAACCGAAGGCGGCCTGGACGCCCTGCGCGCCGGCTTCCTGGAATTTGAAGAAGCCGTCCGCGCCATGCAGGCGGGCCAGTCCAGCAGCGCGCTCACCATCGCCGCGCCACGCGACATCACCGCCAAATGGCTCCAGCCGCGCCTCGCCGCCTATGCGGCCAGCCAGCCCGGCCTGACCTTCTCGCTCGTCGCAGCCGACGATATACTCGATTTCACCGAAGCCAATCTCGATCTCGCCCTGCGCCTGTCGGACCGGGTCGGCGAGCATGAGGGCGTGAAGCTTGGCGAATCGCTGTTCGTCACAGTGGAAGCGGCCAATGGCGGCCCGGACCAGCGCATCGCCTGGCCCGGCTGCCCCTCGGACGATCAGCCCGCCGCAATCCGCGTCGCCGACGGAGGCCTCGCCATCGAAGCCGCCGCCACCGGCTTCGGCCGCGCCAGCGTGCCGCTGCTGCTGGCGCAGGCAGACCTGACCGCCGGGCGCATCCGCCAAGTGGGCGATCCGGTCACGTCGCCGCTCTCCTACTGGCTCATCGCCCCGCTGCCGCAATGGCGCCAGAAAAAGGTCAAGGCGCTGGTCGAGGCGCTGCTGGCGTAACGCCTGGAGCGGGATGACTTTACCCTAACCCGTTCGTGCTGAGTAGGGACTGAGCGAAGTCGAAGGCCCATATCGAAGCATCGCGCTGATACGCATCCTTCGATACGCCGCTTCGACTTCGCTCAGCAGCTACTCAGGACGAACGGAGGTTATGCAAGCCAAAGTCATCGCGCTCTACCCCAACTCATCCGGCCGCAACCGCCGCAATTTCGGCGCAGTCGCCATCTGCGCCGCATCCTTGATGTCCACCCGCAAATCCTCGCGCATCTGGTGGATCGACGCGATCACCGGACCCATCGCCACGCCCAGATCGACCAGCGCCGTCTCGGCCAGTTGCAGCGAGCTTTCCAGCGTCTCCGGCACCGCGTCGCTTGCGCCCGCCTTGTAGAGTTGCGCCGCATGATCGGTATCGCGCGCACGGGCGATGATCGGCAGGTCGGGCACCCATCCGCGCACCCGCTTCGTCAGCCGTACCGACAGCACCGGGTCGTCCATCGTCAGGATCAGCGCGCGGGCATGGCCCAGCCGCAGCTTGTCGAGCATCTCCACCCGCGCTACGTCGCCGAACAGGATCGGGTAACCCGCCCGTCGCGCCTCGGCGACGACATCCGGGTCGGATTCGACAACGATGAAGCGCTGCTTGTGGGTCTTGAGTAGGTCGCACACCATCCGTCCGACCCGGCCAAAGCCGATCACGACCGCCGCCGCCTCGACATGCTCTTCGCTCGCTTCGGGCAATTCCTCGCCCAGCGCCATCTCCAGCCGCCGCGCAATATCATGGCCGATCCGCGCCAGCAGCGGCGTGATGGTCAGGCCGATGGCAGTGACGATCTGCCAGAAGGCAGCGGTCGATGGCAGGATCAGTTGCGCCGCCGCCGCCGTCGACAGCACGATGAGCGTCGTCTCCGACGGGCTGGACATCAGCACGCCCACTTCCAGCGCCACACCCTTGCGCGCCCCGGAAAAATAGAGCAGCGCCGCGGTCACCAGCGTCTTGGCCAGCACCACGCCCATCACCGCCAGCAGCAGGCTGGGCCAATTGGCCAGGATGACGCGAATGTCCAGGCTCATGCCGACCGTGATCAGGAACACGCCCAGCGCCAGCCCCTTGAACGGCGCGGTCATCACCTCGACCTCGCCATGATAGTCGGTCTCGGCGATCATCAGCCCCGCCAGCAGCGCGCCGACGATCGGGGACAGGCCCGCAATCGACGTCGCCAGGCTGGAGACGATGACGACCAGCAGACTCGCGGCCAGAAACACCTCCGGGCTTTTGGTCCGCGCCGCCTGACTGAAAATATGGGGCAGGAACACGCGGCCTAACACCAGCATGATGGCGATGGTGATGCCCCCGCGCATCAGCGTGTTCATCATCTCGCCCCACGCCCCGTCGGGACTGGCCGCGACGGATGGCGCCAGCGCACCCAGCATGAAGATGATCGGCACCAGCGCCAGATCCTCAAACAGCAGCATGGAAAAAGCCGCCTTGCCGACCGCGCTCTGCGTCCCGACCATCGGCAGCACCACAGCGGTCGAGGATAAAGCCAGCGCCAGCCCCAGACCGACCGCTCCCGCCGTCGGCTGCCCCAGCACATACAGTCCCAGCGCGATCAGCGCCCCGCTGCCCAGCAACTCCGCCGCACCAACCCCGAACACCTGATTGCGCATCGTCCACAGCCGCTTGAAGCTCAGCTCCAGCCCGATGGAAAACAGCAATAATATGACGCCCAGCTCGGCAAATGGCTCGATCGCCGCGCGGTTGGAAATGGTGACATGATAGAGCCAGGGATATTGCCCGACCAGCGAACCCAGCCCCGCCGGGCCAACCGCCAGGCCCACCAGGATGAACCCGATCACCGGACTGATCCGAAAGCGCGCAAAACCGGGAATAACCAGCCCCGCCGCGCCCAGTATGACGAGGGAGTCACTAAAACTATTGGGATCAATCGCACCGGCCATACCCGCATCATCGCGGCAAGCGGGCGGAATATCCAGTCTTTTGGTAGAAAAGCGTCTTATCGCAATCCGTCGTAGAGCGCATCGAACCCGTAGGGTTCGCAAGGCCGAACGGCCGTCCGACCCCGGATCAGGTCCGGGGGACGATAGCCAAGCGGGCGGATGCCCGCGCCGGCGCTTGAGGCTCAAAAATTGGTGCGGACGGCGGGACTTGAACCCGCATTTCCAGGGGAAGGCGGATTTTAAGTCCGCTGCGTCTACCGATTTCGCCACGTCCGCGTGCCGCTTCCCTGACGGCTGGCGCGGATCAGGTCAAGCGGCTGTAATCAGCTTTCGCCCTTGACGTTCAACCGTTCGCGCATTTCCTTGCCCGGCTTGAAATAGGGGACGCGCTTGGCCGATACCGGCACCTGCTCTCCGGTGCGCGGATTGCGCCCGGTCCGTGCGTCGCGCGCGCGGGTGGTGAATGCGCCAAAGCCGCGCAGTTCGACACGGCCGCCCGATGCCAGCCGGTCGACAATCTCGCGGAAAAAAAGATCAACGATCTTCTCCACCTCCGCAAGGTTCAACCCCGGATTTTCGTCGGCCAATTTCTGGATCAATTCCGAACGGATCATTGGTTCTCCAGCGCCCCTCTGCTGTGCCCCCGTCATGCATAGAGATTCGGCAAGGCGTTGACAATGATGGAACAAGAAGTTCGTTTCGTTTCCAGAAACATATGCAAAAGCCCGCCGGAACCTGGGTTCCGGCGGGCTTTTTGTTCGCTGCAAGGCGCGAAGGGCTTAGCCTTCGGTCTTGGCTTTCAGCGCTTCGCCCAGAATGTCGCCCAGCGACGCGCCGCTGTCGGACGAGCCGTACTGCGCCACGGCCTGCTTCTCTTCGGCGATCTGCATCGCCTTGATCGAGAAGGTCGGCTTCTTCGCACGGTCGAAACCGGTGATCATCGCGTCGAACTTCTGGCCGATCTGGAAGCGTTCCGAACGCTGTTCGTCACGGTCACGGCCCAGGTCGCTGCGCTTGATAAAGCCGGTGGCGCCATCTTCGCCAGCCTGGACTTCCAGGCCGCCGTCGCGGACTTCCAGAACGGTCACGGTTACGATCGCGTTCTTGTTCAGGCCAGCGGCAGCAGCAGTGGTGCCGCCCGCAGCCGGACCGCCACGCTCAAGCTGCTTCATGCCAAGGCTGATGCGCTCCTTCTCGACGTCGATGTCCAGAACGACTGCCTGCACGGCCTCGCCCTTGCGATGCAACGCCAGCGCGTCCTCGCCCGAAATGCCCCATGCGATGTCGGACATGTGGACCATGCCGTCGACGTCGCCGTCCAGGCCGATGAACAGGCCGAATTCGGTCGCATTCTTGACTTCGCCCTCGACGGTCGAACCGATCGGGTGACGCTCGGCAAAGCTGTCCCACGGGTTCGACTGTGCCTGCTTGAGGCCCAGCGAGATGCGGCGCTTTTCGGGATCGACTTCCAGAACCAGAACTTCGACTTCCTGGCTGGTCGAAACGATCTTGCCGGGGTGAACGTTCTTCTTGGTCCAGGACATTTCCGAAACGTGAACCAGGCCTTCGATGCCCGCTTCCAGCTCGACGAACGCACCATATTCGGTGATGTTCGTGACGCGGCCCGACAGCTTGGCGCCGATCGGGTACTTGGCGCTTGCGCCTTCCCAAGGATCGCTTTCCAGCTGCTTCATGCCAAGGCTGATGCGCTGCGTGTCGCGGTTGATGCGGATGATCTGCACGCGGACGGTATCGCCGATGTTGATCATTTCGTTGGGGTGGTTGATGCGCTTGTAGCTGAGGTCGGTGACGTGCAGCAGGCCATCGATGCCGCCCAGATCAACGAACGCACCATAGTCGGTGATGTTCTTGACCACGCCTTCGATGATCTGACCTTCGGCCAGCGTCTGGATGAGGCCGCTGCGCTGTTCGGCGCGGGTTTCTTCCAGAATGGCGCGACGCGACACGACGATGTTGCCGCGGCGGCGATCCATTTTCAGGATCTGGAAGGGCTGCGGAATGTCCATCAGCGGGGTGACGTCGCGCACGGGGCGGATATCCACCTGCGAACCGGGCAGGAAGGCCACGGCGCCGTCCAGGTCGACGGTGAAGCCGCCCTTGACGCGACCGAAGATGACGCCTTCAACGCGCGCGCTCTCGGTGAACTCGGCTTCCAGCTTGTCCCAGGCGGCTTCGCGGCGGGCGCGGTCACGCGACAGCATCGCTTCGCCATGGGCGTTTTCGACGCGGTCGACATAGACTTCGACTTCGTCGCCGACCTTGATGTCGGCCTTCTGGCCCGGCATCGCGAATTCGCGCAGCGGCACGCGGCCTTCGGACTTCAGACCTACGTCGATGACGGCCAGGTCGTTTTCGATGGCGGTAACGGTGCCCTTGACGACGCGGCCTTCAAAGCCGCCGTCCTCGCCACCGAGGGAATCATTGAGAAGCGCGGCGAAATCGTCGCGCGTGGGGAATGCCGTAGAGGCCATGGTTAGTCCTTCATACATCATTGCTGGCCAACCGGTTGTATCCGATGGTCTTTGGCCAAAACACGCGCAGGACCGAATATCCGGCGCGTATCCAGCCGGTTAGGGGCTTGGGAACGCGCGGCCGTGAAAAGCGAAAAGGGCGCGTGGTAAAACCGCGCGCCTTGACGGGTCAGCCTTTTGAGCGACCTTCAAGCTGGGCGTCCACAAGCGCAATCGCCCGCTGGACGGCCGCGTCTATAGTCAAATCGCTCGTATCTAGCAAGTCCGCACCATCGGCGATTTTCAGCGGCGCATGGTCGCGGCTCATGTCGCGCGTATCGCGCGCCTGAATGTCGGCGATCAGGCTGTCCATATCGGGATGCCCGCCCTGCGCGATGCCATCCTTGTAGCGACGCTCGGCCCGCACATGGACGCTGGCGGTGACGAAAATCTTGGCGTCGGCGTCCGGCGCGATCACCGTGCCGATGTCGCGCCCGTCCAGTATCGCGCCACCCGGCTGGGTTGCAAAATCCCGCTGCCGTGCGATCAGCGCATCGCGCACAGCCTGATGCACCGACACGCGGGAGGCGAGGCTGCCCACCGCTTCGCTGCGTAGCGCCGGATCGGCTAGTATCTCGTCGCCAAAATCGCACGCGGCCAGTGCATCGGCCTTGATATCCGGGTCGCCGCCGCGTTTCAGCACTGACAGGCCAACCGCGCGATAAAGCAGCCCGGTATCAAGGCAGGGCAGGCCATAATGGCGCGCCAATGCCTTGGCGATCGTCCCCTTGCCCGACGCTGCGGGACCATCGACAGCTATGATCATCGGGCCTTGCCTTTGCGGATCGTGTTGGCGAGGCCGATCACGGCGATCGCCGCCCAGACAATCTCCAGCGCCATCGACGCCAGATTGAAATGAATGGTGAGCGACGCGATCAGCAACAGCGACCCCACCAGATTGAGCAGGTTGAACCAGAGGAAGTTCATTTCCTTCGCGATATTACTGTAAGCATAAGCGACCACCATCAGCCCGCTGCCCAGCAATCCGACGATATTGGCCCAGTCCAGCGTCACGCCACCGCTCCCAGCGTCCGCAGCAGCGGCACGAAGGTCGGAAAGCTCGTCGCCACCGGCGCCATATCGTCTATGGTTACGCCATCGCGCGACACCAGCCCGGCTACCGCAAAGCTCATCGCGATCCGATGGTCCAGCTTGGTCGCGATCGGCCCGCCGCCTGCCAGCAATGCGCCACCGCTACCTTCGATGATGATGCCATCCTCCAGTTCCTCGACGGTAACGCCGATCGCGCGCAGCCCCGCCGCCATGGTCGCGATCCGGTCCGATTCCTTGACCCGCAACTCCTCCAGCCCGCGAAACACGCTGCGCCCCTGCGCCAGCGCGGCGGCAATGAAGGCGACCGGATATTCGTCGATCATGCTGGGCGCGCGCGCCGGGTCCGGCTCAACTCCGTTCAGCGCCGACGCGGTCACCACCAGATCACCGACCGGCTCGCCGCCAACTTCCCGCGCATTGATGACCTCAATGGAGCCGCCCATCTCGCGGAGCAGGTCGATCAACCCGGCCCGCGTCGCGTTCAGCCCGACATTGGCGATCGTCACCTGCGATCCCGGCACCAGCAGCGCCGCGACCATCGGGAATGCCGCCGAGGAGGGGTCGCCCGGCACGACGATCTGCTGCGGCTTCAGTTCCGCTTCTCCCACCAGTGTGATGATCCGCGTCCCGTCCGCTTCTACTTCGACATTCAGCTCTGCGCCGAATCCACGCAGCATCCGCTCGCTATGGTCGCGTGTCGGGATCGGCTCGACCACGCGGGTGATGCCCGGCGTGTTCAGCCCCGCCAGCAATATTGCCGATTTCACCTGGGCCGATGCCACCGGCAGCCGATAGTCCAGCGGCACAGCGGGGCAGGCGCCGCGCATCGTCAGCGGCAGGCGATCGCCCGGACTGGTCGTGAAGCTCGCCCCCATCCGCGCCAGCGGCTCGGTCACCCGCGCCATCGGTCGCTTGCTCAAGGACGCGTCGCCAATGAAGGTCGCGGTCAGGTCATGACTCGCCAGCAATCCCATCAAAAGCCGCGTCGACGTGCCGCTATTGCCCATGTCCAGCGCCTGCTCCGGCTGGAGCAGTCCGCCCACACCCACGCCGTGAATATGCCAGATGCCGTCCGCGTCGCGCTCTATGTCAGCGCCCATCGCACGCATCGCTGCCGCTGTGGCCAGCACATCCTCGCCCTCCAGCAGCCCTTCGACCCGGCTTTCCCCCACCGCCAGCGCCGACAGCATCAGCGACCGGTGGGAAATGCTCTTGTCCCCCGGCACGGTCACGCTGCCCGACAGGGCAGGGGCGGCGGCGAAGGTCATGGGGGTCGGTGATGGGGAAGAGGCAGTCACTAAAGCGTTCCGATCATGTCGGGGGCGAAAAAATGCGCCCGGCTTTTGACAGCGCCGTCCCGCTATGGCAAGGCGCGCGACGTTTCGCGGGCAACTTCACCGTTGCGCCGCGTAGTTGTTATTTGAGCATCAAAAAAGGATTAGGCCGGACATGGTGAAGGCTGAATGGGGCACGAAGCGGACCTGCCCGAAATGCGCCACGCGCTTCTATGACCTGGGCAATGACAACCCGGTCGTCTGCATCAACTGCAACGCCGCCTGGGAACCGGAGCCGGTGCTGAAGTCGAAGCAACCGCTCCCCTATGAGGAAGCGCCCAAGAAGGTGATCGAGACCGCCGACGGCGAGCTGGAAACGGCTGATGACGATCTGGACCTCGACATCGACGTGGATGATGACGGCGATTCGCCCGACAATGACGTCGATCTGGGCGGCGATGACGACCTGGGCGTCGAAGCCGCCAGCGACGACGACGCGGACGACAATTAAGTCATTTTGTTCTTGCCAAGGATGGCGCTGCGACCTAATGGCAGCGCCTCCGAAGCGCCGGACCCAAACGGCGCTTTAGCGATGGAAATGGGGCCTTAGCTCAGCTGGGAGAGCGCCTGCATGGCATGCAGGAGGTCAGCGGTTCGATCCCGCTAGGCTCCACCAGTTTCGCCGGTACAGAAGCCGTCCGGGGGACGGCTTCCGGCGAAACTCCCGAAGCGTAAGCGGAGGGCATCGACATCGGCCGCCGGTTTTGCCGGACATGGCATGATCCATTGGGATGCGGCATCGCCGCACCGGATGGGGCCTTAGCTCAGCTGGGAGAGCGCCTGCATGGCATGCAGGAGGTCAGCGG
>NZ_JBMDJF010000049.1:0-2279 GCF_057809055.1 Sphingobium sp. FG58 | reverse complement strand
GACGCGGTCGAGGAGCGCGGTGGTCATCTTGGGATCGCCGAACACGGTGGGCCACTCGCCAAAGGCGAGGTTGGTGGTGATGATGACGCTGGTCTGCTCATAGAGTTTGCTGATCAGGTGGAACAGCAACTGGCCGCCCGATCGGGCGAACGGCAGATAGCCCAGTTCATCGAGCACGATCAGATCGAGACGGGATAGCTGGGCGGCGAGAGCGCCACTCTTGCCGATCCTGGCCTCCTCTTCGAGGCGGGTCACCAGATCGACCGTGTTGAAGTAGCGGCCTCGGGCGCCGGAGCGCACAACGTTGGCGGTGATGGCGATGGCCAGATGGGTCTTGCCGGTGCCTGTTCCGCCGACCAGGACGATATTGCGCCGTGCGGGCAGGAACGCGCCGCTGTGCAATGAACGCACAAGCCCCTCGTTGATCGGGGTACCCTCGAACCGGAAGGCGTCGATGTCCTTCACGACTGGCAGCTTGGCAGCGGCCATCCGGTATCGGATCGACGCGGCATGACGATGCGTCGCTTCCGCTCGCAGGAGATCGGTCAGTATCTCCATGGTGGTGCGCTGGCGCTGAAGGCCGGTGGTGACGGCATCGTCGAACGCGCCCGCCATGCCCTTGAGTCCAAGCCCGCGCATGGCCTCGATCATATCATGCCGCTGCATCGAAGGTCCTCAGCTGGTCGTAACGGGCACAGTCGGCGATCGGGGGATGGCGCAGAGCGCTATCCTCGGAGGTGATGATCGTCAGCGGACGCGGCGGTTCCCGGCGTCGTGCCAGGATGTTGAGGATCAGGTCGTCGCTTGCCGTGCCCGTCGCCAGTGCCTCACGCACAGCGGCTTCGACAGGCTCCAGGCCATCGGTCAGTACGGCCGACAGTACACGGACGAACCGGCGATCGGCATCGTCGTCATTACCCAGCTTGCGGCGCAGGCGGGCAAGCGCCTGTGGCAGATCCCAGTCCTGGAAGGGGGCACCGTTTCGCAGCGCGCCAGGCTTGCGGGCCAGCACCGGCAGATAGTGCCAGGGGTCATAAATCGTGCGGTTGCGCCCAAAGTAGCGAGGATGTTCAGCGACAACCTCTTCGCCGCAGCGAACGACAATGCGATCGGCATAGGCGCGGACCTGCACCGTGCGTCGTGCCACCGTCGATAGCACCGAGTAGCGATTGCGGTCGAAGCTGATCAGGCAGGTGCCGGTCACGGCATGCTCACTCTCATTGAAGCCATCGAATGGTCCCAGCATCGGCTGCAGCGCAGATCGTTCTATCTCCAGCACCTGCGCTACGGTCAGCTCGCCCTGTTCAGGATGGGGCTGCCGTTCCGCCCAGCGCCGACACTCGGCCTCCAGCCAGCCATTGAGCTCTTCGAGACTGGCGAACCGCAACCGGGGCTGGAAGAAGCGACCCCGGATCGTCTGCACCTGGTTCTCGACCTGACCCTTCTCCCATCCCGCCGCAGGCGAGCAGGCCGTGGGCTCGACCATATAATGGTCGGTCATGATCAGGAACCGCCGGTTGAAGACGCGTTCCTTGCCGGTGAACACGCTCGTCACAGCCGTCTTCATATTATCGTAGATGCCGCGCCCTGGCACGCCGCCGAAGAAGGCAAAGCCGCGCGCATGCGCGTCGAACAGCATCTCCTGGCTCTCGCGAGGATAGGCCCGGACATAGACCCCACGTGACGCGCACAGGCGCATATGCGCTACCTTTACCCGCATCGGTGCTCCGGCGATCTCGACATCCTCATGGCTCCAGTCGAACTGGTAGGCCTCGCCTGGCCTGAACATCAGCGGGATGAAGGCGGTGACGCCATCGCCAGCATCCTTGCGCCGCTCGATCTTCCAGCGCGTCGCATAGCGCCGCACCGCATCGTAAGAACCCTCAAAGCCTTCTCGCACCAGCAGGTCATGGATCCGCGTCATCCGCAGCCGGTCACGCCTGCCGCGCAGCTCGTTCTCTTCCAGCAGCGTGTTCAGGCGCTCCTGGAACGGACCGATCCTGGGCAGTGGCTGAACCTTGCGCTGATAATCAAAGGCGCCCTCCGGCGCCCGGACCGCTTTGCGGATGACCTTCCGCGACACATGCAGATCCCGCGCGATCGCCTTGATCGCCTTGCCTCCGGCATACTCACGCCGGATCCGTAAAACTGTCTCCAATACCAACATCCCGATCTCGCCGCCTGAAAATCCAGGAAGCTGCTTAAACCATCGAAATGAGGGGTCCCTTTTAGACGCCGATCACCCCGCTAACGGGGTCCTTTTTGCACGCCGATCCACA
>NZ_JBMDJF010000048.1:0-2287 GCF_057809055.1 Sphingobium sp. FG58 | reverse complement strand
AGGATAGTGGAATGCCAAGCGTGTTTGATACTCTGCCCGAACAGGATGTGCGCGCGCTGGCGCAAGGTCGGCTGTCGGAACTGATCGCCCGATCGGAGCGCCTGACGCTTGCTGGCTTCGGGCCGGTCGTGACCTATTCGCGCAAGGTTTTCATTCCACTGACGGTGCTTTGCCGCGATGTCTGCCACTATTGCACTTTCGCCTCTACGCCTTCGAAATCGAAACCGGCCTACATGTCGCGCGAGGATGTGCTCGCAGTTGCACGGGCGGGCGCAGCGGCTGGCTGCCGTGAAGCGCTTTTCACCCTGGGCGACCGGCCGGAAGCGCGTTATCCTGTGGCGCAACAGGCGCTCGTGGCGCTCGGACACGATACCACCCTTTCCTACGTCGAGGAGATGGCCCGCGCGGTTCTCGATGAAACCGGGCTGCTGCCGCATATCAATGCCGGTTTGATGGACGATGCCGATTATAAGGCGCTGCGTCCGGTTTCAGCGTCCATGGGACTGATGCTGGAGACGGTGTCGGACCGGCTTTCGGAAAAGGGCGGTCCCCATTACGGCTCGCCCGACAAGGTGCCGACGCGGAGGATTGCCGCCATCGAAGCAGCCGGTCGGGCCGCCGTGCCGTTCACGACCGGCCTGCTCATCGGAATCGGCGAGACGCGCGACGAGCGGATCGACGCGCTTGTCGCCATTCGGGATTTGCACCAGCGCCATGGCCATATCCAGGAGGTCATCATTCAGAATTTCCGGGCCAAGCCGGACACGAAGATGGTCGATCATCCCGAGCCTTCGCTGGACGAGCATCTGTGGACCATCGCCGTCGCACGCCTGATCCTGGGTCCGCAGATGGTCATCCAGGCACCGCCCAATCTTCACGCGCCGCAAGAGCTTGCGGCTTTGCTGCGTGCGGGCGTCAATGATTGGGGCGGTGTTTCGCCGGTCACGCCGGATCATGTCAACCCTGAAGCCCCCTGGCCGCATCTGGACGTTCTCGAACGGGCCACGCTGGAAGCGGGCCGCGTGCTGCGTGAGCGGCTCGCGATCGGACCTGCATTCGCGCTTGATGCGGACCGCTGGGCCGAGCCGGCTATTGCCAGGATCGTGCGGCGCTCGATCGACGGCCGCGGACTGCCCGTCACCGATGGATGGCATGCGGGAGCAGGTGCACTGGCCCCCGCTCTGGCGGCGCATGGCAGAACCACGGAGACAGCCGGCATCGAGGCGCTGATCGGGGCTGCCCGGTCGGGAAAGCGGCTGGAGGAGAGCGAGATCGTGCGGCTGTTCCGGGTGGATGGCCCTGATGTGCAACGGCTCATGCAGGCGGCGGACGATCTGCGTCGGGACGTTGCTGGCGACGATGTCACCTATGTCGTCAACCGCAACATCAACTATACCAACATCTGCCTCTACAAATGCGGCTTCTGCGCCTTTTCAAAAGGCAGCACCAAGGCCATCAGGGGACCAGCCTATCGACTGGACATGCAGGAGGTCGGGCGTCGCGCGGCCGAAGCATGGGATCGCGGTGCCACCGAAGTCTGCCTTCAGGGCGGCATCCATCCCGATTATGACGGTCACACCTATCTTGCGGTGCTGAAGGCTGTCCGTGACGCGGCACCGCATATCCATATTCACGCTTTTTCGCCGCTGGAGGTCACACATGGCGCGTCGACGCTCGGCCTGGACCTTGAGGACTATCTGGTTCGGCTTCGCGATGCGGGGCTATCGACGCTGCCAGGGACGGCGGCAGAAATACTGGACGATGAGATTCGCGCCATCATCTGCCCGGACAAACTCGATTCCGGTGAATGGCTCAATGTCATGCGGACCGCCCATCGCGTTGGCCTTCGCTCGACCGCCACGATGATGTTCGGCCATGTCGAGGGCTATGAACATTGGGCGCGCCATTTGCTCAAGATCCGCGATCTTCAGGAGGAGACGGGCGGATTTACTGAATTCGTGCCGCTGCCCTTCGTCCATATGGAATCGCCGATCTGGATGAAAGGGCGCGCACGGTCGGGTCCCAGCTTCCGCGAAACGATCCTGATGTACGCCGTATCGCGCCTGGTCCTCCATCCGCTGATAGCCAATATCCAGGCAAGTTGGGTGAAGCTTGGACCAAGCGGCGTTGCAGCGGCCCTGCGAGCCGGTGTCAACGACCTTGGCGGCACATTGATGGACGAATCCATCACCCGCGCTGCCGGTGGTCTGAACGGCCAATTGTGCGATCCCACGCAAATGCATGGCTTCGCACGCGAGGCCGGTCGACCTGCCTCGCAGCGGACTAC
>NZ_JBMDJF010000047.1:0-2474 GCF_057809055.1 Sphingobium sp. FG58 | reverse complement strand
GTATGCATCCGGTGAGAACCGCGGATCAGGCCGCTTGGCGTTGATCGTCTGTGGCGCGCCAGTTCCAGGGAAGCAGTTCGTGGAGACGGCTCTGTGGGATGTCTGCGATCTGCGCGAGAACATCGGCGAGCCAGGCCTGGGGATCGATGTCGTTGAGCTTCGCCGTGCCGATGAGGCTCAACATGAAGGCCGTGCGTTGACCCCCGCGGTCTGACCCAGCGAAGAGCCATGATTTTCTGCCAAGAGCTATGCCCCTGAGCGCTCGTTCAGCTGCGTTGTTCGTGAGGCAGATGCGGCCGTCGCCGAGGAAGGCAGTAAATGCAGGCCATGCCTTGAGCATGTAATCCATGGCCTCGGCCACATCGCTGTTCTTCGATAGCTTTGACCGGTTGTCGCGCATCCATTCTTCCAGATCGGCAACCAGCGGTGCGCTGAGTTCCTGCCGAAGGGCGAGACGCTCCTGTGCCGGTCTGCTGTTGATGGCGCGCTCGATGTCGAAGATCACGTCGATACGGCGGACCGCCTCCACCGCCAGCGGCGAGATGACCGGCGCTTTCTTGCGGCGCTTCTTGAGCTGCGCGGCGACATCGGCCAGCTCGAAGAAATAGCGGCGCGCATGGCTCCAGCACAGGGCGCGGGTCAGTGGCGCTGGCAGTCTGTCGGCGTGGAACAGCGCATTATATCCGGCATAGGCATCGGCCTGGAGAATGCCTCTCCAACTGCGCAGATGGCTCACAGGATGTTCGCCCCGCCGGTCACGGGAATAATGGAAGATCGCCGCTGGCGGTGCCGGTCCGCCAAAAGGTCGATCATCCCGGACATAGGTCCAGATCCGGCCCGTATCGGTCTTGGTCTTGGCCAGCACTGGCACCGTCGTATCGTCGCCATGCAGTCGCTCTGCGGCCAGGACATGCGCCTCGATCAACAGATAGAGTGGCATCAGCGCAGCGGTGCAGGTGCCGACCTGGTCGGCCAGGGTCGAAAGGCTCAGTTCCACGCCCTCGCGGGCGTAGCGGTCACGCTGGCGGTTGAGTGGCTGATGCGCGCCGAACTTCTCGAACAGCAGCATCGCCAGGAAGCTGGGGCCAAATAGCCCGCGGGGCGTCACATGGAACGGCGCTGGCGGTTGGGTGATCTTCTCACAATCCCGGCAGGAGAACTTCTCCCGCACGGTCTGGATCACCTTCCACTGGCGCGGCACGACCTCAAGTGTCTCGGTGATATCCTCACCCAGCTTGCACAGCCGATCCGAGCCGCAGCAGGGGCAGGCATCGGGCGAAGCGATTACAACGCGCTCGCGTGGCAGATGTTCGGGCAAGGGCTTGCGCGCGGGCCGCTTGCGCTCGAACGGCGCGACATTGGTCTTCGCTGCCGCCAACGCGGCCAACGCCTCGTCTTCGCTGGCAGCGGTCTCGCACTCCTCGAACGTCAGCTCCATCTGGTCGAGCAGATGGCGCGTGCGTTCGGATCGCTGACCAAAAAGGGTGCGGCGCATCTTCTCGTTTTGCAGTTGGAGAAGGGCGTTGCGGGCTTCCAGGTCGGCGTTGATCGCCTTTATGCGGGCGACTTCAGCGGCGACAGCCTGGGCTGCGGCAAGCTGCGCGCGAAGGCTCTGGATCTCTGCTTGCGCCGCGTCACCCATGCCCAAAGGCATAGCAGAAAAGCACCGAAATCTCTAGCTTTTTAGCTCTCCGGCATCGATTATCCGGCCAATGTCGGCCGCCAGGTTGCTTGCGGATTACGCCAGTCGATCGCCTCCAACATGCAAGCCAACTGGGAGGCGGAGATGGCAATTACCCCATCTACAGCCGATGGCCAGATATACTTCCCCCGCTCCAGGCGTTTGGCATAGAGCGACATGCCAACGCCATCATGCCACAGGATCTTGCACAGGTCGCCACGGCGCCCTCGGAAGACATAGAGATCACCGGCATGGGGATCCCGCCTGAAACTCTGCTGCACCTGCAGGGCCAGGCTGCGCATGCCGCGCCGCATGTCCGTGTGCCCCGTTGCGATCCATATCCGAACGCCTGAGGGTACAGGGATCACGGCTTGACCGACCGCAGCACTGCCGACACCAACCCAGGCGAAGCGCCAGCGGGAATACGCACGATCGCCCGATCAAACTCGACGATAATCGCCGATCCCATGACCGGCACCGGGTCAGTCTGCACCTGCACCTCGGCAAAGCCCCGTGCTGCCTGACCCATCTGCCGCCGCCATCTGTAGATCTGGTTCGGCCGTAGGTCAGCACGGCGGGCAATCTCCGCCACGTTCGCCCCGGGAGCCGAAACAGCCGCGACCAACTCGCGCTTCTGCTGGTCCGTCCATACTCGCCGCCGCTCCGGGCCTGAAATTACCGTGATCTGAGTCATCGCACCGTTCCTAGTATCGGTGCAAACACCGGCGCTTGCACCGGTGCCATCTCGAAATATCAGCCAATCACCGCAAGGCGGCCCTCACCGGAGCGATAC
>NZ_JBMDJF010000046.1:0-2519 GCF_057809055.1 Sphingobium sp. FG58 | reverse complement strand
GCACGAACCCGCTCCGCGGGAGGGTCGCTTGGGGTGACGTAGCGTAGTATTGTTCAGGCTTTGCGAGCGGCGATGTCGCCTTGCGATCGTGGAGTTCCTTCAACGGAAAGGAACTCACCATGGATGCCATCACTTCGCCGACCCCGAACAATTCTCTGCGCGAGCGTATGTTGCAGGACATGACGATGCGTGGCTTTGGGGAGCACACGCAGAAGGACTATATCCGGCACGTCCGATCATTTGCCGCGTTTCTCGGTCGGCCTCCCGATACGGCTACGATCGAAGACCTCCGGCGCTTTCAGATTGATCAGCATGAACGCGCCGTTGGTCCGGCAACCATCAATGGGGCTGTATCGGCACTGCGTTTCCTGTTCAGTATAACTCTCAAGCGACCGGAGATGGCGCTGGGGCTTGTCGTCGTTCGCTGCACGCCCAAATTGCGGGTGGTTTTGAGCGTCGAGGAGACAGCGCGGCTGCTCGAGGCTGCGCCAGGCATCAAATACAAAGCAGCCCTCAGCGTGGCCTATGGTGCGGGCCTGCGGGTCTCGGAGGTTGCCCACCTCAAGGTCGATGACATCGACAGCGAGCGCATGATCATCCGTGTCGAGCAGGGCAAGGGACGCAAGGATCGCAACGCCATGCTCTCACCGCATCTGCTCGATTTGCTCCGTCAATGGTGGCGCGAAGGCAAGCGGCGTGGGGTGATGTTGCCACATGGCTGGCTGTTCCCCGGCCGCAGCGGCACGGATCCGGTCTCAGCGCGCCAGTTGCATCGCGTCGTGCAGGAGGCGGCTGAGCGCGCCGAGATCCACAAGCGGGTAAGCCCGCACACATTGCGGCATTCGTTCGCCACTCACCTGCTCGAGCAGGGTGTCGATATCCGCGTCATCCAGGTCCTGCTGGGACACGTGAACATCAACACGACCGGCATCTATACTCAGGTTTCGAGCAAAACCATGAGGGCGGTGGCCAGTCCGCTCGACCAGATCGTTGCCGTGATGGAAGGTAGGGGCCCTCCCGGTTGAACCGGTGCGCGCCCCGCTCGAGGTCGCCGATATCTTCCGTAGCGCCGGGCCAGCGTATCGCGCAGCCCATGCCGGGCATCTCAGTCTCGGCCAGCTCAAGGTCATGACGGCGATCGAGAACTGCCGCACCGCCGCGCTGGGCGGCCACGTCGCGGCCTGCGACGACTGCGGACACTGGCGGATCGCTTACAACTCCTGCCGCAACCGGCATTGCCCCAAATGCCAGGGCGCTGCGGCGCGCACTTGGTTGGCAGCGCGCGAGGCCGATCTGTTGCCGGTTGGCTACTTCCACGTCGTCTTCACGCTGCCCGCCGAGATCGCGGATATCGCGTGGCAGAATAAGGCGGTGGTCTATGACCTGCTGTTCCGCGCAGCTGCGGACGCGATGCTGACCATCGCCGCCGATCCCAGACACCTCGGTGCGCGGGTCGGCATCACTGCCGTACTGCACACCTGGGGATCGGCGCTGACTCACCACCCGCATGTGCACATGATCGTGCCCGGCGGCGGCATCGCGCTGGACGGCACGCGTTGGATCTCGTCGCGCCCGGCCTTCCTGTTACCAGTGCGCGTGCTGGGTGTGTTGTTCCGCCGGCTGTTCCTCACACGCCTGCTGGCGTTGTTCGACGCTGGCAAGCTGGCCTTCTTTAACGCCTTGGCGGGCCTGGCCTCGCGTAAGACCTTCCTGCGGCATCTGTCGCCCATCCGTAAGAAGCGCTGGGTGGTCTATGCCAAACCGCCCTTCACGGGGCCGCAGGCGGTGCTGGCTTATCTCTCGCGCTACACGCACCGCGTTGCCATCTCGAACCGGCGGCTCATCGGCTTCGACGAGGCCGGAGTGACATTCCGGTACAAGGATTATCGCCGCGATAGTGCTGAACGCCAGCAGGTCATGACGTTGGCGACGGACGAGTTCATCCGCCGCTTCCTGATCCACGTCCTGCCGCGCGGCTTCCATCGCATCCGCCATTACGGTCTGCTCGCCAGTTCGACGCACAAGGAGGCTATGGCGCTCGCCCGCAGGCTGCTGGGCGTTGCTGCGCCGATCGATGAATCCGAACCCGACGAGCCGCCCGATCATCGCCCGCCATGCCCATGTTGCGGCGGGCATATGACTATCGTCGAAACCTTCGCCCGGTGGTGCCAACCGCGCGCACCACCAACGCCAGCCTCACACGCCCGGAGACACGCGCCATGATCCGGCATGGCTCGCCCTACATGACGGTCGCGCTCATGGCGTCCTGGCCGACGACCGGGCGCATGCCCATCCCGGAATTAAAGCGGGCGCAGGACACGCTGATCCGTAAAACCACCGCTGCTAGCAGCCTGACGCCGCCCGAAATCACGCCGTTCCGCCCGATAGTCGCACTTCCGGCCCGGCAACGTTTACCCGCCAGAACCATCCCAAAGCCTATTTACCCATAGAGCAGCGCGTGGGGCCCGCGGGTTCCTGCACTGGAGGCTTTCGTACGCAAGCGCCCGAAACCCTTCACA
>NZ_JBMDJF010000045.1:0-3006 GCF_057809055.1 Sphingobium sp. FG58 | reverse complement strand
CAGGCCGTCAACCTAACCTGCTGATACCCCTCAACTTAATTTCCGATCAGGCTCTAAGGCTCGATGGGAATCCGATGAGCTTTGGGAAGCTGTTGACTCGTTGTCATCGTTTGCGGCGCTAGCACATCAACAGGGTGGTCTGCGCGCTGATGAAATTGCTCCAGAGATACTTTGGAACAGTCAAGTCACATACTATTATGGCCAAGTCCGTCAGAATGGGCATTACATTTATGTCGGCAATTCTGGGTATAAACCTCATAATGTAGAGGCATGCCGTGCTGGATTGATGGCATGCGGCGCATCCGAAATTGCTGAAATCTACAATGATCTTGCCAATCTGGTGCCTCAAGTCGGTTATGATATTTCAGAGTGGAACTCCCGTTACGATGAATTTCGCAAATCATCGCCACTACGCAAGGATTTCGATGCACTAAACACCCGGCTTTTTGCTGTCGATCATGAAAGCTTTCTCCGGCGCAGAATTGAGTGGATCAAGTCACTTCCTCACTTGGAAGTGGTCCCAACCGACGCCATGCACCATCGGTTGGAACGTCTATTCTCAGCCAACCCCTTACGAGATGAGCGACGCGCCATTTTGTTGGAGGAGGAACGCCAACAGGCGGAGGCTTACAGACGTCAACAAAATCAGCGTCTGTCCACCGTGGAGGATAGAAGGCACGCGAATAAGATACTCGCCAGCTTGCGCCGACTGTTCAAAAACGACCCTCGTAAAGTGGATGTAATTTTTGACATAATAAGAGATCGCACAATTGCATGGCAGGTTGTTGGTGACGCTTATAAAGGTTGGTATCTAGCCATTGATGCAGATCAAGGCATTGCCTTACTTTACGGGAACGATGAAGTAATAAGTGGCCCAAAGAAGTTAACTGAATCTGAGAGTGCTTATTTCACCGATCTTGCGTCATAGGTTTCGTGACATCCTAACTGCCGACAATCACATGAAACGCGCCGGTCCATGCTGGCGGTCGCGGCCAGGTGCCAGATCAGCGCCGACGCCCCCTGACGGAAAACCCTGCCACCGGCGTTGTCGGACACTTTCTCAATCCGACAGTGATTTTCAGACATTCCACGGGATCGCAGGACCGCACAATTCGTGCGCGCCGGATTTTCGGCGGAACCGCGTGGCGACTGCCTGAGATTCATGTGTTTGTCGGTCAGCATCCCATTCTGGTCCCATCCGCTCCAACATGCCTCAATCGCTGTCTTTGAAAATATAGTTCGACTATGCTGCATTCATGATTCCCGATCTTCCCGTGGGAAGGGCGTTACGTCGCTTCCGCCGTCTGAACGGCATCAAGCAGGGCCATGTCGCCGAGTTGCTTGACGTGTCGCAGGGCAGCGTATCGCGATGGGAAAGCGGCGCACATGAACCTGAAACCTGCCACCGTGATCGTATCGTAGCGATGATCGCGGCGAACGCGAACAACGATGCCGACGCGGCGCTGAGGCGCTTGGTATCCAGTTCAACTCTCGCCGTGCATCTCGTATGCGACGCGACGCACCGGCTATTAGCCGCATCACCATCCCGCGTGGCGAGCTGGGCGACTAGCGAAGACAAGTATCTTGGACAATCACTGTGGCGCTTTGCCAGTCCGGAAATCGTGGTAGCAGAGGCCGGTCTTCGGGATCACGGTTGGTTCGAGCGCCCTTGCCAGCGCCTCCAGTTCGAGACTGGTTCCAACGATAGCGACATCGTGATTGTGCATCCTAGCCTCATGCAGTGGGAAACGGTGCCACTTTCAGATGGGCGTATCGGACGGCTCACCACCACGATCGACTGACGCATATTTTTTTCGTGGGCGAACGCTGGCGGGGTTTCTAGTCCTTCCGTCATGCAGAAACGCTGGCCCACAATCCTGTTCCTCTGGCTCATCGGTGTACTTGCCGCCGCACAGCTGGCGAAATTCTCAACGATCGCGCCGCTATTGCGCGATCGTTTCGGCCTATCGCTGCCTGAAACGGGGTTGTTGATCTCGCTGCTCGAGGTGGGTGGAGGCCTGTTCGGTTTCGCCGCAGGGCTGGCGCTTGGCTGGATAACATGTCGACGGTCCCTGCTTGCGGGGGTGGCGATCTTGGCCTCCACGAGTCTTGCGGAAGCGCTGGCGACAGGTCCGGCCATGCTCTTCGCTGCGCGCGCGGCAGAAAGTGTCGGCTATCTACTCGTCGTTATTGCCGCGCCGACTGCCATCGCCGCAGTAGCCGATGATCGCGAACGCCCACGCGCTCTGGCCCTGTGGAGCAGCTTCGTGCCGGTAGGGATCGCGATAGGCAGCGTCATCACCGGTTTCGGGGTGACCGCCCTTGGCGTGCGAGGCATTCTCTTAATGTGGGCGGGACTTTTGGTCTTTGTGATCATTCCGGTGCTGCGTCTGCCGGTGGTTGATGGCGATAGCTGGCGGATCGTGCTGCCTGCCCCGGCGGCGTGGTACTCCACCTTCGCGTTCGGCATCTACACATTATTCCTCTGCGCGCTGACCATGCTGCTGCCGACTTTTTTGATCGGGGAACGCGGTGCGGCGGTGAACGAAGCCAGTCTGGTCGCGTCGCTTGCGTCGCTTTGTGCGCTGCCAGCCTCTGGTTTTGCCATCTTGCTGATCCGGCGGGGAGTATTGTCGGTCCGACGCTTTCTAACGATTGCCGTGCCCGCCCTCACCGGAACGGCGCTGCTGGTCCCCTTGGCCTTTGGCCGTGTGGCAGACATGAACACGACCAGCGTTGTTGTTGTTATTGCGGTCCTGTTAAGCGGCCTCGTGTCACCGCTGATGTTCGCGCGACTGCCCATCCTGGCGGGAGCCGAAAGCCCTCATGATCCGCGCATCGCAACCGCCAACGGCCTGCTGACGCAGTTTGGCGCTGGGGGCGCACTCATCGGTCCGCCACTGGGCGGTCTGATCGCAGAGGAATGGGGTTGGAATGCGTTGGGCATCGCCTGATCTGCCCCCCGCTGAGTGGCCCAGAGACTGTGATAGTCTGGACCACGAAAGG
>NZ_JBMDJF010000044.1:0-3111 GCF_057809055.1 Sphingobium sp. FG58 | reverse complement strand
CGTAAGTGCCGACGGAAGGTGGCGTTGACGCGGCCTGTCAGGCTTTGCGGCGTTTCCGCGGCGCCCATTTTTTCGCGAGCGCTTCCAGCCTTGCCTCGATCAGGGGGATATCGGGCTGGGCGTTGGGATCATGGTCGTCGCCGAGGGTATCGAGCGCTTCTTCATGATATTCATGCTGGGGGTCGCCGAGCGCTTCGAGCTTTTCGGCGTAGCCCCATGGCCCGCCACTGTCCTCCGGCGGCCGCATGCCTACTGCATCGAGGATGAGCGGATATGTCAGGTGCGGGCTGGCCGCGCTGACGCGCTCGATCTTGACGCTATGCTCCCAGGCGTCGCCAAAGTCGTAGAGATATCGGAAGGTCTTGCGCCTCGTATCCGCCAGGACCTGGGCGAGAGTGGCCTTACGGGCGTCGAGCGGCCCGTCGAAGCCATATTCAGGATCAGGGATGCCAAAGCCGGTCTGCCCGAAGCTCATTTCCCACAGGTGAGAGTCCGTCCACGAGAAGGCGGTCTGGATGACGGTGTGCAGACGGTCGAGCCGGATATTGAGGGGCACCTCCAGCGTTCGGCTGACGGCCGGCGTGACATCGTCCAGCGTAATCTTCATCCGCACGACAGTGCCGTTGCTCACGCAGCCTTCTCCAGATCGTTGGTCAGCCTTGATGCCTGCCATCTCCAGGGTAAAAAGTCATCGATCCGATTGATCCGGTAGTTGCCGATGCGCTCGATGACGTCGGTGAACCACACTTCAGGCTCGACGCCGTTGAGCCGGCATGTGCCGGCCAGGGAGTAGAAGAGCGCCGCCGCTTCTCCCCCTTTCATGGAGCCGACGAACATCCAGTTCCGGCGCCCGAGCGCGACCCCGCGCAGGGCGTTCTCCACCAGATTGTTGCTGATCTCGAGCCGACCGTCATCGCAGTAGCGGATCATGGCCTGCCAGCGGTTGAGCGGATAGCGACAGGCACGCGCCAGATTGCTGTCGGACGACAGGCCTCGGTTCTGGGTTTCGAGCCAGACGCGCAATGCCTCCAGCTTCGGCACCGCCTTGATTTGGCGGATGCGTCTTCGCTCATCAGGTGGAGCACCCTTGATGTCGCGCTCGATGGCGAAGAGTTCAGCGATCCGCACGACCGCCTCCGCCGCGATCGGCGACGGACTTTTCTCCAGGATGTCAGTAAATTTCCGGCGCGCATGGCTCCAGCACCCCACTTCGACGATATCCCTGGGGGCCTTGGTCTTGGGGTCACGGTAAAGTGCGTTGTACCCGGCAAAGCCGTCTGCCTGTAGATACCCCCGATAGTCGGCGAGATGTTCTGCCGGATGCGCTCCGCCACGATCGGCGCTGAAGCGGAAGACCACGGCAGGCGGGCTCATGTCGCCGCTGGAGCGGTCATCACGCAGATAGACCCAGAAGTGCCCGGTCCGGCTGCCATCGCCATTGCCCAGCAGCGTGACCGGCGTGTCGTCACCATGGATCTTGGCGGCTTCCCGGATATAGGCGAACAGCCGCTCGCCCAGCGGCGCCAGCAGCCACGCCAGTTTTCGCGCCCAGCGGCTCATCACATCCCGATCAATGTGAAGCCCAACGCGGCGGAAGATTACCGACTGCCGGTGCCAGGGCTGGTGATCGACAAAGCGATTGACGACGAGGTGGGCCAGCAGGGCGCTGCTCGCCATCACCTTGGGCAGCGGCAGATCGACAGCGGGCGCTTGTCGGATCTGTTCGCAGGATCGGCACGCCAGCCTGGGCCGGACATGGCGAATGACCCGGAAGCGTGCAGGGACATAGTCGAGAACCTCAGTGACGGCCTCGTCGATCTGCACTGACGGTCCATTACAACCGGCACTGCATGGGCCGGGCTGATGATCGACGGTCTGACGCGGGAAGTGTGCGGGAAGCGGAACGCGGCCGCCGGATTTGCGGGCCGATTTCAACACGGGCGGCGCTGACACCTCATCGTTTGCCGGTTCCGGGGCTTCGACCTCCTCGAACATCAGCCGCAGCTGGGCGATATCCATTTTCTCGGAGCTGCGGCCGAACTGGACGCGCAGCAGCCGCGCGACATGATGCTCGAGCTTTTCGATCCGCAAGGTCTGGGCTTTGACGGTGGCTTGCGCCGCCGTCAGTTCGGCCCGTTCCTGCTCCATGACATCGGCCATCTCCAGCAGCATTTTCTGCAGGAGGACAGGGTCTGTGGGGAGGCGATCAAGGGCGAACCGCATGCCGCCGATAATAGCCGAAGCCCACGGTAAATCCTACATAAAATGGCGGTTTTCCTGATCTTTTTGACTATGCGAGCCTCGGCGTGATCACCTCGTCGTGGACGATCGCCTGCTTCCAGTTCAGCCCTTCAATCAGCATCGCCATCTGGGCTGCCGACAGGCGGAGCGCGCCCTCATGAGCACGAGGCCACACGAACTTTCCGCGCTCGAGACGCTTCGCATACACGCATAGCCCGGACCCGTCCCAGACCAAGGCCTTCAACCTGTCGCCCCTTTTCCCGCGGAACAGGAAAACCGCCCCCGAGAAGGGATCAAGCTGAAGAATATTGCGCACCTGCGCCGACAGCCCATCAAACCCCTTGCGCATGTCGCACGGCGCCAGCGACAGATAGATTTTCGTCGAAGGCGGGAACGCCAGGCTCAATGATCCAGCTCCCGCAGGACATCGAGCACCTGTTTCAGGGCGGCCCGATCGACCTCGCCATCAACCAACACCGTCAGGCCGCACCGCCCTCGAACCTCAATCCGCCCTGGCTCCCGAGCTTTGGCCGACGGCGAAGACGATGCCAATTCGACAGGCACGAAGCCCGCCATCGCTCCGCGAAGCAGCTGCTTGCGCCAGGTATAAAGCTGGCCTGTTCCAACGCTGTGCCGCCGAGCCACGGCCGAGACGATCGCCCCCGGCGCCGTCGTCTCCTTCAGGATCGCCAGCTTCTCCTCGTCGCTCCAGTTCCGACGCCGCTCCACCCGTACAAGCGCTCCGCCATCACCGCGACCGCTCATACGAGGCTCGTTTGACTGCTCGATGTCCATGCTCACGCCTCCTCAAAGGCCGCGAGCTTTCCTATTCCGGTGCCGGCAACAAGGCCGCCTTCCGTCGGCGCTTAC
>NZ_JBMDJF010000043.1:0-3173 GCF_057809055.1 Sphingobium sp. FG58 | reverse complement strand
TGAACCGTTTAAGCGCGAATAGGACAATTAGTATCGGTTAGCTCCATGCGTTACCGCACTTCCACATCCGATCTATCAAGGTCGTGGTCTTCGACCGTCCTATGAAATCTTATCTTGAGGGAGGCTTCCCGCTTAGATGCTTTCAGCGGTTATCCCGTCCATACATAGCTACCCTGCTGCGCCACTGGCGTGACGACAGGTACACCAGAGGTATGTTCAACCCGGTCCTCTCGTACTAGGGTCAACTCCTCTCAAATTTCGACGCCCACGGCAGATAGGGACCAAACTGTCTCGCGACGTTCTGAACCCAGCTCACGTACCACTTTAATTGGCGAACAGCCAAACCCTTGGGACCTGCTCCAGCCCCAGGATGTGATGAGCCGACATCGAGGTGCCAAACGATTCCGTCGATATGAGCTCTTGGGAATCATCAGCCTGTTATCCCCGGCGTACCTTTTATCCGTTGAGCGATGGCCCTTCCACGAGGGACCACCGGATCACTATGACCGACTTTCGTCTCTGCTCGACTTGTCAGTCTCGCAGTCAGGCGGGCTTATGCCATTGCACTCTAACAGACGGTTTCCAACCGTCCTGAGCCCACCATCGCGCGCCTCCGTTACTCTTTAGGAGGCGACCGCCCCAGTCAAACTACCCACCACAGAGGGTCCCTGCACCGGATAACGGTGCGAGGTTAGACATCAGAAAACAGCAGGGTGGTATTTCACCTATGGCTCCACATCAACTGGCGTCGATGCTTCAAAGCCTCCCACCTATGCTACACAGCTCTTTCCTAATGCCACTCTGAAGTTGCAGTAAAGGTGCACGGGGTCTTTCCGTCTAACCGCGGGTACTCCGCATCTTCACGGAGAATTCAATTTCGCTGAGCATATCCTGGAGACAGTGGGGAAGTCGTTACGCCATTCGTGCAGGTCGGAACTTACCCGACAAGGAATTTCGCTACCTTAGGACCGTTATAGTTACGGCCGCCGTTTACCTGGGCTTCAATTCAGTGCTTGCACACCTCCTCTTAACCTTCAGGCACCGGGCAGGCGTCAGGCCCTATACGTCGTCTTGAAGCCGACTTAGCAGAGCCCTGTGTTTTTGCTAAACAGTCGCTACCCCCTGGCCTGTGCCCCCCACAAGAGCTTGCGCTTATGTGGGGCCTCCTTCTTCCGAAGGTACGGAGGCAATTTGCCGAGTTCCTTCAGGATACTTCTCTCAAACGCCTTGGTATACTCTACCATTCCACCTGTGTCGGTTTAGGGTACGGTCTATACGGAGGGGCTATTTCCTGGGACGATTTCCCAGCCAGGAGCAATCCAATAAGCCCTGACCAGTTACACCATCCGTCACACACCTCCAGGCCCACGAATATTAACGTGGTTCCCATCGACTACCCCCTTCGGGCTCGTCTTAGGGGCCGGCTTACCCTGCTCAGATTAGCTTTAAGCAGGAACCCTTGGAATTTCGGCGACAGTGCATCTCACACTGTTAATCGCTACTCATGTCTGCATTCGCACTTCCGATACCTCCACGACCCATTACCAGATCGCTTCAACGGCCTACGGAACGCTCCGCTACCGCGTGATCATAAGATCACACCCTAAGCTTCGGTGCATCACTTTAGCCCCGTTACATCTTCGCCGCAGGATCTCTTGTTTAGACCAGTGAGCTGTTACGCTTTCTTTAAAGGATGGCTGCTTCTAAGCCAACCTCCTGGTTGTTTTGGAAATCCCACATGCTTTCCCACTTAGTGATGACTTGGGGACCTTAGCTGTAGGTTAGGGCTGTTTCCCTTTTGACGACGGACCTTAGCACCCGCCGTCTGTCTGCCGAACTAGACTCGTTGGTATTCGGAGTTTGGTTAGTGTTGGTAGATCTCGCGACCCCCGCAACCATCCAGTGCTCTACCCCCAACGGCAATCATTCGACGCTCTACCTCAATAGATTTCGCGGAGAACCAGCTATTTCCCGGCTTGATTGGCCTTTCACCCCTAAGCACAACTCATCCGACAATTTTTCAACATTGAACGGTTCGGTCCTCCAGTGCGTGTTACCGCACCTTCAACCTGGTCATGCATAGATCGCCGGGTTTCGGGTCTAATGCATCAAACTCTATCGCCCTATTCAGACTCGCTTTCGCTGCGCCTACACCTAACGGCTTAAGCTTGCTTGATACACTAAGTCACAGACCCATTATGCAAGAGGTACGCGGTCAGGGCTCAAGGCCCCTCCCACTGCTTGTAGGCATCCGGTTTCAGGTACTGTTTCACTCCCCTCATCGGGGTGCTTTTCACCTTTCCCTCACGGTACTGGTTCACTATCGGTCATGTACGAGTATTTAGGCTTGGAGGGTGGTCCCCCCATGTTCAGACAGAGTTTCACGTGCTCCGCCCTACTCGAGTCCGACAAGTTCGCTTTCACATACGGGGCTGTCACCCGCTATGGCGTGCCTTTCCAGACACTTCTGTTAACTAACTTGTCGGCACTGGCCTGGTCCGCGTTCGCTCGCCACTACTAACGGAATCTCGGTTGATGTCTTTTCCTCCGGGTACTGAGATGTTTCAGTTCTCCGGGTTCGCCTCACCAAAGCCTATTTTATTCAGCTTAGTGATACCTCTCCCATTTAACACGGGGCCAGCCAGAAGGCTGGACCAGTCTTAAATGGTGAAGGTGGGTTGTCCCATTCGGAAATCGCGGGATCAAAGCCTGCTCACGGCTCCCCCACGCTTATCGCAGCGTGCCACGTCCTTCATCGCCTGTACATGCCAAGGCATTCACCAGATGCCCTTACCTCACGCTTGAGAGTCCACACCACCAACGACAACACTGGAAGATCAAGTGCTTGTTACGCCGTCAGAAAATGCGGTTATTAAACTCAGCTAGATAATCATTCGTGTACGATATGCATTGACCCTGCCCGCGCCACCTTTACGGAAACGCCAACAAAACCAACACCGTATCGCCACGGCATCGATTAAAAAACCCATTCACAATGTCAAAGAGGAGCGCAATGCGCTCCATATCACCGGACGTGTCCGGCAAACCGTTTCTCTTCATCCCTGGAAATTGTCCGCTGCTCCGCGAAACATCGCTACGCAGTCTGCTTGGTGGAGCTTATCGGGATCGAACCGATGACCTGATGCTTGCAAAGCAACCGCTCTCCCAGCTGA
>NZ_JBMDJF010000042.1:0-6298 GCF_057809055.1 Sphingobium sp. FG58 | reverse complement strand
GCCCGCCGCATCGCAAGATCATGAAATCATGACAGATAATTTTGAATCAGACACTTATCAACCACGATTTCGCGAATGATACGCCCCTGAGATTTATTCCAAATCACGCCGCCTCCTCAGCTTCGATTGCGAGAACTTCCTAAATCACAACGGTTACAAATGCCTTTAATGCTTAGATTTCGCACATTGTCCGACAATCAGGCTTTTCCCGCAAGATAGACAAAGGATCGGTGCAGGGACGAGAGATGGCTGGATGGCGTGATGAGAGTGTCAGAGGATATTGCTATTGCTATGTCGGAATAGCCAAGCTGCCAATCCGCTAACCGCTCCGACAATCAAAAACATTGACCATAGAGAAACCAGCGCGAACTGATCACGACCGGGTTGCATTGTAGAAAAGAAGTAGGCGGTAGGGAGGGCGAAGATCGCTCCAGATGTTATCCAAACTGGCGCTGTGTCGAATATACTCACTTTCCTTGAAACTGCTGTCGTGAACCATACCATCGCAGCGGATGTTGGAAACGCTACGATCGAGCCTATAGCCAATGTCCCAGGTAGCGCGATGAATATCATGGCAGTGGGTGTAAGGCCGTGACTTGCAAAATAGGCGCTACGATGTGCCGTTGCGGCTAAGAAGAAAAGAACCGCCCCAACGGCTATGACAAGCCCGGTAACGCCGCCCACCAAAGCCGCTCGCGTCCTGCTTATTCTCCTCTGAACTTCCGGCATCATCATCCCCCACGTATGATGAGCATTCTATATGGCGGTTTCACGCTGGCCGCTACCGGCGCGGCGGGATGTACGGCAATCAGGTGAAATCCGTTCCGGCAGCTTCTGACATAACCTGTCGTTCGCCCGCCCGCGTCGGAATGACGTGAGTTGGTCGACAGGCGCTTCGGGGCCTTCCTGCTTATCCGACGCCAAAGCGTTCTCCGGAAGGCCACTCTGGCCATCGGAGAATGATCATGGAGATGCCTGAAACTGAACCCACCACCACCAAACGCCCCGTATGGAATGCGGGAAGAACCGTCGGCGCGAAGCGCGCGCTGAAACCGAAGCAAATTTGGGAGATCCGGTTCTACCTCAATCAACGCCGCCGCTTGCGAGATCGGGCGCTATTTGACCTGGCGATCGACAGCAAACTTCGCGGCTGTGACCTGGTGCAGATGAAGATCGGCGACATCGTCAGCGGCGGGCAGATTCGAACGCGTGCGATCGTCATGCAGCAGAAAACAGGTCGACCCGTTCAGTTTGAACTGCTCCCCGACGCTCGGGCTAGCCTGCTGGCCTGGCTCGATCGGCGGGGTGGCACGGTCGACGACTACGTCTTTCCCAGCCGGGTTGACCATAATGGGCATCTTAGCACCCGCCAGTACGCCCGGCTCGTCGATGAATGGGTGACAGGGGTCGGTCTGATGCGAAGCGACTATGGCACGCACTCACTTCGGCGAACGAAGGCATCGATCATCTACAGGGCAACCGGAAACCTTCGTGCCGTCCAGATCCTTCTCGGGCATAGCAAGATCGAGAATACGGTGCGCTATCTCGGGATTGACGTGGAAGATGCGCTTGCCCTCGCCGAGAATACCGAAATTTGACCAATCGGCTCCTCGCCTTCGGCGAGGGGCCAACTTCGCGGCGCTTGGGACTTTCCTGCCGTTCCGACGTAAGGTGTCTAACGGCGGAGCTCGCCAATACCCGACGTCCGGTCCTTCCCCGACTGGCCAACTAAGCGCGATCGGATAGGCTTTCTAAATTGGCTGAGAACGCAACTGGTCGCTTGCTCCGATCCCACACTGCCTCCACAAGCGTCCTCGTAACGATAGGGAGAGAGAAATTGTTATTCCACACGATGGTAGGCTCCAATGACATCGAGCGATCGCGGCGGTTCTACAACGCGGTTTTGGGTGTTCTGGGTGTGCCAGAGCCGATGATCAACATCGCTGGAAGCGGACATACGCGCCTCTTCTACCCGAACCAGGGCGGAACCAACTTCATCGTCACCCAGCCGATCAACGATGAACCTGCCACCGTGGCGAACGGGAGCACCGTTGCTTTCTCGTGCAATTCGCCCGAGCAAGTTCAGCAATTTCATGATGTAGCCGTAGCCAACGGCGGGACGTCAATCGAAGACGCTCCTGGCCCGCGGGAGTCCGCGATGGGAACTATCCACCTGACTTACGTGCGCGATCCCGACGGCAACAAGCTTTGCGGGATCCACATCCCCGGATAGAGTTTTTTACCCTTCTATGTACCGGCCCACCGAGCAATTGGGCGTGGCGCAGGGCCGGTCAACCTCGACCCATAAGTTGGTCAAAAGTGCCGCCGATGTGCTATCGGGAAAGGGGCGTGGCGGCTTCAGGCGTAGCCAGAAATTCAATTTGGAACCGCGAACGACTGGGTCAGGGTCGGTTGCCGCCGGCGCCCTCTATGTCTGCGTGGTCAGTTCGCGTTTCTCGATCAGCGCAACTGACTGTCTTTACTGCCTCTCCGGTTGATTCCTGCAGTTCGCATCTGCCGGTCACGCATAGACTGGCAGGAGATGCACGTACGAATGCCAGCCAGCGCCGCGCGACGCGCCTTTGGAATCTCCTCTCCGCAGTCGTCACAGTATTCGGTGCCATCGCCAATCGGCAAGCGTGACCGCGCGCTGAGCACCGCGTCCTTAACCGTATCGTCGATTTGATCTTGAATCGCACCATCGCGCGCCCAGCCGTTCGCCATTGTAGCGTCTCCTCGTTGTGAACTGGGCGCTGACCGAACACCGGACCCCAGATGGTTCTGGCCGCGCCTCTCTATCTGACCTTGTGAAACAAGATTAGCGCGTCTTCGCCGCCCCTTGGAATGCTATCATCGCCGGACAGCCAGGAGACCTCTTACTGGCTGGCCAGCCTCACAGCGTATGTGGGGATCATCCTGCCGCTTGGCAACGACTCGGTCAGCAGCGTCGCACGCGACCGCCGACCGCATTCGCGACGCGCTTTGTGTTCGGCGCGCAGGGGCGTATACGGCATGGGCCATGGCCTAGTGCTGTCGCTGAGCGGAGTACAGGCCATCCATATCACCATATTTGCGCCCTCCAAGGTGCACCTGCTCGAAATCGCCGGTATTCGCGATGCGCTGTTCGAAGCCAATTGCAAGATCGGGTCAGGACCGCATTACACTGTCGAGCTCGTGACCGAGCATGGGGGCGTTGCAGCCACCGCTTCTGGCGTAAAATATGTGGCTGATGCCAGCATCGACACTGCGGCGCCGACCTGCGACACGCTGATCGTCACCGGGCCTTATGGGTTGCCGACGCGCCCGAGCGGCCCCGCAATGCGATGGCTGCAGGATCAGGCCCGGCACTCCCGGCGCTATGGATCGACCTGTACCGGTGCTTTCCTGCTCGCGCACGCAGGATTGCTGGCAGGACGCCGTGCCACGACGCATTGGGAATATGCGGATCGTCTGGCGACCGACTTTCCCGCCATCGAGGTGGAGCCCGACCAGATCTTCGTCCGCGACGGACCCGTGTTCAGTTCAGCCGGGGTGACGGCCGCGATAGATCTGACGTTTGCCCTGATCGAAGAGGACCATGGCCGGGCGCTCGCGCTCTGGGTGGCACGCCGCCTCGTCGTCTTTCTCAAACGCCCGGGGGGTCAGTCGCAGTTCAGCGATGCCCTGACCGCTCAATCAGCCACGAGCAGTCCGATCGACCGGATCAAGCTGCACATCCTCGAATATCCCCGCGGGGAACTGGCCCTCGAAGCGCTCGCCGAGGTAGCAAGGGTGGGACCGCGCCAGCTGTCACGGCTTTTCCACGCCGAGCTGGGCTCGAGCGCAGCTACCTATGTCGAACTGACGAGAATCGACATTGCCCGGCGTTTGCTGGAAGACAGTAGCGCGCCGCTCAAGACGATCGCATATGCCGCTGGATTTGGATCGACGACAACCCTGAGGCGCGCTTTTGTGCGCCGGATCGGTGTCACCCCGACAGAATATCGCCAGCGATTTCAGACTGCCGGGTCTGGCGTGGCGGCCAAAGACGAAAGTGCCGCCGATTTGTCCTGAAGCGTCGCTCTGCGGTCATTGAAGGTTCGGCTGGGGGTTCGCATTGTCGAACCTGGAGGCCAGACAATGCGAAATGATCGCTCTGCTTTTAGCGCAAATACCAACCGGACCGGACCGGATTTTTCAACGGTATCGGCGGCGATCCCTGGTCGTGCCGTGGCGCATGACCGAGACGACAATAAGGGCCCACCGCAGGGGGATTGTGGATTCAGGCCCAAGCAATGGGACTGCCTGAACCGGCCATCGGACGATTCCGATTCCATTTTGGCTGCATATGGGTTGGCCCTGGACCACGTCGGTGATGGCGTGGTGGTCGCGGACATGCGTCAGCGTGGGCACCCCATCATCAAGGTCAACGCCGCGTTCGAAGCGATTACCGGCTATACTGCAGCTGAGGCCATCGGCAAGAATTGCCGCTACCTTCAAGGCAGCGACCGCCTGCAGCCCGAAATCGCCGAAATCCGAGCTGCCCTGACCGAAGGTCGCGCCTGTTCTGTGACGCTGCGCAACTACAAGCGCGACGGCACGATGTTCCGTAACGCGCTGCGACTGGTGCCGCATCGGGATGCATCCGGGCAGATCACGCACTGCGCCGGCCTGATCCGCGATGTCACCTACGCGTCAGGCGTTGATCGCCTGACCGGTCTGCTCGACCGCTACGGCCTGCTTGATCGGCTGGCGTCGATAAGCGTTCCCGCAGGATTCGTGGTGCTGCTGCTCAAGCTCGACATCATGCGGTTTCACGATGTCAACAATGGCTTCGGCTATGATATCGGTGATGCGCTCTTGCGAGCGGTCGCTGGGCGCCTCGCAACGTTGCCATCGGTAGCCTTGGCGCGCGTGGGCACAAACAGCTTCACGCTTGCCTTCGAGCTTGGCGATGCCCAACGCGCCGCGGACTTGGTCAATGATGTTCTGAACCTGTTGCAGCCCCGCTTCATTCTGCCCGGCGCGGCAATGACGACCCAATTCGGCGCGGGTTTCACGGTCGGATCGATCGGGTCGGATCCACTTCAGCTCGTTCGCCAGGCTGCCGCAGCCTTGCAGCGCTCTAAAGCGTTGGCTTCAAACCCGCCGCATCGCTTTGCTGCGGCGGACGAACGCGACGCCTCCAATCGCATCCGGTTGGCAAATGATCTGCAGGCTGCAATTCCGAACGAGGAACTGCTGTTGCATTATCAGCCTCAGTTGGATCTGCATTCGGGAAACATTGTGGGTGCCGAGGCCTTGGTTCGATGGAACCACGGCGTGTTCGGGCTGCAGTCTCCAAGTCGGTTCATCGGCGTTGCCGAGGAGACCGGCGCGATCCTGGACATCGGAGCATGGGCTTTGCGAACGGTTGCTAAGCAGGCGATGCGCATCAACGAGGGACGACGCACACCCATACGTTTTTCGTGCAATGTGTCGGTGCTGGAATTCACCCGCAGGGACATGGTGGCGTTTGTCGAGCAGGTGGTCGCCGAGACCGGCTGTCGTCCTGAATGGCTGACCCTTGAGCTTACCGAAAGTCTCATGATGCCCGAGCCGGCGGAAGTCCTGCGCGTATTTCGCGACCTGCGCGGCTTGGGTGTTGAAATCTCTATCGACGACTTCGGTACCGGATACTCGAATCTGCGGTACCTGGAACGATTTCCGCTGACCGAGATCAAGATCGACCGCAGTTTCGTGCGCGATGTCGTTCACAGCCCTGCCAAGCGGGTGATCGTCGAGAGCATCATAAAGCTAGGCGGGGTGCTGGATATCCGTGTCGTCGCCGAAGGGATCGAGACCGACGCGGAGCTCTCCGTTGTGAAATCCCTCGGCTGCTCAGTCGGACAAGGTTATCTCTATTCTCCCCCGCTCGATACCACCGCGTTCGACGCTTTCATCAAGTATCACGCGATCTCGCACGACCAAGCACAGCAGGGCCGCCTTCTGACGACGCTCAATGACAATCGTGCTTCGCACACGGGAGGTCTTCCGGAATGAGGATGTTTCAATCAGAATGCTTACCTGCATCGGCGTCGGAAACATACCGCTGTCTCAATTTAACCTAAGTCAACTGCACCTCAACGGACGTCCGCTCTCGGTTGCACGAACCGCAGCTTTGCAAAAATGTTATACAGGATCAGCCTCCTTCTTCGCGGCGTGGATAGGACAGCTTTTAATAAGGAGCAGACATTCACGTAGCCTGTTTTGAATGACTGCGACTGTGAAGGGTTTCGGGCGCTTGCGTACGAAAGCCTCCAGTGCAGGAACCCGCGGG
>NZ_JBMDJF010000041.1:0-7099 GCF_057809055.1 Sphingobium sp. FG58 | reverse complement strand
GCGCGCACATCCTGTTCGGGCAGAGTATCAAACACGCTTGGCATTCCACTATCCTCTTCGACTGTCCGGGCGTTCAGCCCGTAACTCGTGATTTATCGATTGAATTTCTTTAAGTTCAACGCCCTGATCGGCTGCCCAGGTATTGACCGGTCTATCGCAACCTTAATGAGCAGCGGCATGACGAAAATATCCTTCATGCATTATGTTCGAACGAGCCCATCGTTTCGCGCAATTTGAAAGCCCATTCCGTAAGTTCTGCCATGGACGGACCTAGGGCTTTGCCCATTTCGGTCAGCGAATATTCAACCCTAGGCGGCACTTGGGGGTAGACCGTGCGAGCGATGATGCCGTCCTTTTCAAGCTGCTTGAGCTGCTGGATCAACATCTTCTGATTCACGCCTTCAATCCGCCGCTCCAATTCGGAAAATCGGACGGGTGCTTTGGCGCCGAACAACTGGCAAATGATAACGATCTTCCACTTTCCCTCCAGCAACCGCATGGCGTCTCGTGTGGCAGCGGCCCAGACGAGTTGCCGTTTCGGGTCGGTGCAGTCCCAGTCCCGTGTCATTCATACTTACCTTTTAGTGGGCTTCATACTTTTAGGTGGGCTATTGCTGATCAAGGTACTAAAGACTAAACTCCGGTGTAAAGCAATAATGATTGAGCAGAGGACACCGAATGGAGATGGGCATGATCGGCATCGGTAGCATCAGGAGCGCCCTGGCGCGCAGGCCCCGCGCAGCAGGTCGAATCGATTCGAAAATTCGATCGAGTGACCGAAATGGCTGATGACAAAGTCGAAGATACAGGTGTCAATTTGACCATTGTTGAACGTCTCCAGCGACTTGAGGACATTCAGGACATAATTCGCCTCAAGGCGCGTTACACTGAACTTGCCGACAGCAGCGCCGAAGCACCGCACACCGGCGAGGAAATTGGCGGGCTTTTCACCGAGGACGCAATTTTTCATATCGTGCCGACTGGTGCTCCACCATTGATCGGATCGGCTGCAGTCACTGAGCGGTTCAACGACGCCACACTGTACCCCTATTCCTATCATTTGCTCGGCAACCCCCACATCGAAGTGGATGGCGATAGCGCGAAAGGACGATGGCATGTGGTCGTGGCGCTTAACCGGCGCGACATGGGCGCGATGTGGACGACGGCCTTCTATGAGGATGAGTTTGTTCGCACCGCATCGGGCTGGCGGATCAAAAGCCTGCGATGCACAGCCTCTGCCTTCGCGCCATTCGGGCAGGGGTGGTGACTGAGCGAGACTGATATCATGTGTCGCGCACTGTTTTCGGGTAATTGGGCAAGGTGCCGCGTTCGATCTGCAACAGCATAGCAAATGGGTTTGAGGAGGATCTGAAAGTGCGTTTTAGTCTATCAGAGACAATGGGTCAGTATCAGGACTGGCTGGAGATGGGCGCTGCCGCTGAGGAAGCGGGGTTTGATGCCTTCTCCGCGCCGGACAGTGTGTTCTATCCTGACAAGACAGATTCCATCTATCCATATAATGAAACCGACGCGATCCGAAAATATATCGAGAACACGGCCTTTATCGAGCCGATGGTCGCCTTCGCCTGGATGGCGGCGAGGACCAGCAAGCTGCGCTTCTTTCCCAATGTGATGAAGTCGGCATCGCGTGCGCCGATCCTGCTTGCAAAGCAGATATGCTCTCTCGCGGTCGTTTCGGACAATCGCTTCATCTATGGCGCCGGCATCGGTCCTTGGCAAGAGGACTTTTCTTATAGCGGGCTGGACTGGAGCAAGCGCGGTGAGCTTTTGGATGAATCTATCGACATTTTGAAGGGGCTGATGACCGGCGATTTCTTCGCCTATGAGGGCAAGCACAACAAGTTCGGGCCAATCAAGATAAATCCGGCGCCGACCCAGCCGGTGCCCATCGTCATTGGCGGCCATTCGAAGCCGGCCTTACGCCGTGCTGCCAAGATGGGCGATGGCTGGACCGTGGTGAACATGGACTATGATCCCATGAAGGCCATGATCGCCGAGCTGCACGAGCTTCGCCGGTCCTATGGTACCGATAACAAGGACTTTCAGGTCCACGCCCGGCAATATAATGTTCGCACTGCCGAGCAGGAGCGCCCCGACCTCGGCGCGTACCGGAAGTTCGAGGATATCGGTGTGACCGATTATTGCATCGTCCTGTTCCCGACGCCGGATGTTCCGCTTCAGACGAAACTCGATACGATCAAGCGGTTTGGCGACGAGGTCATTTCGAAGCTTTGACCAAGGCTCACGCCAGGTCCGTTTAACAGATATCGCTATCGAAATAGTACCTGACGGACATCAGCCGCAGGTATCGAGGGAGAGAATGGTGATGAAGGTGCTCGATGCACAGGAACTGCTGCAAGTCGCTCAGGACCGAACCGGCCTGTCCGACTTTGGACCCGATGATTTCCGCGAGGGACTCGACATGCTCGTGAACGGGATCAATGCCGATGTGGACGTGCGCCCTGATCGCGTAGTGCATCTGTGCGAAAATATCCTGCGCCTGCTCGTGAATCGGCTATGGTTCCAGAAGGATCTTACCGAGCATCCCGAAATTCTCGACGAAGTCATCGACGCGCCAATCATCATCACGTCCATGCCCCGGACAGGCAGCACGAAATTGCAGCGGCTGCTTGGGGCATCGGGCGATTTCCAACTGGTGGAATATTGGAAGGGCCACATGTTCGCGCGCATTCCCGGCGCGACCGATGGCGGTAGGGAGCAGCGGATCGCGGAAACGCGGGCCTATGAAAAATGGCTTTACGAAGTATCGCCGGACATGATCACGGGCCATCCGGTATTCACAGACGAGGCCGAGGAGGAAATGCAGCTTTTTGAATATGCTTTCCGAACGGGTGCAATGATGGTCTTTGGCTCGGCATCCTATTTTTCATGGCTGCTGCAGGCCGATCCGGCACCGGCCTATGATTATCTGAAAATGCAGTTGCAATATCTACAGTGGCAGAATCCGAACGATCGCAAGAAGCCCTGGCTTTTGAAGACGCCGATCCATTTCGGGCTGGAAAGGCAGCTGAACCGGATTTTCGACAATCCCCGCTTCATTGTTACCCATCGCGATCCGATCAAATGCGTGCCATCCATCGCAGTGATCGCGCATAATTGGCACCGGCTTTACGCGGACGTGGAGCCCGATTTGAACGGGGGCGCGGCACTGACGACCTATTATGGCCAGTCCGCCGACGAGCATTTGAGCTGGCGTGACGACGATCCCGATCTCCAGATCCTAGACATCCCTTTTTCCGACATCACCTCGAACGATGAGGCGGTTGTAAGCCGCATCTACGAAGACTTTGATTTGCCACTAACGGAGAAAAGCAAGCAGGGGATGCTTGACTGGTCCGAACGCAATCCACGCAACAAACATGGTGGCCATTCCTATTCGGCCGAGAAATTCGGAACCACGGACGAAGTGATCCGCAACCGTTTTTCCAGGTATTATGACCGTTTTGCTCCCTTGCTGGCGGGATAGGGGAAGGCCATGAGTGACCTCGATCGGCGGCTGGCGGAGATAGAAGCGCGCTTCGCGATAGCAGACATCGTACATAAATTCTGCCGTGCCGCCGATCGCAGCGACCTTGAGGCCATTCCGTCGCTGTTCCACGACGGGGCTGTGGACAATCATGTCTTTTATGAAGGTGATGTGGCCGGGCTGGTCGAATGGATGCGCGAGCGGCATCGCGATATCCTGAATGCTTCGCACAATGTCAGCAATATCCTGATCGAATTCGCCGGGCCGGACCGCGCGCTGGTGGAATCACGGGTAACGGTATGTCTTCGCTATTCGGCGGTGGGCACCGCGGCATTCGCCAAGGCCGCCGGGCTCCCTATCGCGGGCGATCGGCCGGTCGATATTCTGTCGTTCGGGCGCTATGTCGATATATTCGAGCGGCGGTACGGTGTCTGGAAGATCGCGTCGCGAACAGCGGTGCCCGACCAGCACCTGGCGTTGGAGGTGCCCGAGGGAACAGGCATGGATTCCCTTGCCCTCGTCAGGCCGAGCCGGGATCAGGATGACCTTGTTTTTCGATTACGCCGCGAAGTGGGCCTGTCCTGACCCACGGCCAAAGCATTTTTAGATTCAATGGAGACACAGATGAGCAGTAATGGTCCCGATATTGGTCTAGCCACCGCATGCACCAAGGATACCATCTCGCCACCGGTTCTGGGCCAGTGGGCTGAAGCAAACGGCTTTGAATCGCTGTGGTTCGGTGAACATTCCCATATACCGGCCGGTTTGAAGTCCGAGCGTCGTAGCTACAAGGAAATCCCTGAGAGCTTCAAGGAAATGTACGATCCGCTGCTATCGCACATGGCCGTGGCGGCTGTGACGAAGACGCTGAAACTGGGCACATCCATCTCGATCATCACTGAACACCATCCGATCAGTCTGGCGACCAGGATCGCAACGCTCGATTATTTTTCAGGCGGGCGCTTTATTTTGGGTGCGGGCGCCGGATGGAGCGCCGAAGAGATGGCCGATTATGGCATAGCATTCGAAGGCCGCTGGAAGTGGGTGCGCGAAAGTGTTCTGGCGATGCGGGAGATATGGGGCAACGAAATCGCCGAATTCCACGGTGACATGGTCAATTTTCCGCCAATGTGGTGTGGACCAAAACCCGTTAAGGGCGGCAAATTACCTGTCCTGATCGGCGCTTACACCAAATTCGCCTTCCCCCGCATTGCCGAATATGGCGACGGGTGGATTCCGGTCGACCAGAATGATGCCATGCCCGCTGCCGTGGCCGCCCTTCGCGAATATATGACGAGCAAGGGCCGCACGTTCGAAGAACTCGATCACACGGTCATCACTCACCACCTGGGCATGTTCGACGGTGATCCGGATCGCCTCAAGCGGCGGGTTGAGGAACTGCACGCGATGGGCTTCAATCGCGTCCTGCTTCAGCTTCCATCGGTAGCTGCCGACACACAATGGCAGACATTGGAAACACTGCACCAGGTCGCGCAGACGTTCGCCTGAACACGATAGAGACCGAAACTCAAGGAGACTGATCATGACCATTGTTCAACGCGGCACGGGATCACGCGAAGGAATTATCGATGCTGATGTGGATGCGATTTGGGCGCTGGCGACCGACTGGGGCGTGATGGACTGGTGGGGCAACGAGGTTGAGGAAGCTGGCATGAAGGTCAACAAATGCTATCTCGAAGGCGAGAAGGGCAGCGTCCCGCGCACCAAGGTGATCGAACGATCGAACACCGAGGAGGGCGGCCTGCCGATCGTCAACCGCGAAACATTGATCCACGAGGATGCCGTCGCCCGCCGCCTGTTCTACAATGGCACCGATGGGTTCATCGAGGGTGTTCGCAACTACATCGCGACGTGGGCATTCGATGCGCTTCCCGATGGCAGGACGAAAATGCATATTTCGTCGGTGTTCGACGTCGTTGAGCCGGGTAATGTCGATTATGTCCGCATGGTCGTGGAAGCTGTCTACGAGATGATCTTCAAGGGCTTTAATCAGCACTTTGCGAAGCAAAAATCGGCCGCCTGAGAGTTGCGAACTTTTTTTGGGAAGAGTGCGATGCAGGTAGATTATGATGTTATAGTGATTGGCGGGGGTGGTGCCGGACTGTCGGCTGCCTATCACGCCGCCAAGTTGGGCGCTTCGGTCATGCTCGTTGAGGCTTCGTCGAAACTGGGCGGGGCGACCGCCTTGTCGAGCGGCGTCGTCTATGCAGCAGGAACCAGCGTCCAGGCGGATGCCGGGATCTTAGATTCCGCCGACGACATGTATCAATATATGATGACGCTCAACCAGTGGTCGATAAAACCGGCCCTGGCGAAGCGCCTGTCGGAAGCCGGCGCTTACATTATCGACTGGCTCATTGAACTGGGCAATGAATTTCCGCCGGAACTGGTCATGGAATCAGGCGTAGGCGGATGCGCGCGCGGGCATCAGGCCCTTGGCAGTGGTTATGGAATTGTACAGTCGCTGATCAATGCCGTCGGTGTGCTGGGCGTTGAAGTTGCGTTGGGTTCGCGCGTTTCGGACCTGCTGATCGAAGATGGCCGTGTCGTTGGCATTCGTTCCGGCGAGGTCGATCTGCGCGCCCATGCAACCATCATCACGACTGGAGGCTTCGCCAATAGCCCCGCAATGATCAAGCGGCTCTGGCCGACGGCGGCGGCGCACGGCACGCGTCTCACGTCTTTTTACGCCGACTCGCCCTACAATATGGGTGACGGCATCCTGCTCGCCGAGCGCGTTGGCGCGAACATCACTGGAATTGACAATGGTCTGCTGGTGCCTTCGCCGAACTTCCTGCCGGATTTGTCCTATACCTTACCGGAATGGGCGATGGTAGTGAACCGTGACGGGAAACGGTTCATATCGGAAAATGCCTCCTATGCGGTATGCGGTTATCTGGTCAACGAACAGCCAGAGATGCGTTGTTTTGCGATCTTCGACGAGTTGGCCCTTGTCGAAGCCTGTGCCGACGACAGCGTATTCAAACTTTATATCAACGATCCCGGATCGGACAGCTGGCGCGTCAGCGTCATTCGTGATCAGGTTGCCAAGGGAAGGGTCAAGGTGGCGGACACGATCGCGGACCTCGCGAAAAGATCGGACATTGATCCGGTAAATTTGGAAATTTCGGTCGAGCGCTACAACCAACTCGTGGATCGAGGGGAGGATAGCGATTTCTTCAAGAAGTCGGCAAAATTCTATCCCATTCGCACCGGCCCCTTCTACGCTGTGGAGATACGCGCTTCTTCGATAGTTTCGTGCCACGCGGGTCTGGAAATCGACAATGATGGGCATGTCCTGGACGGTAGTGGTGACGTGATTCCGGGACTCTACGCGGGTGGCGAGGTTTTGGGATGTACTTTAGGACGCCGGTATATCGGCGGTGGCATCGGGGTCGCCAATGCCCTTACCTTTGGGCGCGTGGCCGGAGAGAGTACAATAAGAGAGCGCGTCATGGAACCGCTTAGGTCGGTGCCAGGTACCCAATAGGTCGCGCGCCTTCTATGCCTTAAGCTGACCTGCCCCCACCGAGTGGACCGTGTTGATTGTTAGTGGATTATTCTCGCCGC
>NZ_JBMDJF010000040.1:0-7144 GCF_057809055.1 Sphingobium sp. FG58 | reverse complement strand
ACTCACTCTGGCACATTCTGATGCCGTACGGAGGCCGTCCACCCCAACAGGGCTGGTCGGCGAGCTTGTTCCAAGCGTAGCAGCAGTGGTCGACGATATCGTCGTAGGATTTGAAGATGCGGTTTGACAGCCAGTTGTCGCGCATGAACTGCCACACGTTTTCGACTGGGTTGAGTTCGGGGCACCGGGGCGGCAGCGGCATAAGGGTGATGTTGGGAGGCACGATCAACTCAGCTGATCCGTGCCATCCGGCCTGATCCAGCAGCAGGACGGCATGCGCGCCCGGCGTGACGTGGAAGGCGATCTCCTCGAGATGCATGCTCATGGCCTCGCTGTTGCATCTGGGCATGACGATGCCTGCCGCCTTGCCTTCAGCAGGACAGATCGCGCCGAACAGCCATGCGGAGGACCCCCGCTGATCTTTGGGTGCCAAGGGGCGGGTGCCGCGCTTGGCCCACCGCCGGGTGAGTTTGGTCTGCTGACCCACGCGGGCTTCATCCTGCCACCACAGTTCTATCGGCGTTCCTCTCGCAAGCCTCCGCCTGATCTGCGCCAGACGGGAGGCAAAGCTTTTTTAAAATCGGCAATGTCGTCAGGCTTCTGGCCACGATGGCGGGGGCGCGCCGACAGCTTGCGGTAGCCCATCGCGCGCAGTTCCCGCCCTAGTGTGTGGCGCGTGACAGAGAGTGCGAACTCATCCCGGATCCACTGCGCAAGATCGACAAGCCGCCAGCGCACCACACCGTGCGCCGCTGGGATCGGTCCCGTCTCGACCGCCGCCGCGAGCCGACTGCGCTGCTCATCGTTCAGGATAGAGGCTCGCCCCGGAGCCTTTCGCGTGACCAGGCCATCAGGGCCGCCCTCGTTGAACCGCATGACCCAGTCGCGCACGATTTGTAGGGTCACGCCGGCAACCTTCGCCGCGTCGCTCCGGCTTCCGCCGTCCAGGATCAACGCAACGGCGAGTAGACGACGGACCTGATCGGCATCTCCACTTCGTCGTGCCAACTGGCGCAAATCCGCCGATGTGTAGTCAGATCGAACACCAATCGCTGCCGCCATCACAAGCCTCCCAGTACCTGCAACATCGAATCATAATTTTAGCAGCTTGGGAATCCCGAACGTGAGTCAGCATCAGCGTGCCTTGGTATCAGTTACAGCCAGCACGACCAGATCCTTCGCACTTGCGGCCTCTTCCGAAGTGACTGCTCGCACGCCGGTCTCCTGGGCGAATTCCCGCAGGGAAGCAGGGTCGCGTGAGTTGGCGATGGAGATCTGGTGCCCGAGCGCGATGAGGTACCGCGCCAGCGTCTGGCCGATGTTGCCCGATCCGATAATTCCTGTTTCCATGTTCAACACTCTAAATGATCTGAATAGCGGGCTTTGATAACGGATCTGTAGCGGCTAGCCGAGCGTGCGTTTAAAAAGGCAAGCATCTGGCGCCACCATATTCAGTGGCGTCTGCTCGAAGGGGCTCGTGCTGTCGGCTACAGCGAAACGAGGCTCGATGTGCAGGCAAAGTTCGTCCCGCGTGCAGGCTTTACGAAACACTCAACAGATTACAGGAAAGGCTCGACTTTTGACCGAAGAAGACGTCCGCGGCGCGGGCATTCTCGTTCGTCCTTCGTTTGCGGGAAACCTGAACACGGGGATATATTGATGACAGATCCAACTTGAGCCATCGCATCTTCGCAGCGCAAGAACATTCCTCACCGTTGGACAAGTGGGCCGATCTTTGGTCGTCTGCAGAGGTCGAGGCGTCGTGCCATTGCAGCGAACGCCTCGACATCGACGATATCACATGAACAGCGCGCGCGTTACGCGGACGAGATAGTCCGCGTCCGGAACGATCGCCGTGCCGCCGGCCAAGCGCTCCCCGACGGCTGCGATCAAGAGGTCACGGCGGACCGCCAAGCGCGCCGCATCGGCCGCCGCAAGCGCCGCCGGCAGCTCGTCACGACCGAGATCCGTGCAGTAGCAGGGCGCACCGCCCTGCTGCCGCCACGATTTGGCGAGCGTACCAGCATCCACTGCGTCGAGGCCGGTGTTTTCCACCAGCGCCATGGCGACGGCGCGCTCCCGCTCGCTGTCGGCGGCGACCGGAATGGCGATGCGGTCGGGATCGCCCGCAGGCTTGCCTTTAGTCGCCAGCGATCCGGACCCAATGCTGTTCCACGCTTTGGCGACCGTCCGGCCCAACTGTGCAGAGACCCATTCGCTCTCGACCTGCCCATCGTCCAGAGCGGCGATCTGGCCGTCGCGCGGCGGAGAATAGTTCGACGTGTCGATGATGACGGTGTCCGCATCGACGTCCGCCATCAACGGCACGAGCCCCGGGATCCGGTCGAGCGGGACGGACAGGATCAGCGCATCGACGCCGACGACAGCCTCCGCTGCGGTGACTGCGCGAGCGCCCGAAGAGAGCGTGTCCGCGTCGATCGTCTCCGGTCCCCGCGAATTGCCCACTTTGACGTCATGACCCGCCGCACTCAGCAGTTGGACGAGCGTTTTGCCGAGGTGGCCGGTGCCGAGAATGCCGATCTTCATGCTATGGATCCTTGCGTGAGTTTTAGGGCGCGGACTCATTACGCATTGCACCACAATCGGATGCAGATGAGCTTGATGGCGGCGAGATAGTTGGCATCATCCTTGTCGTATCGGGTGGCGATGCCTCGGAACTGTTTGATCCGGTTGAAGAAGCGCTCGACGAGATTGCGCTGGCGGTAGAGCCAGGACGAAAATGCGAAGCGCTGCTTGCGGTTGGAACGGTTAGGAATGTTGGCCCAGATGTTTCTGGCCGCCGCAGCCTCGCGGATGGCGGTGCTGTCATAAACCGCCGCCAATAGCCGGTCCCACACCCCAGCTTTCCGCCAACGGACGAACCGGTTGTAGCAGGTCGTCGATGGCCCATAGCGGTCCGGGATCTCTGCCCAAGGCGCGCCGGAACGGAAGCGCCAGAGAATGCCGTTTAGCACGCGACGATCGTCTACACGGGGCACACCGCGCGGCTTGTTGGGCAGCAATGGCTCGATGATCAGCCATTCCTTGTCTGTCAGTTCATATCGCCGCCGCGTCATACGCCCTCCATTCCAGAAGAGGGTCTGAATCACGACCCGGCCGAAGCTTCAACCCGATTTATGAGTTCGCGCCCTAGTCCGCTTACGGGTGAGCGAGAGCGTCGAGCACGGGGCTTGTTCCCGCTTCACCATCGTTTTCGAGAAAGCGCCTGAGGTGACGACAATCAGGCAACAGCCCTGCGTCACGGAAGCCCTCGACTGCCGAATCGTAGATGGAGATATCTGAACGGCTTCTTGCCAGGAGTTGCGCCCCGGCAATGGCCCCGAAGATAGCCCTTGCCCTTTTTTCGCTGTTCTCGATCGGGACGATCGAGGCCGCGGATAGTTGCCTGCCAATCCACGCCACGTTGACGTCAGCGAAGGATTGGACTTCCTTTTTCACAAGATCCGGCAGGTCGTCATATTCTGCAGCCATGAAACTGCCCAAGCACATCCGGTTGCCATTCTGAAGGGCCGCGCGGAAAATATCAGGGTATCGCTGCAGACAGGCCAGCGGGTCCGGCGTTTCGTCGGATATGGCCTCCAGAGCAATGGCGGCATCTTCCCAATAGCGCCTCGCTACCGCCGCACCCAGGTCAGCTTTGCTCGCAAAATGATAGTGGATGCTCGCCGATTTGATGCCGACATCCGCGGCAAGATCCCGAAAGTTCAGGCCGCCATAGCCTCGCGCCTGCGCGGTTCGCCTTGCGGCGTCCAAGATGGACTCCCTAGTATTTCTGCTCATTTCGAACCCTCGCACCTTGCGGTCTGCCAAATGGCAGATAGGCGTTGACGTGCCTGATAGCGATAGCTTAGAAACCTATCAACTGATAGATAGAAAGGATTTCGTCATGAGGATATATGACCGTCAGGCAGGACCACATCCTACTCGAGTCCGGATCGTCCTTGCCGCAAAAGGCCTCGATGATCAGGTCGAGTTTGTCAGCGTCGATCTCATCGCGGCCGCGCAGAAGCAGCCCGGCTTCCTGGCGATGAACCCGATCGGGAAAATTCCCGTGCTCGAACTCGACGATGGCACCATCATTTCCGAATCCACGGCCATCACTGAATATCTCGACAATCTGGATGGTAATCCGATTCTGACCGGCACGACCCCGCGTGAGAAGGGTCTCATTCACATGATGCAGCGTCGAGCGGAGATGATGGTGATCGACGCCGTCGACGATTATTTCCATTATGGCACCCCCGGCCTTGGCGCCGCTCTCCGACCCTGGCGGGCGCCCGAGTGGAGCGGTGCGAAGGAATGGGGGCAGCGGCGCGGCGCATACGCCGTGGCCAGTATGCCCTACTTCAATGATATATTGGCAAAGCAGCCGTATTTGGCAGGCGACCGATTTTCGATGCCCGATATCACTTTGTTTTGCGGCCTGATATTTGCCGACATTGTCGGCTTGCCGATCGCTTCGGAACTCACCTCCCTCCATGCATGGCGCAGCAAGGTTGCCGAACTTCCTGTGGTCAAGAATCGCACCGGTCAGACGCCGCTCCCGGAAGATCTGGCTCGCCTCAGTGCCGTGTCATAGCGAGACTCTATCTTTTGCGTTACGCTGACGCGGATTTGCCAGGTCGTGTCGCGGGGTTTTGGCTAGGCTCGCGAGTCCCAGGCACTTCAGCTTCCCGACCCAGCATCGTCAAATCGTTGACGTGGGCGATTCCCGCGGTGACCAGACCTTCCTTCTTGTCGGCGACAGTTTTCATCTCGCGCAAAGAGATTCTGCCAGATCGACGAAGTGCGATCCCATACATTACCGCCGAAGATGGAGACAATCCAAGTGCCTGAGCCCAAGCTGTTTCGAGACGTTCTGCGCGAGCGCCATTCGGTACGAAGCTTCCTGCCAGAACCTGTGCCAAAGGCGGTGCTCCGTTCCGTGCTTGAAGACGCACAACTTGCGCCATCGAATTGCAACACGCAGCCCTGGGAGGTTCACATCGCGTCCGGCTCGGCCCGGAACAAGGTCAGCGAAGCCATCCTTGCAGCCGATGAAACCGGGCACATAACGCCCGATTTCAGCTTCTCGCTTGCCGACTATCATGGCATCTACGGCGAGCGCTCCAGAGCGCAGGGCGCGACCTATTACCAGGCGATCGGTGTCGCGCGCGAGGCATTGGACGAACGCCGCAGCGCGTCCCAGCGCAATCTGAAGTTCTTCGACGCACCGCACGTAGCCTTCCTGTTCATGCCTGCCATGGGGGACAACGTGCGGGTCGCCGGCGATGTCGGTATGTACGGACAGACGTTCCTGCTCTCGCTCACCGCCCACGGGCTGGGCGGAGTCCCGCAGACCATGCTGGGCTTCTATGCCGATACGATCCGTGGTGTCCTTGGCATTGACCCGGCGTTCAAGCTGCTGTTCGGCATCTCATTCGGCTACCCCGATACGGCGCACGCCGCCAACAAGTACCGCATCGGCAAGGCGCCGATCGAAGACAGCGCGACCTTCCACGAATGACGATGGCCCGGTCGGCCCGCTCTGTACGAGCAGCCGGGACCATGCCTGCCTGAGAAAATTTGACCGAGACCAGGCGATAGCCGCCGTCAGACTCGTGAAGTAGACGGTCACAACAGTGCTTCGATGCCCTTACGGCGAATGACGTTCAGGATGGCGAGCGCAGGCCCCTTGGCCTGTTTGGTGCCGCGTTCAAGCTGCGAGATATAGCCCGGCGTCAGGTTCGTATATTTGGCGAGCGCGGCCTGGCTCAAATGCGCACGCTCGCGCACGCTTCGGATCTCTTCCGGGGTAATCGGTGCGGCCGTGAGCGGCGCGTCTGGCCCCAGGTGGCGGACGGTGATCTTCTCATAGACTTCATCGCCCACCAGCCCGGCGCTGTGCATATCCTCGGCCGTTTCGAGGAGGGCTTCGGTCAGATTGCTAAGCTTCTTCGCCATTTTCGATCTCCTGTAGCTTGCCCATGCCCACGGCTGCATCCAGGGCGGTGTCGTCATGCGCCAACAATTCGGCGGCAATGTCCCTCAAGGTCTGCAACTCGCTGTCCTCGATGTTCTCGCGCTCATTCTTGGCAAAGCCGTACAGAAAGAACGCCCGATCTTCCGTTCGATAGGCGACGATCATGCGAAACCCGCCTGATCGCCCCTGGCCAGGCCGGGCAACGCGCTGCTTGATGAGGCCGCCACCCAGATCGGCGTCGATAATACCGCGCTCGGCTCGCGCGATAGCCTCTTTCAAACCAGCGTCGTCAATTCGCTCACGCCGGACGAAGCGCGCAATCCATTTGGTTTTGAAAATCCGCATTGCGCCACCTTATAACACTATGTACTATAGCACGTGATCGCACATTTGCAACCTTTATAGGTCAGCCAGGTCCCCCCGCGTCGGGGTAACGATTGAGTGGATGGCAGAGAGGCGGCGTAAGCAGTGCGATTGGCGTCAGGCAGAAACCGCATTGGCCGCCAAAAGCTGCTGGTGAGCCGCTCACGAAAACTGGCTATTCATGGATCACAAATCATTTGCCAATAGGAGAAAGTCAGAACCACCAATTCCGGGGAGAACGGCGCATGATGTGGACGACCTTACTTGCCGCTGTAACAATGGCGGGCGGCTTTCCCTATCAAGTCGTAGTGCTCTCCAATCGAACAAAGCCAGTATCTTCGGCTCCCGCTGGGTATCCCGCGATGTGGAAAGAACATGTAGAGGTGGTTATAGGCACTGAGCCAAAGGACAAGGATTTTTCAGCTTTCATGCACCAGAAGGCGGAGGAGTTTCGGCAGGGTTTCTACCGTGGTGACAACCCCTCTTCATTTGAAAATTGGAACGACGCAGGTTCGGTGGATATCATCGAACATGTGATAGCAGCGTCACCAGATGTCGTGTCCGTTTCGATTGAAGTGGGCTTTTACTACGCAGGTGCGGCGCATCCCGGCGTAGGCACTAGAAAAAATCTCATTTGGTCACGCAGGCTTCATCGCGCGCTCTCAGAAGAAGACGTTTTCGCTGTTTCGCCTGATCGTGCCTTGCGCCGGGTTGCGTCAGCGCAATTTGACAATCGCGACAGACTTATACCAACCTGCATTGATCACGACGCACGTGCCCATTTGCGGCGTCCAATTG